>DJGU01000114.1:9462-30576 GCA_002432795.1 Anaerolineaceae bacterium UBA5838
CCGCCCAAGGGTGTCTTCGGCACTCGATCACCCCACCGCCCCAATCCGATTGGCGTTCACCTGGTAACAGTGCTGGCGATGGAGGGCAGTCGTCTGCGCCTGCGCGACATGGAGGCAGTCCACGGCACACCAGTGGTGGATATTAAATCCGTCCTCAAATAGATACGAATTTAAATTTAGGTCGGCTCCATGTGCCTGCGAAACAGGGTATGCGCTCCTGCCCTGGAAGCGCAGCGGAGAGGGTTCAAGCCGACGATACACGTACGAGACCACAAATAATACACTTGCTGATCGTTGCAGAAAGCTGTGTTGATAAATTTTTGTGTAGGGCGAGACAAAGTGCCCGCGAAGCAGGGCATTGAGGGTACCGTTAACGAAAAAAGGGATGAACGTATCGTACCCTAAATCCGCCACAGATAGGAAACTGGATAGCAAGATTGATAGGTGGCGTGATGGCGAATTGGAAGCACACATAAGCCTCTAGTCAATAATTTGTGAAGTGCTTCCAATCTCGCCCTACGGGCTGCCGCAAATCAGCATCGGCCAAGTCGCGTTGAAAGACGCAACACCTACGCGCATTTTGACCCGCCTTACGTCAGACTATCTTTTAATAAATGGCAAATAGGAGTTGTAGGATTGGTAAGTTACCCATAGAAATTGCTCTACCGGATTAAAAATGTCTTCAGAATAGGCCAGCATAGGCAGACCAGACGGACTGACACTCAGAGAAACAAATTGACCCAAAACCCCATCACTATCGTGCGCACTATGCAGCGTTGTGCAATAAAAGTATGGATTTGTACCCCCCGGCAAGGCATTACCACAGTTGCCTGAAGACAAACCATAAGCCGAAGCGGGTCTCGCAAGTCTTGAATCATGGCCGTTTGAATAGGCGATCATTGGAGTGTTATTTGCGTCCATCGCCAGGGAGCATGTATGCATAAACTGCTCGGGATCTTGAATGCAATGGTGGCTCACAACAAGCCCTGGTGTCCTCAGCTGTCTTGACAAGCAACACAGTTGCTACCCAATCGCTCGATACTACCCAAGCACTCCATACTCAACTTTGCGGGTAAATAGACGCCCTCCCTTTTAGTGCCATAGTTCAGACTCTGTTCAGGAAATCTACAGCTGCAACCTTGCTCGATCAGAACAATGCCAACTGCGAAGAGCGGTACTCTGGCGGGTCACCAGTGATTTGGGAAGCGAACAAATCCCGGTTGAGCAGGGGATTATCGCTCAAATTGCGCAATTGGCGGAATTTAACGATATTCCAATTCTCCGTTTTGAGTGACTGCAGATGTGGGTCGCGCCGCAGTTTGAAGGCAGCCAGGTTTGCGCGGCTGCCCGGGAGCACGATCAGCTTCTTGCCTGGCAGATCCTGGTTATGGATGAGCAGTTCCGAAAATTCGGTGGTGATTATCGGGAAGAACGTGAATTCCGGTGCACCATTCTTTCCATACCAAACAATCGATTCGGGTTTTATCTCTCGCGCCAGGCCCATACGATCCGCAAGGGACTGTATTAATTCGAAAATGGCTTTCAAATCCTTTTGACGTTCTTGCGTTGTTTCAAAAGTACGCAATGACCATGCTTTGTAATCGGGCGTTGGATCAGCATAAGACTCGAGAATGTCCTGCACCAGTTCCATTTCGACGTTTTGGAAACCGGGAAGTTTCAGGTTTACGGCTGCCAGGGCAGCCTTCATTGAAAGCAGGGGCTGGTTTTGGAGCGTGTTCAGGAGGGCTCTTTCGGCGCGGTCGGCGGCGGTTTGGGCACTGCCGCTCGCGTCAACCAGCCAGTACAAGCCCGTATCAGCCGTTATGCCCGGGTTGAAACGGGAGAAAAGACCCGGGTCCGTCAGAGCCTGGTCGATTTCTTCCTGCAGGTCGTTGAGGGTCTCATCTGGCTTGGGGCGTCCTTCCAAAAGCCCCTCAGAGAGCAGTGAAACAAAAACCGCGCAGAACAGGCGCAGGTAAGTTGCTGGCTCGCCATAGCGCTGCAGGAACTGCACAGCCGCTATTTTGACCGCCCGGGAGAAGGACATACCCTGGGCTATTTTCCGGCTGGGGCGACTGAAGCGCCAGGCGGTTTGCAAAACGTTCATCTCGCCGTTGGCAGCGATTTGCTGCAGGTTGAGACCGGCGTTTTGGGCTGCGAGAATGCCTGCCATGGCAAACATGGGATCAAGCTCGGTAATTTGCAGCAGCACAGGCACGCCTGGCTGCAAGAGTTTGCCGAGCTGCACAAGCACTTTTTGGAGAGCGGTTGAATGCCAGGTCCAGTCGTAGCGCTGCTTGAGCAGGCTGTTGCGCAGTGTGGCGCTGCCTTCACGCCCCCAGAGCCAACTGCTCCAGAGCCCGCTCAGGTTCCACCATGCCTGGTTGCGGCGCGGCAGGGAGGTTATGACCGCGTCCACCTGACCAGGTGTGAGCGGTGGGTCCAGTTCGCGCAGGCGCCCGCGAAACAGGCTGATGCCGCCCAATTGAGGGGGCTGCGCCGGCCACTCGCGCAGAGGAATTGCCTGCTCGATCTTGCTCCACACCTTTTGCGAGGCCAGCAGGGCTTGCCAGGGGTTGAGCTCCTGGAAAAGAGGAGGACGTAAAAGCTGGCGTGGACGGCTGCGTCCGCCTGGATGCGTCCAAAGTTGGTTAACCCGGTCAGCGGTGCTTAGGATGAGCGCTCGCAGAAGCGTGCGCTGGCGCGGCGTGATGAGCGGACTGTCGATGCGGCTCAGCATCGCCTGCAGAGAAGCCAGGCTGCGATGGGGATAGAAAGATATCACATCCGCCATCAACTCGCGCAGTGGATCGCCAGGGTTGGCGGAGAGCTCAAGCAGGCGTGCTTTGAGCACGCTTAGGGCGGGCAGGGGTTCTTTGCTGGCGAGCATCTCCTGTGTCAGCTGGTATTCTGCTTGTTTGCCACAGTGTGGGCAACTGCCAAAGGCACGTTCTGGCTCCAGCGCGCTTTCTGCCCAAACCAGGTAATCGACCTGTAGTTTTGGTTTTTGGTCGAGTTGCTGGCATTCCGGGTTGGGGCAGTCGAATTGGTAATAGGCATTGATCTGGTCCTCGACCAGTAAATCTTCTGCTGACCTGATTTCTGCCAGAGCGTGAACAGCCTCACTGATCTCTTCAGCACTTGGAGCGGACGCCATCACTTCCAAAATGAAGGCTGCGATGGGATTGTTGGCACTGACCACCACCCGGTAGCCAGCCTGAGCCAGTTCCAAAATGACATAAGGATCCTGCCCGAAAGGGTCCAGCACGAGGCTGCCGGGTGGGGCAAAGCGCTGCAGCCAGCCAGCAATCGAGCCTGGATAATATGGAGGCAGGAAGCGATCCAACGGCAGTCCGGTCTGAGCGCGGTCAGCTAAAGATGACCCGTTTACATACGGGGCAGCCAGATCAATCAGGGTGGGGCTGCCAAACATTTTATCCTCCTCAGGCTGCTTGTGAGAGCAGGATGGCAACGCCATAAGGCGGCAGATCCAGGTTCGAATCTGTCATATGGCTGGTGATTGGGTCATTGCCTGTGAAGATGAGATCCCAGTGGTTGAATTCCGCCACAGGGAGGGTGTAACTCTGTATGCTCTTCGAAAAATTAAGCACAACCAGCATCGTTTCTTCGGAGGTGAAGCGCTTGTAGACTAAAAGAGCGTCCTCTCCGGTGTCGATCAGGCTCAAATTTCCCGCGTACAGCGCGGGATGCTGCCTTCTCAGCGCAATCAGGCTCTTGTAAAAGTTGAGCAGCGAGGCTGCTGTGACTGCCTGGTTGGCGATGTTGCGGACCTTATAGTTGGGATGGACAGGCAGCCAGGGCTCAGCAGTACTGAAGCCGGCGAAAGGATGGGCATCCCACTGCATTGGTGAACGGCAGCCGTCGCGACCTTTATTGAAAGGCCAATAGCGTTTGCCAACTGGGTCCTGGATTTGCCCGCGGGAGAGTGAGACGTCGCGCATGCCGATTTCCTCACCATAATAGAGGTAGGGGGTTCCGCGCACGGTCAGGTGCATGGCTGCTAGCAGTTTCAGTTTGGCATCATCGTTGGGTCCGGCGTAGCGGCTGGAAGAACGCGGGGTATCGTGGTTATTGAGGAAGTAGTTTGGCCAGGCGTTCTCTCCGTGCAAGCTGTCCCAGAATTGAATTGCTTTGCCAAAGGCTTTGGCGCTGAAGGGGGTATTCGCGTAGCCATAGTCAAAACCCGCATGCAGGCGGTCTTCACCAATGTAGATACGAGCTTGCGCAGAATCTGCCAGGAATGTTTCGCCAACCACGTAACGATTCGGGTAAGCATCCAGGATCTTGCGGATATCCTGCAGGGCTGGGATCATTTCGGGTTGCGAGACATCATAAATGTGCTTATAACTATCGAAGGGACGGAGGTGGATGCCAGGCAGCCTGGGGTTATCACGCAGGTCGGCATCCTTGTACCAGGCATTGAAAACGTCCAGTCTGAAGCCGTCCACGCCCTTATCCAGCCAATAGCGGAAGATATCCAACATGGTGGCGCGTACATCGGGATTGCGCCAATTCAAGTCAGGTTGATGCTTGTTGAACATGTGGAAATAGTACTGACCCAGCTTTTCGTCAAACTCCCAGCCAGGACCGCCAAAAATGGATTTCCAGTTGTTCGGCGCGCCGCCACCAGGGGCAGGATCCCGCCAGAGGTACCAGTCGTGGTAAGGGTTGCCGCGGGACATGCGCGACTCCTGGAACCAGCGATGCTGATCGGAGGTATGGTTGAGCACCAGATCCATGATAATGTGGATGTCACGCTTGTGCGCCTCACTCAGCAGGCGGTCGAAGTCCTGCAGATTACCAAATTTGGGGTCGATGGTGTGATAATCCGAAACGTCATAGCCAAAGTCCACGTCGGGGGAGGGGGTAATGGGGGAGAGCCAGATGCCGTCGATGCCGAGCTCCTGCAGGTAATCGAGGTGTTGGATGATGCCGGTCAGGTCGCCGATTCCGTCCGCGTTGGTGTCCTGAAAGGAACGCGGGTAGATCTGGTAGATAATGCCATCTTTCCACCATAATTTTTTCTCGTTCATTGCTTTTACCTCCTCAGGTTTGCGTGGAAATGATCAGGGTTGATTGGCTTTTCCTTGTAATATGCGTAGCGCTTTAACAATAAGGTTGTGATCCTCCTGGGCTGCCAGTCCGCGGACAGCGATGGCGCCGAACCAAATTTAACAAGAACTTTTCACTCACTATTAATTGTACATCGGGATTCGAAAGAAAAACCCAACAATATTGAAATTCGAAGAAAAATCCATGTATTTGACGGCACTTTGAAAACTTAGTGTCTTGCGTTACCCAAATTTCCTGCAAGTATTCTTGGGCGTGTGTGCAACCTTGCAGCTGAACAGGATCAAGGACGTTTGGTGGGCTGGATTTATCGTAAAATAGATAGGAGGGCAAACATTTACCCCCGACTTTTGTCAGGAGATTGATATGTTCTTCTTCAAGAAAAGATCAAAAATCGTTGCTATAGTTGACGGCACTATTCATGAAATCAGCGCTTATCCGGATGAGGCGATTGGCAATAAAAAGCTCGGCGATGGTTTTTTCATCGAACCGACTGGAGATTTGATCTGTTCACCAATTGATGGGGAAGTGACAATGATGTTTCCTACGGCCCATGCAGCAGCAGTGCAAAACCAGGATTATGATATTCTGATTCACATTGGGGTCGGGACTGTGAAGCTCAAGGGCGAGGGCCTTACGGCTTTGATCAAACAAGGAAATAAGGTGAAAGCTGGTGATCCCCTGGTCAAATTGGATCTGGAGGTCATCAAGGCGTCTCCAGTAGTCAAAGCGCTCAGCACCGCGGTTATCTTTACCTCTGGCGACAAAAATGTCAGTGTAAAAAGCCCTGGAACTGCCGTTAAGGCTGGCCAGTCTGATATTGTGACGATTGAATAACCAGGAATTCTTAAGTAAGCTGTAAAACTTGCATTTATTGATAAATCTGTTAGAATATAGACGTTCGTAAATGAATACTTTTCTCGATGAAAAGTGGGCAGGTGTCCACTTTTTTATTTAGTGAAATTTTGGAGTAGAAAGAAACATGAAAAGCGAATTTGCCTTAGCTTTCAACGAAATCCTGGAAGACAAGGGCTTGCCCCGTGAGGTTATCATGGCAGCAATCAACTCTGCCATGGTGTCCGCCTACCGCAAATCGGTTGGCGCGTCTACAGCCCAGGAAATTCGGGTCGATTTCGATCTCGACAAAGGTACCATGCTGGTCTTTGCCGAGAAAGAGGTCACTGACGAAATTTATGACCATCGAACTGAAGTCTTGTTGGAAGAAGCTCGCAAGATCGATCCGGACTGCCAGCTTGGCGACCTGGTGATGGTGGAGTCTACTCCCGAAAACTTTGGTCGGATCGCTGCCCAAACCGCCCGCCAGGCAATCCAACAGAAGATTCGCGACGCTGAACGCGCCGCGCAATACGAGTTCTTTAAGAAACAGGAAGGCGAGATCGTCAGCGGTATCGTGCAGGCGGTCAACTCGCGCCAGGCGACTATTGGGCTGGATCTGAAGGCGGAAGGCATAATGCAGCGCAAGGACATGATCCCTTCAGAACGCTTCCGCATTCACGACCGCATTCGCTCCTACGTGGTTGAGGTCAAAGACCTGCCCAAGGGACTGCAGATTGTGCTTTCGCGCGCCCATCGCAACTTCCTGCGCCGGCTGCTCGAGAACGAAGTTCCCGAGATCTACCACGGCATCGTTGAGATTCGTTCCATCGCCCGTGAGCCTGGTCAGCGCGCCAAGGTGGCTGTTTCTGCCACACAGCAGGGCATTGACCCGGTCGGCGCTTGTGTGGGCCAGAGGGGTGTCCGCATCCAGGCGATCGTGCGCGAATTGCACGATGAAAAAATTGACGTCATCGAGTGGAATCCTGACGCCGCGATTTACATCAGCAAAGCCATCAGCCCAGCCCGGGTTACAGGTGTGTATCTGAACCATGGCCAGGGCGATGATAAGACCGCCAGGGTAGTGGTGCCCGAGGATCAACTTAGCCTGGCGATTGGACGGGAAGGGCAAAATGCCCGCCTGGCAGCCAAACTGACTGGTTGGCGTATTGACATCATGAGTGTCTCCGAAGCCGCCGGTAAGGCTTTGGAACTCCTGCGCAAGGATCCAAGCCTCGCAAAACTGGCAGCTGAAGAAGCAGACACAATGGCAAAAGTCGAAGCCTTATTGCAGCAAAAAGAAGAGGGCAGGGTTCTAAACCTTGACGACAGCACCCTGATTGCGCGCTTTGTGGATCGTATCGAAAAGCGTGGTGAGGCTGATCGCAAGGTTGAAGAGGACGCGCGCCAGGCGGAAATCCGTAAACTACGGGAGTCCATTGATCCCCGTGCCTTTGAACTCAACATCTTTGATGTGGCAGAGCTCAAGGAGCACTTGCAGGTGCTGGTGCAGTCAGCAGGATTGGAGACTTTTGGCGATCTGATGCTCCAGGTGAAACTGGATCCGGACGCCATCCTTGCTATCAACGGCATCGGACCTAAATCCCAGGAGGAAATTCTCGAGGTTGTTCAGAACTATCAATTCCCGGTCATCGAACCTGAGTTGGTTGAAGAAGAGATAGTTGAAGTAAGTGCCGAGGTTGAGGCTGAACCGGTCGTTGAAGAGCTTCCTGTGCTTGAAGAACCTGAGCTGGTTGAAGAAACAGAAGTGGTCGTTGAAACTCCGGCTGAATTGCCGGAAGAAGTCGAAGAGCCCACCGGAACCGAAGAGGTTGAAGAACCTGCCGGGGAAGACAAATCCTTTGAAGAACTCTTCCAACTGGATACGATGCGCCGCACGAGTGAGACCTCTGAAGAAGAGGACGAGCTCGGTCTGTTTGGCGATAAGAAGAAGAAAAGCAAGAAGCGCAAAGGTTATACTGTGGAATATGATCCCGATCGCGATGCGACTTATGTGACACGCAAACATCGCAACGAGGACGATTGGGGAGAATGGTAAAAGCTGGTGTGATGAAGCAGAGTAAAGGTGGCAGCTAAAACCGCACGTAAAGTTAAGCACGTCCCCCAGAGGACATGCGTTGGATGCAAGCAAGTTTTGTCCAAAAGACAACTGATCCGCATGGTTCGCAGCTCTGAGGGCGTGATGATTGACCCGAGTGGAAAGCTTCCTGGTCGAGGAGCGTATCTTCATGACCAGAAGAGTTGTTGGGTCAAAGCTTTGAAGGGTTCACTTGAACATGCCCTGCGGACAACCATCCAGGAGCAAGACCTGGCAACATTGAGAGTTTTCATGGAGACTCTGCCTGAGGGCGAGAGTTCAGATGAGGAACCAATGAGCGCCTGAAAGATCTTGTTTTGCTCGTGTGTGGCGTCCGGAGGGGTTGTGAGCAAGTGACCGTTAAAGAGAGACGGAGTAGATATGAGCAAAACTGAAGAAAAAACAATTCAACTTCCCTATAGTTTATCGGTGAGAGAACTGGCTGTTTTAATGAACACCAGCGCTGTTGCTGTGATTAAAATCCTGATGTCCAATGGCGTCATGGCCAGCATCAACCAGCAGATCGACTTTGATACTGCAGCGGTTGTTGCAACCGAACTGGGCTTTGAACCCCAACTTGAGCAAGAAGAAGTTGTAGTCGAAGAAGAGGGCGAAATACCCCTGTGGCGTCGCGTGATCCTGGAAGAAGATCCTAAAAACCTTGAATCCCGTCCACCTGTGGTGACGATTTTGGGGCATGTTGATCACGGCAAGACCACCCTGCTGGACGCTATTCGGCATACTGATGTGGCTGGAGGCGAAGCGGGCGGAATCACCCAACATATCGGTGCTTACCAGATCCAGCACAAAGACCGCACCATCACCTTCCTCGACACCCCTGGCCATGCCGCGTTTTCGTCCATGCGCGCCCGTGGCGCCCAGGGCGCGGATATTGTGGTGCTGGTGGTGGCAGCGGATGATGGCGTGCAGCCGCAAACCCGCGAAGCCGCCAACCATGCCAAGGCTGCCCAGGTTCCGATTGTGGTGGCACTAAATAAAATCGACAAGAGCGATGCCAACCCGGACCGTGTAAAAACCCAGTTGGCTGACATCGGTCTGCAGCCTGATGAATGGGAAGGCGACACATTCGTCATGCCCGTTTCAGCCAAGGCAAAAGAGGGTCTGGAGGACCTGCTCGAAACGATCCTCCTCGTGGCGGACAACCTGACCATTAAAGCCAATCCCAAAGGTGCCTGCATTGGCACGGTTGTGGAAGCGCAGCTGGATAAATCCACTGGCAATATGGCAACCCTGCTCGTGCAAAATGGCACTCTGAAGGTTGGTGATGTGGTTGTGGCGGGTGAAGGTACCGGCAAGATCAAGGCGATGTTCGATCAACGAAACAAACGCGTCAGCAAGGCTGGTCCCTCAACACCAGTTGTGGTAATGGGACTCAACGCTCTGCCTGAAGCTGGCGACCTCTTCCAGGTGGTGGATAATGAACGTGAAGGGCGCAATATTGTTGCCCAACGCAAGGCGGAACGTGAAGCCAAAAGGAACACCAAGCGCGCCACGCTCGAGGAACTTTTCAGCCAATACAAGTCGGGTCATGCAAAAGATTTGCGCCTGATCCTCAAGGCTGATGTTCAGGGTTCGCTTGAACCGATTATTAACGAGCTTGAAGACCTGGGTAAAAAACAAAAAGGTCTGACTGTCAAGATCCTGCACGCAGAAACTGGCAATGTGACTGAAAGTGACGTGATGCTTGCTGCAGCTTCCAATGCGATTGTGCTTGGTTTTGATGTGGATGTTGACCAGGGTGCTCGTAGAGGGGCAGAGGTTGAAGGTGTGTCCATCCGCCTCTATAAGATCATTTACCGCCTGATCGAAGACGTTGAAAAAGCCCTTAACGGTCTGCTCGAACCCGAAATGGTAGAGCGTGTGATCGGTAAGGCAGCTGTTTTGGCGACCTTCAAGGTCTCAAAGGGCGGCACTGCGGCAGGATGCCGGGTGCTGACGGGTGAGTTACGCCGGAATGCTTCTGTGCGAGTAATGCGCGCAGGTGAGGCAGTTGTTAAGACGGAAATATCCAGCATTCGCCGTGAAAAAGACGATGTACGCGAGGTTCGTGAGGGTATGGAATGCGGAATTACGCTCAGGAACTTTGAAGGTTTCGAAGTGGGCGACTTATTCGAATGCTTCATCATGGAAAAGTTTGGCGGCTGATAAGTTGCACAGTTAAGGAGAAAAGATATGCCAACCCCCTTGAGAATGAAACGCATTAACGACCGGATAAAGGAAGTCCTTTCGGTCCTTCTGATTTCCAAGATTGACGACCCGCGCCTGGCTGGCGTTTCAGTCACAGATGTGAAAGTCGATCGCGAACTGGATTTTGCCAACATCTATGTTTCTTCATTGGATGGCGCAAAATCATCCCGCGAGGTGATTGCTGCCCTCAACCATGCCCGCGGTTATTTGAAGTACGAAATTGCCCAGGAAGTTGAATTGCGAGTGATGCCCCGCCTGCGGTTTTTCTGGGATCCAACCCCGGAAAGAGCGGATCGCATCGATAGTCTGCTGGCGAAATTGCACGAGGAAAGCGATAAAATGGACGATACTGATGAATTAATTCCAAATGGGGATGAAGACTTGTTTGACGAGATCACCGTGAAGGATTGGGAATCGGATGATGACCTCCCTGAGCTGGATGAAGCTGGAGACGAGGACTATTTCGACGATGACGATGATGAGTAGTAAGCTTGATGACGCCATCCGACAGCAGCTCGCTGCCGCACAAAAAATTGTCATAGTAGGGCATATTCGCCCGGACGGTGACGCCATCGGTTCAATGCTCGGTTTGGCGCATGCTCTGCGTGCCAAAGGGAAACAGGTTGACTGTGTTTTGCAGGATGGAGTGCTGGAGAAGTACGCTTTTCTTCCGGGCGCGGAAGAAGTATTGACTTCTGTTCCCCAAAATTATGATTACCTGATTGTTGTTGACAGTTCGGATATTATGCGCACTGGTCAGGTGTTGGATGGGCTGGCCGCACCAGATCTGGTGATCGACCACCACAACACACACGATAACTTTGGAAAATTGGAGTACGTCCTGCCGGAAGTTGAGGCTACAGCCTTGATTTTGGCAGACAGCATCCCAAAATGGGACCTGACCATCACACAGGATGTGGCGACCTGCTTGCTGACAGGTTTGCTCTCCGATACAATTGGTTTTCGCACGGGTAACACCCAGCCTGCAGCTCTGCGTGCCGCTGCAGACCTGATGGAAAAAGGCGCAGATTTTCACGATGTCTACCTGAAAACACTGAGCGATAAAACCCTGGCAGAAGCACGTTATTGGGGGCAGGGTTTGTCGAACATTCAACAAAATGGCGCAATTCTGTGGTCGACCCTCACGCTTCATGATAGAATCATTTCAAGTTATCAGGGCAACGATGATGCTGATTTAGTCAACATCCTTTCTTCCATAAAAGGTCCGCTGATTACGATCCTTTTTGTAGAACAAGAAGGTGGAGGAGTAAAAATCAGTTGGCGAGCCGTGGAAGGAGTGGATGTGTCAAAACTCGCAAGGGAATTTGGAGGGGGAGGTCATATAGCTGCCGCGGGGGCTGATGTTGAAGGGAAATTACAGAACATTCAAGAAGATGTGATCATTAGCGCGGAGCGATACCTGAAAGAACTCGGTTCGAACTGGGTTGAAAGAGATACAAATGACTGATAAACAACATAACGATCGAAGTAATTTAGCAAACGCTGTTTCTGGGGTTCTCGTAATTGACAAACCGGTAGGGATGACATCCCATGATGTGGTACAGCAAGTTCGCGCTGGAACCCGTATTCGCAGGGCTGGTCATACCGGCACTCTTGACCCCCGGGCTTCAGGTGTGCTGGTAGTTCTGATTGGACCCGCTGTGCGGTTGAGTGAGTATGTTTCCAATTCCGACAAGCGCTACCAGGCAGTACTTCGGTTTGGCATGACCACCAACACTTACGACACGGAAGGTGAGATCACCAGCCGTGCACCGGTGGATATCAGCTATGAAGAACTGGAGGAAACTCTCGGTACTTTTGTAGGTGAATTTGAACAGACCCCACCCATCTATTCTGCCATCAAAGTTGGCGGGCGTAAAGCCTACGATATCGCTCGCAACGGCGAAACGGTTGAGCTCGAACCGCGCTTGATTACTGTACATTCAATCGAGCTGCTCGATTGGGATCCGCCGGAAGCTGTGGTTGATATTCACTGCTCCTCAGGTACCTACATCCGCTCGCTGGCATCTGACTTAGGTGAGAAGCTTGGTTGTGGTGCAACGCTGGTTGGTTTGCGAAGAACCCGCAATGGTCAATTTGCCCTGCGAGACGCGGTTTCTCTCAGCAAACTCCAGGATGCTTTTAATAACGGTGATTGGTATAAATATCTGATCCCAGCCGCTGAAGCTCTGAGCGACTGGTACACCGTTGTGCTCACTTTTGAGCAGGTGGACGCGGTACGGCACGGTCATCGTGTGCCCGCATCGGAAACGGTAGAGGAAGGCATGTGGGGCCGCGCGGTCAGCGAAGAAGGCGAACTGGTCGCGCTGATCGAATACGATGCCGAAACGAACGAATGGCAGCCTCGCAAAGTATTTTTCAATTAGGAAAATAATGAAAAAAATTGTAGCCCCGATTGGTAAGACCAGGAAGGGCTATTTATTTGCCTTACAACGGAAATTATGACGGAATTCATCACTGGCTGGCCTGAACATCCCATACTGAACACCTGGTTGACCATTGGCAATTTTGACGGCGTACATTTGGGGCATCGGGCTCTTATCCAGGGTCTGATGGATAGGGCAAAGAAGAATCAAGGTCAAGCCCTGGTGCTCACCTTTTGGCCGCACCCGCGCGTATTGCTCGGGCAAGTGAGCGAACCGTTCCTCCTCACCACACAGGCAGAGAAACAGCATCAGCTACAGAAAGCTGGATTGGATCTGGTTCTGACCCTGCCCTTTGACCAAAATCTGGCGGACATGAACGCGGAAGATTTCCTGGAGCAAATGGATTCCAAATTGAAGCCTTCTGGTCTGTTGGTGGGAGCCAATTTTCGTCTGGGCAAAAATCGCCAGGCAGATTTCAGTTTCATTCAGACCTTCTGCCGAACAAGGGGCATCTCATGTGAAAGCTTTCCAGCTTTCAAACTCGGCGGTGAGGCTGTTTCTTCCAATCGCATCCGTGCCTGCCTGATGGAAGGGCAGGTTGCTGAGGCTGCCAGGCTTTTGGGGCGGCTTTTCAGCCTTCAAGGCGAAATACAGCCAGGCAAGCAGGTCGGCAGAAAATTGGGTTTTCCTACCGCCAACTTCTTTCCTGATCAATTGCAGTTGCTGCCGCGTTTTGGGGTTTATGCCGCGCGGGTTTTTCTCGAGGATCAGGTTTTGATGGGAGTCACAAACATTGGCGTCAGACCGACTTTCGAGTTGGAAGCAAGGCCGAATGTGGAAACCCTCATTTTGGATTTTGACGATAGAATTTATCATCAGACGATTCGGATCGAACTGCTCAGTTTCCTGCGGCCTGAGCGCCGCTTTGAGCAGGTGGAAGATTTGATCGCGCAAATTGCAGTTGACGAAGCCCAAACCAGGAGGATTTTTCAGAATGGACCTTAACCGCCGTGTGTACCGCCTCAGCCCCAGCCAGTTCAGCGCTGAAACAATCGCTGTCACCTTTGCCAAGACCTCTCGATCCCCAGAACCTTTTGATGTAATTGCCGCCGAACTCAATGCCGAAAAAAGCGCCCAGTTCAGTGAGAAATGGATTGTTGGCTATGGTCATTCGAGCGTGGCTGAGCACGCTGTGCTTCACCTGGCACTCGAGAATGTTTCACGCCTGGCGATCGAGACCATCGAAGCCAATCGCCTTGCATCCTACACTGAGAAATCAACCCGATATCAAGAGTGGGACCCCAAGGCTTACGTCACCCCTCCGGAAATTGTGGGCAGCCCTTATGAAGGCGAATACCAGGCTTTGATGGACAAACTCTTTGGCATCTACGCTGAAGCCCTGCAGGCTTTGCGCCCCTGGGGCGAAGCCAACACCCCACGCCGTGAGAATGAATCAGAAAAAGCCTGGTCCAACCGTGCGCGCGTGAAATCTGTTGACGTGGCGCGCTTCCTCTTACCCGCAGCAGCCATGGCAAACGTGGGCCTGACCATCAACGCCCGCGCGCTCGAATATGCCATCAAAAAGATGCTCTCATCCGAGTTGGAAGAGGTGCGCCTGATTGGCGCGGAGATGAAAACTGTTGCTACCCAGGAGCTGCCGACCCTGGTGAAATATGCCGATCCGATCGCGTTTTTGCCGAAGCTGCGCGCGAGAGCTCGCGAATTTGCCAATCAGATCGACACCATCTCTGGCGCACCATGGTGCGACCTGAAAGATGTCGATGAAAGCGCTGAGGATAAGGTTCTGGCGGCGGTACTCTACCGCTTTGGCGATGATTCTTACCAGGTCTGCCTTGACCAGGTGCTGAATATGTCACAGGATGACAAACAAGACCTGGTGGATGCCATGTTTGAGGAGATGAGCGACTTTGATATCCCGATCCGGGAGCTGGAATACGCAGACCTGACATTCAGCCTGATCATGGATCAGGGCGCATATTTTGAATTTAAGCGCCATCGCATGATGACCCAGACGGTTCAGGATCTGACCACCAGGCTGGGCTACGCCCTGCCCAAAGCTGTCACTGAGGCCGGCTTTGAGGCGCGCTACCGCGAAGCGATGCAGGCAGCAGCGGTTTTGTATGAAAAACTGGCTGCCTGGAATCCGCAGGTCGCAAGTTATGTCGTTCCAAACGCCTTCAATCGCCGGGTGCTCTGCCGCGCCAACGTGCGGGAACTCTTTCACTTTATCAAACTACGATGCGCAAAGAACGCTCATTTCTCCATCCAACGGGTTGGCAGGGGCATGTTTGAGCAGCTGTGTCCTTACTTTCCGCTTTTGAGCCAGAAAATCCAGGTCAAGGGCGATACCAGCGTCCAGGATCTGACAGTCGCATACTTCAGCGATACAGCCATTGTTCCTGAGGTTTGAAACAGCATATAGCCGTAGACTGAAAAAGCATTAAGTCAGCCATGCTTGGTATAATCAATCCAGCGTCCCTTCAGAAGAGCGGACGGAAAGGACCCAAATGAAAACCAAAACTATTCTGTTAACCAGTATTCTTGTGCTGAGCCTTCTCCTGGCCGCCTGCGGCTCAAAAGAACCCACCGAAACGACTGTAAACCTGCCGGTCGTCGGTGGTGAAGTCCAAAACACGTCTGAGCCGCAAGAAGCAGCCGAAGTACCGGTGCCCCAGGATACCTATCCTGTTGAGCAGCCTGTCGAACCAGTTATGTTGGATGCTGCCATCGCTTATCCGGCGGACGACGACAGCCCGACCTACGATGCGGATATGCGCGCATACATTGAGCAGATCCTGAATGGAACGCTTGCGATTGAGGACCTTTTTGGCAAAGACGAATCTTATTTGCGTGAAACACTGATCAATGCTGCCGAAGGGCGCATCATCCTGACCGAATCCGGCCTGGATAAAGCTGTGGATTGGCTTAAGAAGCAATAACATAATTGCAAAACCCAAAAGCACCTGTCTGAATTGCGGCAGGTGTTTTTTTGGTTAAGAGGGGGAATTCATCCACAAAACCTCCAAAACCTCCAAAAATCGGCCAATAATGGGGTAGAATTAGAGTGGTGATAAATGGTCAGATGTTCAAGAAAACGGTCCATTTTTCCAAATAACTGACACTACAAGAATCGGAATGGGAGAGGCTTATGACTATTCACTTATATTTATCCTTGGTTCCTGAAGCTTTGATTGCTTCGATGCTTTCGCCAGAAGATTTCGGTTCTTACTACGCGCTTGGCTCGGCCAAAAAGTCACGCGGTCAGGCCCTCTTTTTTGAGGTTGACCCAACTTTCCGCCATCCATATTTCAAAATCGATGAAGCTTTCGAGCGCTGTATTCCTCACGACGATGGCAGCCTCAAGGCCTCAGTGTATATCTCGGTGTACCGGGCTTTGGAACACATCAAATTGAGTGCTCTCCAGCATCTCTTTCTGACCACCCAGGATGGTTACACGCTGGATCTCGCCCCCTCAGAAGACATTCCGGATTTCACCGGTCAATTGCACCTCTACCATGAAATTGCTCCGGTTGCGCCCCTGGTGGTGAGCCGCCTGGGACCCATCCAATTCCTTGACCAATTGGTGCGAAACCCGGTTTCATTAGTCACTGTGCCCGCACTGGTTTTCACTGAACTGCAGCTGGGTGAGCTGGCTGATGACCCGGAGATGGGCATCATGATCAACATGCAATATGGCAATCAGGACCATCTGCGCCAGTGTCTGACAGATGTCAAGACCAAATTTGCCACGACGAAGATGGTTGACCGCTCACACAACCCCAATGTGCAGTATCGCTCAATCAAAAATGGGTTTTATGTTGGAAACAAAAAAGAAATGCGCTACTATCCAATGCCCAAAGCCGAGGAATTGCGTGTTTTGAACTACCGCTGGTTCCGTTCAGCTAATATGTAATTCCAGAATAAAAGACAAAAAAATCCGCGAGATTTCGCGGATTTTTCATTAAAAGGGTCAGTCATAAATGACAGCCATGTTTCCTAGCACGCCCCAGGAAGTCAAAAATACATCGATCGGCACGGTGAAAAAGTTGCCGTTGTTCATGTAGGTGATGTTCGTTTCGTCGTAGCCAATGAGGATGACCACGTGTTCGTAAGGCGCGACAACCACAGCATTACCTTCCTGGTCGTAAATCTTCACCGGGCTGCTGTAGACCATATTCCCGATTACCCAGGCTATGATGGGGTCGCCTTCAGCCAGTTCTGCTTTAAGATCTTCGAGGGTCATCCCTGTTACCGCATGAGCTGGCAAACCGTATTCCCTCAATAGTTCTGCGATCGGCGCAGCATGCACTCCGTAGGCATCGGGTGGGATTTGTCCCCAGCCATCGGTGGTCACATTGCCCACAAAGCCCAACTCGGGATTGTCGGAAAGGGGCAGGGCAAATTGAAAAGTCGACTCATAGATCAGAACGTCGTAATAAGCCGCCCAATCCACAGCCGCGCTTGCCTCACAGCCCAACTCATAAGTTTGCTCGTGACCGCTGATTTGAGTGATAAGGGCGGAAGGGGGAAGGGTTTGGTCTGTTGGGATAGGGCTGGGTTGGGGAGTAGGCTCAGCAGAAAGGGTAGCCTCCGTGGTAGGTGTGGGTGTCGAGGTGGTAGGTATGGGTGTCAGGGTGGGAAAAGGGCTTGGCAAGCCAATTGTTGGGTTTACTGGTGCCAGAGGAGTTAAGACTTGCGCTTGCAGGCACCCCGCTAGCAGTAAAATGGCGATTATGATGGTCGAAGCGCGTAAAAATTTTGTGATTAAGGCTCTTTGCATGGGAGTCATGGGATAAATTCACCTGGGTTCAGAAGTTTAGAGACCTAACTTTGTGCGTTTTTGATGCATGCGGATCGAGGCTTGCAGCCCTTCACTTAATTGTTTGTCAAAATACGGCAAGTAGGATCTGACGCGTTTCTCAATGCTGCTGCCGTCCGTGTCGGAAAGCACTTCCTTCAGCACGTACGCTGTCTCGGCGGGTGAACGGCGAGCCAGAGCGGCAATCACCTGGCTCAAATTTGCCTCGATCAAATACTGATCGCTTTGCAGGAAAGGGCGGATCCAGCGAAAAAATTGCGGAAACAGATCTGAATGTGCTTGCTCCACCAGCAGTGAAAGCGCATAGAGCCCATGGTTTTGCAAGCGCTCCACAGGACTGTTCAGCATATCGCCAACAAACTTGGTCCAGCCGTCGGGATCTTCGGATCGCAAACGCTGGCTACCCTTGACGAAAAGTGCTTTAACGACTGCCCGGTCTAATGGCACTGACGACCATAACTTCACACGCCCGAAAACCTCGTTTTTCGCGGTGAGGGGAACCTGACCCAATAAATGAGTGGCAAGGTCGCGCGCCTCAAAATGCTCATCCTTCCAGAGTTCATCCACTACGGCCAGGGTATCGTTGGCGTCCTGCCCTGCCTTCAGACTGAGCCCATAGGCAATCTGAGGCAAGATCTGATCCGGCAGATCGTAAACACGCATGAAACTGACCGGCACGGCATCTTTATGCTGGCGGTGAGCGTAGCGGTGATAAAACTGCAGGATTTCATGAAACTGCCGACGAAATTCAACGGGTTGCGAAAAGGCTTGCTTCAATGCTTCAATTTGTTTGTTGAGACGGGTCAGGTCGATGGCAGCCATGATGAAATTATAGCGTGAATCCTGGCGTGAGATGATGGGTAATGTTTTGGGTTGAAAAGTTTGCGATGTAAGCATTGTAGGTTGGGTGCAGCGATGGCAGGGCTGTTTTATCGGATTCGCAAATTGAGCGCAACCCAACAATGTTTGTTTTTTTTGGTTGTTGGGTTTCGCTCCTTCGTCGCTGCACCCAACCTACTTACTTACTTACTCACTGCTTACTGCACTCAATCTGCAGACATCAACAAAAAACGTGCCGGATATCTTTCCGACACGTTCAATCTCACAAAAAAATGTTGCGATCAATATCCCTTGGCAAAGTAAACCTGTTTGTTGGTTTTCTTTCCGCTGTAGAAGCACACACCTTCGCCCTCAGTGCTGGCATAATTGCGCAGGGAAGCTTTTGTTTCTTCTTTGACCTTTGCTTCGTTTTCAGCGTTGTCGTACCACCAGACTTTCGCCCAGCCTTTATTCTCGACCACGTCCTTGAATTCTTCATAGTTGCTGACCTCAAAGATATGTTCATCGCGGAATTGGGTTGCCTTGGCAAGCATATTTGCCTGGATCTCAGCTAAGGCAGCCGGCACAGCCTGTTCGAAGCCTTCCATCGGAATGAAGCGTTTACCTTCCCTGCCGGGGATGTCCCGTCGGGCAAGCGCGAGCGTTCCATTCTGCACATCTTTTGGACCAACTTCGATGCGCAGCGGCACACCCTTCAACTCCCAGTCGTTGAACTTGAAGCCGGGTGTGACCCCTTCGCGTCGGTCCACGAACACCCGCAGGTCGCCTAAACCGCTCACGATTTTGTCCACAGTCTCCATGACCAGCGCTTTTTCTTCATCCTTGCGGAAGATCGGTACGATCACCACCTGGTAGGGTGCCAGGTTTGGCGGCAAAACCAAGCCCTGGTCGTCGCCGTGGGTCATGATGATGGCGCCGATGAAGCGCGTTGAGAGACCCCAGGACGTCGTCCAGCAGTGCTGCAGCTGGTTGTTTTCGTCAAGGAATTTAATGTCAAAGGCTTTGGCAAAATTTTGCCCAAGGAAATGCGAAGTGCCCGCCTGCAGCGCTTTGGCATCGCCCATCATGGCTTCGATCGAATAAGTCGCTTTTGCGCCAGCAAACTTCTCGGACTCGGACTTTTGCCCTGGCAGCACAGGTACCGCGGCTTCGTTGATGGCAAAGTCAGCATATACATCCAGCATGCGCTGGGTGTGTTCGGCAGCTTCCTGCTCGGTGGCATGGGCGGTGTGACCCTCCTGCCAGTAGAATTCGAGCGTGCGCAGGAAGAGTTTGGTGCGCATTTCCCAGCGAACGACATTACCCCACTGATTGATCAGCAGCGGCAGGTCGCGATAACTCTGGATCCACTTGGCATACATGGTGCCAATGATCGTTTCGGAAGTAGGGCGAACCACGAGCGGTTCCTCCAAAAGTTGTCCGCCGCCGTGGGTTACGACTGCCAGTTCAGGCGAAAAGCCTTCCACATGTTCTTTTTCTTTGGTCATAAAGGACTGCGGGATCAGCAGCGGGAAGGCAGCGTTGACATGACCAGTGGCCTTGAAGCGCTTGTTGAGGGCAGCCTGGATGTTCTCCCAGAGCGCCCAGCCGTAAGGCCGCACCACCATGCAGCCGCGCACGGGGGCATAATCGGCCAATTCAGCCCGGAGTACGAGCTGGTTGTACCACTCGGAGAAATTTTCTTGCCTGCTGGGTAGTTTTTTGTCGTCCATAATCACTCTTTTTCCTGTTGTAATAAATCCACGGCGCTTTCAGCATCCGCAGCGAATTGTAAGATAGCGCGGTTCGAAGCATTTACGTTCGCGTTCTGACCCTCGAAGAAAGCCTCAAAGGTTTGCTTCCAACCCTCCCCAATCACGATCAAATGCCGCACCTGGATGGCGCCGATGGCGATCAGATTGTATGACATCGCCACCTCCACTAACGTGCCCACGCCACCTGGCAGAGCAATGAAGGCGTCCGCCTGGCGGGTGAGGATGGCGATCCGGTCGCCCAGTGTTGCACTGGGGATAACTTCCCGCACCCAGGCGTTTGGTCCGCCGGGGCGAAAGGCTTCGATTTCTTCGGATGTTACGCCAATAGTGTGCCCGCCGGCTTCCTGGGCTCCGCGCGAGGCGGCTTCCATGGTGCCGCAATAGCCGCCAGTCATGACGGTGTGACCAGCCTCCGCCAGCAGTTTCCCGAGTTGGTACGAGAGAGAATAAAGATCGTCGCCCTCATAGGTATTGGCAGATCCGAAAACAGCTACTTTCATGCCTGATCACTTTCTTCAGTCCAACTGCGATCCCAGTTTGCCTGGACTTTATCCAGGATCGCCTGTTCGAGGTCGATCCCTGATACGCTGGCAAGTTGAAGCAGGAAAAGCGCCACGTCTGCCAGCTCTCCGCGCAGGCTTTCAGGATCCTTCGTTTCCGCAGACCACTGAAAATGCTCTAGCACCTCAGAGGCCTCAAGACTGAGCGAAATCGCCAGGTTGCGCGCGGTTTGCTGCTTGGGGGAATCAGGCTCATACCAGCCGTGATGGCGTACAAGATCGTTCATTTGCTGCGTGAGTTCTTTGAGGTCCATAACCAAAGGATTATACCCGAGAAAGCCCCATCGGGGAGCGACAATAGCTTTTCCGCTCTTGCTAAAGGCTGTGCTCGCTCAATGAAAAAACAGAATCAGGGCAGATCTTCACCGCCGAAGATCAGCTCTTTCCAGATCTCCAGGCGTGTAAGCACGATAGTTTCGCGGTCAGGAGGGGGTGTGGGGGAGGGGGTATAGTCGCTAGGGGGCAAGATGATGATGGGGTGGTCGCCTTCCGCGATCAGGCG
>DJGU01000051.1:0-20408 GCA_002432795.1 Anaerolineaceae bacterium UBA5838
AAGAGGCTCAGAATGACAATTACCCGGATTCTACGTTGCCGAATCAGTGAAGGAAAGGCACTTTTAGAAAACAGCCCCATTTTACCTCAAAAAAGGGCTGTTTTGGGCGATATTTCATCCGTTTTGAACCAAAATCGACACATTTTGACCTATTTTTAAGATGTTCAAACAAGTATCTTCAGGTTTGTACTTTCACCCATTGGGTGAAATAAAGATCACATGTAAAAATTAAGATAAAGCGTATTTTTGTAGTAAAGGACCTTGAGGTGATCCATAAAATTGTTTTTGCAGCCAGGAATCTGACATCAAACGCGGGCTTGTTTCTACTGCTGGAAAATGCAAATGCCAATGGAATTTTTGACCTGATTGATCACGATCTGGTTTTTGACAATACATCGACCAACAAAATCAAGCTGAACCACATCAAGACGATGCTCTGTGGCCATTTCATTGGGATCGATAGACTGGAAAGAATCAAACTTCTGCAAGGAGACCCGCTGGTTGAAGCATTTGGGATTTCGGTGAAAGAACCTGAAACGGTATCGCGGTTTTTGAGTAACTTCAACTTTAAAACAACACAAATGATGCGAGATATCAATTTCAAAGTTTTCAAAAAGTTGCTTGCCAAAAGCAGGTTAAAATCCATCACGATCGATATTGACAGCAGTGTGGTCAACGTAGAAGGCCATCAGGAAGGCGCTGTCACTCGAAGAGTGCTACGCGAAAGGATACAATCCAAAAAGGCCTGGGAACAACTGTTACAACATCCAGTTTGCCTTCTGTGATGAATTGAAGGCCTATATTACTGGCTTTGTGCGTAGCGGCAACACGTACACCGCAAACGGCGCTGCAGAACTGATCAAAAAAATCGTAGCCCAGATCACCTGTGCCTGCGGCACTGGCGCAGGCAAAACGGATGATTTGGAAATCCTGTTCCGCATGGACAGCGGGTACTTTGATGACGACATCATTGAAACCATCGAATCGGCTGGTTGCCAGTATTTGATCAAGGGCAAAGAATATCCAACGCTCGCCTCTCAAGTAACAGCGCCAACCATTTCATTCATGAAAGGTGAAGAAGGCAGGGAAACAACGGAGCTTGTTACAAAACTGGACACTTGGGACAAAGACAGGAGATTTGTTGTATCTCGCGTATTGAAACCAGAAAAAGACAGATCGCAATTATCTTTTCTGGAAGGCAACGATTTCGAATACTTCTATTTTGTGACCAATACTGAAGTGGCTTCAGAAAAAGTGGTTGTTGCGTACGAAAAACGCGGCAATGCCGAAAATTACATCAAGGAAGCCAAATATGACATGGCGGTTGGACGTCTTTTACTAAAATCGTTTTGGGCGAATGAGGCCATATTCCAAATGATGATGCTTTCATACAATCTGTTCTTGCTGTTCAAATTTGATTTTCTGGGCATTTCTGAATTTCGGCAGCAAATCAAAACCTTTCGTTTGAAATATGTTTTTCTGGCAGGGAAAATTATTAGAACGGCAAGATATGTGGTGATGAAACTTCCGGCAAAATACCCGTTTAGAGACGTGTATGAAAAATGCATGGCTTAATCATTGGTCTCAATAACCCCAATTTGTTTTTCTATTTAACCAATAGTGTGAAATCACATGAGAATACTGAAACACCCCTTGTTAAAAGTGATAGAATATCCGTTTTTGAGTGATTTTCAGCTAATAATTTGTTAACTTTATACGTTTATGTATACAGAAAGAAGAAACAGCCAAAAGTTGCACCCGGCTTTGGAAAAATCGGTATACAATTATTGTTGACGTGGAATTTCGGTCTTAGTTTACTGATCATCTCTGTAATTGCTACGGCGGTTGCTGCATTCATTAGCAAGCCAGTGTCTGCTGCAGGAGGTTCCTGCACATCATGGTTGAATACGGGTACATGTTGCGAGACTTGGTGGCCAGGTCAACAAGATACCCAATCCCGTTATTGTTCGTTTTGTGATAGCAGCGGCTGCCACAGTTGGACTGAATATCGCTGTAAAGATTTGACCCAATGCCCATAAACCGGTTAAACTGATAAAGAATCTGTTCCATAGCTAATGAAAGACGAGTTCCACGATTTGCTTTAAGCAGGAGATTATGATCATACAAACGCACTCCCTGACCAAACAGTACAAAGCCGGTGTTTTTGCCTTACGTGACGTTAACCTTGCAATGGATGAAGGCGTTTATGGGCTTTTGGGTCCGAATGGCGCTGGCAAAACCACCCTAATTGGCATCCTGGCTGGTCTCATTCAACCAACAGTTGGTCGGGCAACCGTATGTGGTTTTGACACCCAGCGTCAGGTCAGCGAAGTCAGAAAGAACATTGGGATCATCCCGCAGGAATATCTGCTATATCCGGAATTCTCTGCTTACGAATTCCTGGACTATATGGCGCTGCTTTCCGGTCTTGACCTTTCTCGCCAAACGATCATGAGGCTGTTAGAGGAGGTCAACCTGGCTTCCGTGGCTAAAAAGAAGACTAAGTCTTTTTCAGGTGGCATGAAACAACGCCTCGTGGTTGCTCAAGCCCTGGCACATGACCCACAGGTCCTGTTTGCAGATGAGCCTACCTCAGGATTGGATCCAGAAGAACGGGTACGCTTCAGAAATATGTTTTCAGACCTGGGTCTTAGACGCACGGTACTGCTTTCTACCCATATTACTGAGGATATCACTGCAGTTACCAATCGGTTATCGATTCTCCATAAGGGCAGACTGATATTCTCGGGGAACATTCCTGAATTGCTGGACCAATGTCGGGGAAAGGTATGGGAACGCACGGTCGCAAGAGAGGACTGGGCCACTTTTAAAGATCATAATCTCATTCTTTCTTTTGTTCACGAGGCTGAAACCCATAGCGTGATCGCTCGCTATTCCCCCCTGAGCAGCATGGTAACCGAGGGCAGCACCCCGTTGACACCGAATCTGGAAGATGCATATATGCTGCTCATTAGCCAACATAACTCGGAGCAAGCTGAATGAAGATATTCCTGAGATCTTTTACTGCCCAGTGGAAACTTTTTGTCCGGGATAAGGTCAACTGGTTGTTTTCCTTGCTTGTGCTTGTGGTCGCCCTGGTGACGAATCCGATTTCTGAATTACCTAAGACCACTGCGTTGGGATATATTGAGAACATAGCAAGAATTACAGGTTACATAGCCTGCTTGCTGTTTGTCATCCTGTATCTGCGCTTTTTCTTAAACGAAACTGCAAAAGGTCACAACCATCTGTGGAGTCGCAATGCGTTTGGAGATGATTACCTGATACTCAAAGCAGGAGTTGGAATAGCGGGTTTTCTGACCCTGATTTCACCAACGGTCTGCCTGACCTTTGTTTTGAGCGTTGCTTTCTTTGGGATTGCAAATGCCCTAAGCGCCATCTGGGTCTGGGTGATTATTTTGCTTCCTCCTGTTTGTTTTGTCATTGGTTTATGTTCCCTGATTGGATTGCTGATCAATCATGGATTGATCGCTTCCGGAGTGATTGTTATTTACCTTGGGTTTGTTTTGGCCAGACCTGTAGACCTGGGGAACCTGCTGATTTTCATGCCTTCGTTGCAAATGAATTCCGCACTGATTGGTTTTGGTCCTGAAACGGAGATGCTGATATACCAACGTCTCTTTTATGTTTGCGTTCCTTTGTTCTTGCTTACGATTGCGGTTTTTATTACAGACCTGCGACTCCCCAGGGTAAAGCCAAAACATAGTTGGATCGCAGTGTCAGCAATGGCAGTCCTGAGTGTAGCAGCTTTATCTCTCTCTGTCTATTGGGGAAGCAAACTACTTAACCTTCAGCGTTTGCGCTCCGTTGAGCCGAATTTGCAGACCCGCCAAAACCTGGAATCTGCCTGTGCGGACTTTCAATCCTATCGCTTGCATTTGGAACTTTCCGCTGATGGCGCCATTGCTTCAGGACTGGCTGAAGTGGAACTGTCTTCCGGACGTGATTTATCCGCTTTAAGTTTGTTAAACGCCGGTTTAGCGGTTGATCGTTTTGAAGTCAGGGATGGCGATCCAATACGGATTGAACTCCAATATCACGGCAGGTTTGTTGTACCATATTATGCTTATTCGGTCTACGGCCTTCCAAAAGAAATCGAACAAATTGGCTATGCCCCCGGTGCTTACTTAGAGAAGAACCTGATCTTTCTGCAAAAGTTGGGGGAATGGCATCCCTATACCCTTTGCTCCCCGGATGAGATCACACTCATTTTGCCTGCTGATATCACGATCAATTACAACAGCGCTGATACCGAGTCAATCGATGGAGATATGAGACGGTTGCAGTGGCAGCAAGCATCCGATCACATTCTGCTCATCGCCGGGGCAAAATACCAGATTGAAGAGCAGGAAAACGATCAGATTTACCTATCACCAAATCCCGGACTTCGGGAAGAGGACCGGAATGAGCAATATGGAACTTTCTTTCGATTAATGCGGCAGCATCTCGATGATGTGGAAGGATCGGGTTTTACCCTGATTCCGTTGCCGTTGATAAAGCAGAGTTTTTTGGAAAGCCAGGCACTCTCTCTGATCATACCAGAGCGATCCAGACAAATTGACTATATATGGCCTGACGATATGGCCAGGTATAGCGAAAATGTTGCCATGGATGTTTTGCTGGCTTGGTGGTGCAGGCAACAAGCTTGCCCTGATTTGGCGTATGGGTTGTTCTCCAGGGGGTCTGGTATTGATTATTCGTATGAAATAGGCGAAGAAGCCTCTGAAGCAGAGGAGGAAGATACAAGCAGCCTGCCTTTACTATATTATGCAGTCCTGAAACTGGTCGAAGAGTCTGAAGTATCCGGATTTGACCGGGAAGCCTTGATGGATTCCTATTCCTCGTTGCTGAGAAATAAACTTCCCTGGTTGTACTCTCCATTCAGTTTTACTCCTAAAAACGTGGAAACCCTGATTATGTTGTATGATTTTGACTTGCAGTATGGCTCAGAGGCCTTCTGGGATTTGTTTTTGATGGCTTATGAAAAGGCAAACGAAGGTTGGATAGAAAAAAATGTTTTACTGGAACTGATTGGTACGCTCTCTGAGCAAACTAGTGGTATTGAAACAGGACCATAAATTGAATATGAAAAGATTTGTTCGGTTGGCGTATTATGAGGTTTTCAATGTTCAGCCTTCTTTACTGATCGCATTGGCTGTGTCCGCTCTGATCTCATTATTTCTCACCCTGGAAGGAAGTTTTGAAATTACAGAAAGGCAGTTGTTCATCATGTATATCCTGGGAGTATATTTCCCAATATTGATTGCGCTGCTTACCAACAATGGGCTGATGAGAGAAAGAGAAGGACATACAGCGGCTTTTGTGTGTAGTCGCGTCAACCTGGGTGTGCTTTGGTTAAGGCGTTTGATGCTGGGTTTCTTCACGGTTGCGATTTTTATGACTGTCTTGCTTGCGCTC
This sequence comes from Anaerolineaceae bacterium UBA5838, assembly GCA_002432795.1. Classification (GTDB taxonomy): domain Bacteria; phylum Chloroflexota; class Anaerolineae; order Anaerolineales; family Anaerolineaceae; genus Mesolinea. The sequence continues at coordinate 5,440 of DJGU01000051.1, forward strand.
ATGAACCATCTGATCCCGGGGCTTTTCCCTCCAATCTTTGCACTCACGCTTTTGGTTCCAGCCCTCTTTTTCAGTGGAATCATGGCTTTGGTCAGCGCGCTGAGTTGTTCAACCACCGTTGGTATTATTGCGGGACTATTTGTTTGGTTGATTCTGTATTTCTGGTCGCCCTCGTTATATACCTTATTTGGTCCCAGGTATTTCCCTTTCCTTGAGTGGGCGTTTTTTTTCAGGTATAAAGCACCAATCAGTGCGCTCTCATTTAACAAATTGTTTTACACCATTACCTGCCTCCTATTACTTGCCATAACTTTCTGTTTGCATCAGAGAAACCGGCAGGTTGAGCGCTTCTCACGGCAATAAAACAAAGCCTGTGAAAGCATTCTTTTGTATGAAAATTAATTCGAATGAGTTGTTTGTTTTGCTACTTTCAGGAATTACTATTTTTGGTGGGTTGGNNNTACTCTTCGAGCACGATGATCCACCCTACACACTGCATTTAGATACCGTGCTCGGTCTGGAGACCAGCCCACTCACCTGAGCTTCTCATTTTTCGATATTTTTTGAATATTCTCTCGTTGAGAAGCTGTTTTCAGGGCACTAAAATGAGAAACACCGGCTTTATTAGCGCTGGGTGGCATACTGCCGCTCCAAACTCGATATCATCCCTTGGACTCGAGAACTTGCTGAACAACTTGAGGAATACAATATAACCGTTAACAGTATCCACCCCGGCATCATCCGCACCAAGGTGATTCGCATCCTGCCTGTGTCCTGGGGGCTCTGTCCGCTCAGGGGCAGCTACGGTATATCGTCTGATCACAGACCGTGATCTGGCTGATGTAAGCGGGGACTACTTTGAACGCTACAGGATGAGCAAACCCTCCCTGGCAGCGCTATCCAAACGCTACCAGGCTGCCCTGTGGCGGCACAGTCTGCGCAAGTTAGGGTTGAAGCAAACAGATGATGGGTCGATAATTCAGCAGTCAACTACCCAAAACGACCTGTGATGTAATCCTCAGTGCGTCGATCGTGCGGGTTCGTGAAGATGGTCTTCGTCTCGTCAAATTCCACCAGCTGACCAGTGCGCGTTTCATCCGTATAGAAAAAGGCGGTATAGTCTGAGACGCGTCCAGCCTGCTGCATGTTGTGGGTGACGATGACAATGGTGTAATTGACTGATAACTCGTGGATAAGGTCTTCAATTTTAAGGGTCGCGATTGGGTCCAACGAGGCTGCCGGCTCGTCCATCAGGATGACCGTCGGCTCCACAGCCAATGCCCGCGCGATGCAGAGACGTTGCTGCTGCCCACCTGAAAGATCCAGCCCCGATTTGCCAAGGTTGTCCTTGACTTCATCCCAGAGAGCCGCGGAGCGCAAACTTTGCTCGACAATCTCTTCCAATTTTTGACGGTCTTTTAATCCGGTCACACGAGGTCCGTAAGCCACATTGTCGAAAATCGATTTGGGAAATGGATTAGGTTTCTGGAAAACCATTCCAACATTCTGGCGAAGCGCAACCGGATCAGTTTTTAGAATATCTTCTCCATCAATCAAGACCTTCCCTTCTGTGCGAACGCCGGCAATCAGGTCGTTCATGCGGTTGAAACTGCGCAGGAAGGTGCTTTTTCCGCAGCCAGAAGGGCCAATCAGCGCCGTGACTTTGTTTTCTGGAATCTTGATGTTGATTTCTTTTAACGCACGATAATTGCCATAGTACAGGCTGTAGTTGATCGTTTCAAGTTTGGAGTTGTTCATTGTACTTTCCGGACCCCCGTTGTAAGTTTTCGTGAAACAAGGTCAATAAGCAAATTGATCAGAATAATCATCACTACCAGGACTGCGCCAGTGCCCATGGCCTTATCGAAGGCGCGTGTGTCCATAGCCAGATAATAAAGGTGCAGCGCCAATGTGCGCCCTCCATCAAGGACAGAAGTTGGCATTCGATAACTGCCGCCAAGGGTCACGTAAAAAATGGCGGTTTCACTGATGACACGCCCAACGCTAAGAATGATACCAGTGATGATTCCGGGTATGCTTGCGGGCAGTACTACTTTGTAAAGTGTCTGCCACTTGGTGGCGCCAAGAGCCAGACTGCCCCGGCGGTAGTCATCAGGCACCGTTAGAAGGGCTTCTTCGGTTGTCCGGATGATCGTGGGCAGCACAAGGCAAGCCCCAGCTAATGCCGCAGAGAGCAGTGAAAAGCCAAATTTCAGTGTAGAAACAAACAAGGCATAGCCAAACAAGCCAAAAATAATGGAGGGAATGCCCGCCAGGGTTTCCACCGCGAAATTGGCTACGCCGATCAACGAACGAAGGAATTTTGAGCTAAGACTCTGCTCTCCAGCGTACTCTATCAAGAATATTGCCGCGCCGACGCCGAGAGGCGTCGCGACGAGCAGAGTTAGGCCTACCAGGTAGAAGGTAGTTCCGATGGTGGTCGAGATGCCGCCTTCGCCTGAAAGACCGCCTTTAGGAGATGTGGTCAGAAATTCCCAGTTGATGGCCTTAACACCTTCCAACAGGACATAGCCTACCACCAAAACGAGGATTGAAACGGTGATCAGACCAAAAAGCCACATTACCGCGACCCAAAAGTCTTGTCTGGTCTTTTCCTTTTTAAGGTTTTGCGCTTGAGCCTTATGGATCAGGGCGATTTCGGACGTTCTATTTTCCATCACGCTGCCTCCTAATTGGCTTTCTCAATAAATTTTTGACCGCGGATGATCGAACGCGCGCTGGCATTCACGATCATGATCAAGCCAAAAAGCACCACACCAGTGGCGAACAGGGCGCTTTCATGAACGCCTGTGGCGTAATTTATTTCAACGGCAATGTTGCCTGTGAGCGTGCGGGCTTGCGAGAGGAAGAAGGTCAATGGGTTACCTGAGAGCGGTTTAGGCACGATGACTGAGTTACCAATGACCATAATCATTGCCATAGTCTCGCCCAAAGCTCGCCCCACACCCAGGATTACCCCGGCAATAATGCCGGATTTTCCGGCTGGCAGAACAACCTTGGTGATGGTTTGCCACTTAGTGGCACCCAAAGCCAGGGAACCGTGGCGATAGTTCTCCGGCACAGCACGGATCGCGTCTTCAGCAACACTGGCAATGGTGGGCAAGATCATGACAGCCAGCACAATTGAAGCTGCAAGCAAACCATAACCCGAGTTGCCCGGAACATTTATTTTCCGAACCAGGGGTACCAAAATTACCATGCCAAACAAGCCATACACAACCGAAGGGATGCCTGCCAGGAGCTGAACGGCAGGGCGAACTACGGACTGTACTGCTGACGGCGCAATATCAGCCAGAAAAATCGCGCAGCCCAGCGCCAGCGGCACTCCCAGGAGAATTGCGCCGAACGTCACCGAAACGGAACCAACAATCATCGCCAGTATGCCATACTGATCCTGACCAGGTCGCCAGACAGTCCGAAAGAGGATTTCACCAACCCCGAGTTCCGTCCAGGCTTCGATGCTTTCCCGGAAAATAAAAAAACCAATCGCCAGCACAATGATGATGGAAATGATAGCACTCGCAAACAAGATGTACTTTACGGTTTTATCAGCAATCATTCGAGCCGACATCAGGTTCTTTTCCGCTCCCAATTCTTTCTTTCATTCAGGCGTCTCTGCGGTATTGCAGAGACGCCTGATTATTATAAATGGTCTTGATCCCAGTTATCCGTTTACTTTACCGGGATATATCCATCTTCAACAACCAGCTTCTGCCCAGCTTCACTCAGGATGAAATCCAGGAACGCCTTGACCATGCCGGCAGGTTCACCATTGGTGAGCATGTTGAGAGGGCGCACGATTGGGTAGGAGCCATCCGCGGCATTTGGCTCAGTGGGAGCGACGCCGTCAATGCTGATCGATTTGACAGTATCATCCAGGTAGCCAAAAGACAGATAGGCAATGGAGTAGGGTGTGGTGGAAACAGTGGTGCGGATTGCACCGTTGGAAGCCTGCAAAATGGCGCTTGCTGCGATCAAGGCATCTTCGCCCATAACCATTTCTTCAAAAGCAGCGCGCGTGCCAGAACCTTCTTCACGGGAAGCCACAATAATGTTTTGATCATCTCCGCCAAGATCTTTCCAGTTTGTGATCTTGCCGCTGAAGATATCGCGTACCTGCTCAACTGTCAGATCGCTGACAGGCACATCCGGGTGGGCAACGATTGCAATGCCGTCGCGGGCAATGACAAAAATTTTGAGGTTGGGGAATTCAGCCAGTTCAGATTCCTTGATTTCCCGGGATGCCATTCCAATATCTGAGGTGGCCTGACCCGCGGCTTTGACACCCACGCTTGAACCTCCGCCCTGCACGTCAATCTGCAGACCAGTGTTTTCGGTCATGAAAGCCTCAGCGAGTTTTTCAGCCAGGGGCTGAACAGTTGTAGATCCGGAAAGGGTGACCGTCGCATTGTCTGCCGAGGGATCGGCAGCTGGTGCGCCAGGCGTGCTGGTGGCGCTACAAGCAGCAACCAAAGCGGCAACCAAAAGAAGGGAAACAACCAACAATATGCTTTTCTTAGTGCTTTTCATTCAAAATTCTCCTCTAAAAATTGTAATAGTTTTTGAACACCCAGTAATGCTAACGGGTTAAGGTTAATTGCAGCTTAAATCTAAATTAAGGACTATTTAGGGTCTTGCTATTAATCAGTTTTTTGCCCGCCGCGTGGCGTGTTAGAATCATGCTTGATGGGCATCACAAGCGCTTTCAGGCGGTTTCTATGGTTTTTCTTGGCGGTGCTGCTATCCAGCTGCAGCTTGGTTGCCCCTGCCCCCAAGATCACTCCGCTTGTCACGAATTTAGCCACTACCCCTACCCTAAATCCTGAGCAAGCACTCACGAAAGCTGCCCGCCAAGCCACCCCCACACCCATTCCAACCTCCACCCCCTGGCAGGTTGTTACCCCAACATCCACCCTTAGATCTAATCCAGCACAATCCCAAACGATCAATCCTTTAACCGGACTGGAGGTTGATGACACACGCTTGCTTTGGGAACGCCCGGTCATGGTCAAACTGGCTAACTGGCCCCAGTCACTGCGCCCCTTCAACCAGATCATCGATGCGGATATGGTCTTTGAATATTTCATTGGTTATCAAACCAATCATCTCCTGGCACTTTATTACGGTGGAGATGCAACTGCAGTCGGACCTCTTGCTCCCGGGCGGGTAGTTGACGCTCGCCTGGCAAGACGCTATCAGGCATCGCTGGTCGTGGCCAGCGCACCACCGACTGTGGAAGGCGTGTTTGAGCAAACATTGCCGGACCGAGTTTTTTACCGCGGATATGCCCCCTGCCCGGGAATCTGCACTGAAACAGAGGCACAGGGTGGGAATAGCGTCGTGAATACCAGTGCTATCCGGAATTTCATCAAATCGGAGGGCATCGAAGATGAAATTTCGCGCCTGCCAGACCTCTATTTCGATCGGGAAATTAAGGTTTGGGATGAAAGTGCATTGCGTGTCAGTTACTTATATGCTGATTTTTCGGTGATGGATTGGCGCTATGACAAAATTTATGGCGGCTATGAGCTCTGGCAGGATTTTCAGCAGGCAGACGGCAGCTATACGCTTCAACAGACTTTCGACCGAGACAGCCAGCAGCCGGTCATCTTTGAGAACGTTCTGATCCTCCTGGCAGATTATATTGAATATAACCCATCCTTTTATGATATAGACTTTCGCGAAGGTGACAGAGAACAAGCAGCCGTTTTCTTACGCGATGGAAAATTAACCCACGGCACCTGGTATGTGCCCAATGTCGACGAACCCTTGCAGTTTTTTGACATGCAAGGTGAGCCATACCATCTCAAACCGGGTCAGACATGGATCACTTTTGCCAGCACAAGCTCAAGCATGACCATGGTCGAAGAGGGCATCTGGGATATTATTTTTACGCCAAATTAGGCTGTTTCAGCTTCAAATCTTAACGCCCGCAACCCGTTAAGGGTCACGATCAGGGAAATCCCAATATCCGCAAACACAGCCACCCACAAGGGCGTCAGGCCAGCCATGGCGGCAATCGCCACTAAAATCTTGACTCCCAGGCTGATAATCACGTTTTGTTTGATCAGGCGATTAACAAACCTCGAAAGCCTGACCGCAAAGGGCAAGCGGCTGAGGTCGTCGTTCATCAAAACCACATCCGCGGTTTCAAGCACCTGCGCGTTGCCTGCACCGCCCATTGCCACGCCAATATCTGCCTGTGCCAGGGCAGGCGAGTCATTGATGCCGTCACCAACCATCACCACCTGACCATACTCCTGCTTGAATTCATTCAGCTTCGCCAGTTTATCAGCCGGGAGCAAGCCGGCAAAGATTTCATCAAGACCGACCTCGCCTGCCACACGCTCAGCCACTCCGTAATTGTCTCCGGTCAGCATGACCGTGCGGATTCCTTGAGCTTTCAGCTCTGCCAGAACCTCTTTTGTGCCGGGACGGGGCTCATCCTGAACCGCAAGATATCCGATCACACGCTCCCCGTCGCAAATCAGCATGGTTGTCTGCCCCTGGCGTTCCGCGGCTTGGGACGCGAGAACGATTTCCTCAGGGGTTTGGTGTTCAGCCAAAAAAAGCGGAAGGCTGCCAACCGTTGCCAGTTTGCCATTCAGCATTCCCTGCTGACCGCGTCCTTCAATCACCTGCAGCCCTTCTGCGGCAGGGTAGCGGTTGAGTACGCCACGCGTGAGGGCTTCCTGCGTGACTGCAAGTCCGAGCGGATGGGTGCTGTGGGCCTCGAGAGAACTGGCTACGGCAACCAGATCATTGCAGGGCTCACAGTATTTTTCACCTTTGCAATCAGTTGCCTGAACTTTGGTTACAGAAGGCTTGCCAAGTGTCAGCGTGCCGGTTTTATCGAATGCCATCACCTTGCTGCTGGACAGACTCTCCAGGAAAATGCCGCCTTTGAAGATCACGCCAGCTCTCGCGGCGCGGGTCAGACCGCTGATCATCGTGATGGGGGTGCTGATGATCAGGGCGCAAGGGCAGCCAACCATTAGAACTGAAAGGGCACGATGAAACCAGCCATAGCTTTCTGTGGTATTCCAAAAGCTCTGTTTGAAAACCAAGGTGGGAATGAGCGCCACCAGGATGGATATTCCGATCACAATGGGGGTGTAGACCGCCGCAAACCGGTCAATGTATTTCTCCTGGCGGGCTTTGTTTTCCTGGGCTTCCGTGACCATGGCAATAATACGCTGAATGGTGGTATCTGCTGCCAGGTGGCTGACGCGCACCTCCAGTACGCCCTGCCCATTAACCGTACCCGAGAGGACTTCATCACCAACGGTTTTTGGCACAAGACGGCTCTCGCCGGTGATAGGCGCCTGGTTGACCTCGCTGGAACCCCTGACGACGATGCCGTCCATCGGAAAGCGCTCGCCTGCCCGCACCAAAATGCGGTCATCGACTTTCAGAGCTTCAATCGGCACCAGTTGGTCGCCGTCGGATGTCGTCAACAAAGCTTGATGCGGCGCGAGATCAGCGAACTCGGTCAGAATGGCGCGGGCATGATCGTTGGTGTATCCCTCCAAAGCTTCTGAAAGCGTGAACAAAATGACCATGATCAGGGCTTCGTGCGCCTCACCAATGGCTACAGCACCAATGGATGCCACAGACATGAGCACATTCATGTTCAGGTTGTGTTCCTTGAAGAGACTGATGGCTCCATTGCGGAAAACCATCCAGCCGGCAATGGGCAGTATCATAAATTGCAGGATGAGCACGGCTGTGTTTGAAAGTCCAAGGCGATCAAGAAGGAAAGTCCCCAGCAGAAGGATCCAACCCGGTACGATGATCTTCAGGTCTGGCATGCGCAGAAAGTATCGCCAGAAGCCTTTGAAGTCCAGAATACTGGATCTTTCAGCAGGGCGATCGGACGAAGTGTAGGGACGAATCGGCGAGGAGCAGTTTCCACCCGTGCAGACACTGCCCGTTATGTCTTCAACGGAAATTTTGGGATTCTTATCGTTTTGATTTAAGGTCATGATTGATCAGGTCCCTTTAAGATTGCAGATGCAGACTGTGTTTGTAAGCCTGCTCCAACAAGTCGTGGATATGTTCATCGTTGATGCGGTAATTTACCTGCTGACCCTCGCGCCTGGCGGCTACGAAACGCAGGTTGCGCAGGACCCGCAGCTGATGCGAGGTGGCGCTTGAGCTAAGACCACATTGTGCTGCCAGGTCGCCAACATTTGCCTCGCCGTCCAACAGGATCGCAAGTAACTGCAAGCGGGAAGGATCAGACAGCCCCTTAAAAGTGGCTGCCATGCTGTTGAAGTCTGCCTGAGTTGTAAGGTGTTTTTCCATCATACCTCTGTTTATATGAATAAATGTTCATATGTTCATAATAACACACAACACAAATAATTACAACGGAGAAATCTGTTAGATTGGCTATTCGGATTGATAATCAGCGATCGCCCATGTCAAAGCGGCGGTCAGGCGGGCATCATCGATGGCATCATGACTGTTTGGGATTGAGATCTTGAGGAATTTGCCGGCAAATTCAAGCTTTTGGGATTTGAACCCATTGTTGCGCGCATTCCATTCGCCATAAAAGGCGGCAAAGAGCTTCATCACGCAAAACGCCTGGTTAGTTTCAATGCTCATTGGCAATCCATAGGCTTTGTTCGTCTGGCGCAGCAGCCGCAAGTCAAAGTCGGCATTGTAGATCCCGATCACCCTGCCTCTGAGAATAGCCTCCACGTCTGGCCAGATCTGGGTCCACACCGGAGCATTTAAGACCATCTCATTAGTGATGCCATTGACCGCACTGGATTCAGATGGAATCAGCATGCCGGGGTTCACCAGAGACTCGAACAGGGTTTCGCCCTTGGCGTTCACAATCCCGACCTGGATGATCCGATCGATTTGGCCTGTGCCGGTGGTTTCGGTATCAAGGAAGATTGGCTGTAGTTCGAGCACAGCCCGCGCGCGTTGGATGACCTTGGGATGAGCGATTGGATAGGGCATAGGAACCTCAAGGGTTATTATAATAGCAACCAGGTGATAGTTTTTACCTTTTTTGTAAATAGGTTATCATGGTTACAATACAAAAATTGGGTGAAATATGATGCAAGAAACCACTGTCTGGAAGCGATTTACCTCATTCCTCATCAGCAATTCTCCCGGCATGCGGGTCATTAAGACCTGCCTTGCCATCACCATCTGCCTGATCATCGAATTCTTTCGCGGCACAAGTATGCCCTACCACTCCAGCATTGCCGCGATCGTCTGCATGCAGCCGACCTTGAAATCGACCTTCAGAACTGCTGGTGACCGGACAATTGGCACGCTGATCGCCGGTCTTTATGGCTACTTATTCATCACCTTCTTTAATCAACAAATGCAAGTCAGCCTCAGCTCCCTGAGCTACTTTGCCCTGATCGGGGTAATGACTTTACCACTCATGATGCTGATGATCGGGATCAAAAAACAGGGCGGGCTTTCCATCACGGTGGTCGTTTTTTTGATCGTTGTTATTAACGCCGGCGCGACCAATCCCCTGAATTACACGATCGAACGCGTGATAGGAACATTGATCGGCATCGGAGTAGCACTTTTCATCAACTGGCTGCCAATCCTGAACAAGATTGGAAGGCGGCTTGGGCATGTGGATATTTCCCCGGTCAGTCCTGCCTGCAGCAATTTGGAAAAAGACAAACCTGAACTGCCAGAGAAATGTCAGGACAATCGCAAGTGAGTTATTCATTCCAAGCCGCAAAGGAACGCCTAAAATCCAGCCAGAACGTGACATTTCTTGGCGGCGCTGGAGTTTCGACCGCCTCGGGCATTCCGGATTTCCGCAGCGCGACTGGTCTTTACAACCAGATGACCGGTTCACGTTACGCACCTGAGACGATGCTCAGTCAGAATTTCTTCCTGCGCCACCCGGAGGAGTTCTATGCTTTTTTGCGCAGTTCACTATACTATCCCAATGCGAAACCGAACGCAGCGCATTACATGCTGGCTGATATGGAAAAACGAGGGAAGCTCACAGCCGTAATTACCCAAAACATCGACGGCCTGCACCAACGAGCAGGATCGAAAGTGGTTCATGAACTGCACGGCAGCCTGGAACGTTTTTATTGCATGCGCTGCCATGGAATGTGCCCGGCGGAGCAGGTTTACTCCCAGGAAACAACGCCCCGCTGCGAGATCTGCGGCGGTCTGGTGCGTCCGGATGTGGTGCTCTACGGTGAGCCGCTGGACCCAGACGTTCTCAGTGCCAGCATTGAGGCAGTCCGCCAGGCTGATTGTTTGATTGTGGGAGGGTCATCTCTGGTGGTCTACCCGGCGGCAGGCTTGCTGGATTACTTCCGCGGAGACTGCCTGATCCTGATCAATCGCGATCCAACTCCCTATGACCAGCAGGCAAATTTCGTTTTTCATGGTGACATCGGCGAAGTGCTGACAGAGATATCCATTAAATGAATAGTAAATAAACCGGCTTCAACGCGAGCTTAAGTTTTGCTTGGACACTTTTATCATGTCATCGCGAGGGAGCTTGCGACCGTGGCGATCTCTCATTTTCCTGAACAAACCAACATCAAAAGCGAGCCTGCACACATCATCATAAAGGGACCTCGGCGTCCTTCCAATCCGCCATTACACCATCAATCATTCATAATAAAAAAAAGGCCCGCGAAGTAGGGTATGACGATCTGCCTATTATTAAGCAGCATCCGTAAGGCCAAACAGAGTCGTCGGGCGAGACGAAGTGCCCGCGAAGCAGGGTATTGGAGGCACTACAAACCTCATCTTACAAAAACCTTGGTGTGCTTCCAATCCGGCATCACACCATCGGTTATCCATCGGCGAATTGAGGGCATGATACGTTCGTCCACGACATTGTTAATGGTGCCCTCAATTTCGCCCTACGAATTAATTCTGCCCGTGAAACAGGGTATGACGTATGTTCGTCATCGCGAGTGAAGCGGGGAGATCTCTCCTTTCATCTACCATCATGCGACACATCTGTGCTGGGTAGGCTCGATCAACAACTCTGTCATTGCGAACCTCAGTTGTGACACGTAGTGTACTATTTCGTAAGCAATCTAAACTTTTGATACGTCACACGAAATAATACACATGTAACCCCTCATTTTTGATTGAATACGCATATTTTAGATTGCCGCGACCTTTGCCAAATTATTGCCTGGCACCACGACAAAGTTATTCCTGGCAAAGGTCTCGCAATGACAGGTGGTTTGTCACCGCGAGCCTAGCGTAGTGATCTGTCTGTTAATCTGTCACATCGTGCCCTCTGGGTATTGCGAACCTCAGTTGTGACACGTAGTGTACTATTTCGTAAGCAATCTAAACTTTTGATACGTCAGAGGAAATAATACACATGTAACTCCTCGTTTCTGTTGGAATACGCACTTTTTAGATTGCCGCGACCTTTGCCAATTCATTGCTTGGTACTACAACAATATCTTCCTGGCAAAGGTCTCGCAATGACAGGTGGAAAGTCGTCTCAAGCTAAGTGTGATGGCTCGTTCGAATGGAAGCTATTTGAGGTAGTCCTTTGCCTTTTGCCAGATCTGATCAAACATCTCTGCGGTCAGGCGTCCGGTTTGGGTGTTTTGCAGGCTGGGGTGATAGGAACAGAGAATCCAAGGCAACCCTGGCAATGTTTCGTAAAAGCGGTCATGCCCAAAGTGTAATTGCTTTTTGGGCAATTCGGAAAAAGCCGGTAAGCTAAGCAACCCGTCCAAAGCAATCTTTCCCAGCACCACCACCCCTTGCAGGCGCGATAATGCCTGCATTTCGCCTGCCAACCAAGGGAGGCAGTTAAAAATTTCTTCCCGGGTGGGTTTATTCGCAGGCGGCGCGCAGCGGCAAACCGCCGAGATGAAGACATCTTTCAAAACCATCCCATCCCCAATCGCGCTGGCTTCAGGCTGGCTGGCAAATCCCGCCCGATAGAGCGCGGGATAGAGGAAATTTCCGGAACCATCCCCCGTAAACATCCTCCCCGTGCGGTTGGACCCGTGCGCGCCCGGTGCCAACCCCAAAACCAGCAGCCTTGCCTCGGGGTCGCCAAATCCAGGTACTGGCTTGCCCCAATACTCCTGGTCGCGGTAGGCTTTGCGTTTGACGCGGGCAACCTCCTCGCGCCACTCCACCAGCCTGGGACACTTGTGGCAGGAGATCACTTCTTCTTCAATATTCTCCAGTGTTTTTTCCATTGCCAAAGTTTACCAGAGAGAACCACCACTAATACGATAAAGTTAAAAAAGCATCCCCTCACGAGGAGGGGATGCAAGGTGTTAAAAAGAAAGTTTAGAGTTTGATCGCCAGAGCGTCCCAGCCAGCATACTTGGCTGTGAGGTCGAGTTCCTGTTCGATCCGCAGCAGTTGATTGTATTTTGCCACACGGTCAGAACGTGCGGGAGCGCCCGTCTTTATCTGACCCATGTTCATCGCCACTGCCAGGTGAGCGATGGTGCTATCTTCGGTCTCACCGGAGCGATGCGAGCAGACTGCGCGCCAGCCGTTATTTTGAACCATGCTGACAGCCTTCATCGTCTCAGACAGAGATCCGATCTGGTTGACTTTGACCAGCAGCGAGTTGCAGGCTTTCTCTTCGATTGCCCGAGCAACACGCTCGGGGTTGGTCACTAGCAGGTCGTCACCCACGATTTGCAGGCGATGTCCGTTGAGGGCGGTGAAATTCTTCCAGCCTTCCCAGTCATCCTGGGCGAAACCGTCTTCGATTGAGACAATCGGGTACTGGTTGATCCAGTTTGTCCAGAATTCCACCATTTGGTCCGAAGTCAGCTTGCGACCTTCTTTGCGAAGGTTGTAGAGCTTTGTATCTTCCTCATAGAACTCAGAAGCGGCAGGATCGAGGGCGATTGCCACGTCCGTACCGGCTTTATAGCCTGCTTTTTCAATTGCCTCAAGGATGAGTTCCACAGCTTCATTGTTGGCGCTCAACGCAGGCGCAAACCCACCTTCATCGCCAACCAGGGTGGTGTAGCCTTTGCTCTTGAGCACGGTCTTCAGCGAGGCATAAATTTCTGCGCCCCAGCGCAAACCTTCAGCAAAACTTGGCGCCCCAAAAGGCATAACCATGAATTCCTGGGCGTCGGTGGACTGCCAGCCAGTATGCGCCCCACCGTTGAGGATGTTCATCATCGGCACAGGCAGCACATGGGCATAAACACCGCCGAGGTAGCGGTACAGGGGAAGACCCAAAGAGGCTGCCGCTGCTTTCGCAACAGCCAAACTGGTGCCCAGGATGGCATTGGCGCCTAAATTAGCTTTGTTGGGAGTGCCGTCGAGCTCAAGCAGCAGTTCATCGATCGCTTTTTGCTCGAGCGCATCCAAACCAAACAGCTCATCGGTGATTTCATTATTGACGTTCTCAACAGCTTTCAGTACGCCCTTGCCGTTGTAGCGGGCTTTATCGCCATCGCGCAGTTCGAGCGCTTCGTGGATGCCGGTTGAAGCGCCAGAGGGTACAGCCGCACGCCCAAAACTGCCGTCAGCCAGGATAACTTCAACTTCCACCGTGGGATTGCCACGGGAGTCAAGGATTTCGATTGCATTGATATATTCAATTGTTGTGTCCATACATACCTTCCTTTTCTTTTTCTAATGATAAATTATAATCTATCCCAACCTCAATTCGTGAAGTCAAGGTTAACCTTTTTGTCCGATAAGCCAGCTTTTTTACAGGCGGCTTCGATCAATCCAAGAAACAACGGGTGTGCCCGGTTAGGGCGCGATAAAAACTCAGGATGAAATTGAGAAGCCAGCATATATGGATGATCCTTTACCTCTGCCATCTCCACCAAAACACCATCCGGAGACAAACCCGAAAAGACCATCCCATTTTCTTCAAACTGTTCTCGATAGTCGTTATTGACCTCATAGCGATGGCGGTGCCGTTCCTGGATCACATCCGCCTGGTACAAATCCTGAGCCTTGGTGTTGGGTTTGATGTGGCAGGGATAAAGACCCAGGCGCATCGTGCCGCCCAACTGACTCAACCCGCGTTGTTCCAACATAAGGTCAATCACCGGGTCGGGGGTGAGCTTGTTAAATTCAGCGGAATCTGCCTCTTTTAAGCCCAGAACGTTGCGGGCAAAATCAATCATCATCACTTGCAGACCCAGGCAGAGTCCCAGGTAGGGGATCTTGTTTTCCCGCGCATACTGCGCAGCCAAAACTTTTCCTTCGACGCCACGACTGCCAAATCCACCAGGAACAAGAATGGCATCCAGACCAGCAAGTAAATCCTGCACGTTGCTCTTTTCGATAACTGTCGAAGAAATCCACTGCAAGTCCACACCCACCCCATAATAAAGGGCGGCATGGTTCAGGGCTTCTCTGACGCTCAAATAAGCATCATGGAGCTCAACATATTTACCCACCAGCCCAATTTTGATGGTGGGCTTCTGGCGTTTGAGTTCTGCAACCATTGTTTTCCAACCCTGGAGCTTTGGTGGATGTTTGGGTTCCAGTGCCAGCCGTTCCAGGAGGATATCCGCGACACGAGCCTGTTCAAGGACCAGTGGAATTTCGTACAGCAGATCCGCTGTCACCAGCGGTATCACGGCTTCTTTGCGAACGTCACAAAATTGAGAAATTTTGCGTGAAAGCTCCTCTTCAAATGGAAAATCGCTGCGAGCGATGATCATATCTGGCAAGATACCTACAGATCGCAATTCACGCACTGAATGCTGGGTGGGTTTGGTTTTGGTTTCATTGGTCGCGCGCAAGTAAGGCAGCCATGTGATGTGCACAAAGGCTGTGTTTTCACGACCCAGATCGTTTCGCAGCTCCCTGATGGCTTCGAGGAAGGGCTGACTTTCGATGTCACCAACCGTGCCACCTACTTCGATGAGAGCAATGTCCGCGTCCGTCGAGCGTGTCAGCAATTCCACCCGTTTTTTGATTTCATTAGTAATGTGAGGAATAACCTGGATAGTGCC
>DJGU01000051.1:20462-21885 GCA_002432795.1 Anaerolineaceae bacterium UBA5838
TTTTTCAGATGAAGGTCGCAAAAACGTTCATAATGCCCCAAATCCAGATCGGTTTCTGACCCATCATCCAAAACAAAAACTTCACCATGCTGATAAGGGCTGAGCGTACCCGGATCTACATTGAGGTATGGATCCAGCTTCTGAATCGTGATCTCAAATCCCCGTGCTTTGAGCAGCCTTCCAACCGATGAGGCAGTCACGCCCTTCCCCACAGATGAGATTACGCCGCCAGTAAAGAATATCAGCTTTGTTGCCATCTGACCTCCTGAATCAATCCTTTTAATTAAAAAGTATCGGGGAGGGCTGTTTATTCCAGCCCTCCCCGGTTTGCTTCTCTTAGACTACGCGCAGCCGCTTGCTATCGCGCATTTTAGTCCTTGTCATTGATCTTGTTTTGCATCGTTCTTTCGAAGATTTCATCCGCCTCACTGCTGAAGGATTTGGATTTCTTTACGCGACTTTCGATCTCTGGCAGACGCTGTTCAGCCTGGTCCATGGCTTTGCGCAGTGCAATTTCCATGTATGTAGGATCAGGGATGATTTCCTCAGCAGTTTCTTCAATAATTTCCTTCTTCTGACCTTTGCCCTTGCGACCGGAACGCTTTGGTTCTGAGTATAATTCTTCAGGAGCTTCCAGCAGAGCCTTCAGGCTGAGTTTAATCTGCTTCTTGCGGCGGTCAACTTCCAGAACTTTCACATCCAACTCATCGCCAACTTTGACGACTTCGTTTGGAGTGCGCACATAACTGTGCGAGAGTTCACTGACATGGATCAAACCAGGACGTTCAGCACCGATTTCTACAAAAGCGCCAAATGATTCCAGGCGTAAAACTTTGCCGTGCACAACCATGTCTGGCGCCAGTTCGCGCCACTCATAAGCCAGAGGCTCACGCATGGTCAGCTCGATGTGGTCTTTCAGGACGCGACGCACCCAGACTGTTACGACATCATCCACCTTGAGGACATCTTCAAGTGATTTCAAAACAGCATCAGGATTTTTGGGATCAATAACCTGAGAAATATGCAGGAATGCCGGCACCGGATTGTTGATATCAATCAAAGCACCTTGCAACGAGGTTTTTAAAACCTTCCCTTCGAATTTATCCTTAGGTTTAATTTTTGCTTCTTCATTCTTATTTTCGACGGGGGCATCCATAGTTAATTTCTCCAAAGTTAAATGTTCACAACTTTTCAGTATACTCCTTTGGCATGAAAGAGTCAATTATTTTTGCGTTTTTGCGTTTTTGATTCCAGTTGTATCGTAGATATGCCCTTGCCCGATTTCTACTGATTGTTATCCAATCTGCAATCACTATCCGGGTAATTGTATCACAGCACCAACGATCAAAAACTGGGCAAGGTGATAAGTGACAATGATCCAAAATCTGTATTTAGGCAAGCGTCGGTCGAGCTTATCCAGGGC
>DJGU01000044.1:0-982 GCA_002432795.1 Anaerolineaceae bacterium UBA5838
AGGGAGGCAGAAGAACTCAAAACTAACTTTATTTCGGTCATCAGCCATGAACTCAAAACCCCAATTGCCCTGATCAAGGGCTACGCCAACACGCTCAGACGCGACGATGTGGAATGGGATAAGGCGATGGTAACAGAAAGCCTGCGGGTGATCGAAGAAGAAGCCGATCATTTGACCGCGATGGTGGAGGATTTGCTGGACGCAACCAAGCTGCAATCGGGCGGAATTACCCTACAAAAAACAGAAGTGGATCTGGCTGCCCTGATCAGCGATTTGAGCAAAAAATTTGCTCTGCAAAGTGACAAGCACCAGATTTTTACGAATCTGTCGGAAGATTTTCCCATTATCACCGCTGATGAGACCCGCCTTAGCCAACTGATTTCCAACTTGCTGACAAATGCCATCAAGTACTCTGAGGGGGGTATGATAAAAATCGATGGGGAAAGGATTGAAGAGAATGTCCAGATTTGTGTGACGGACCAGGGCAAGGGCTTTGATCCGATGGATGTTCCCCGTGTGTTTGATCGTTTCTATCGCTCAAATGGGGTAGTAAAAACGACCAAGGGCACCGGTTTGGGCTTGTATCTGTGCCAATCAATTGTCAAAGCGCATGGGGGAAAGATTTGGGTGGATGAAAGCTACCACCAGGGAGCAAAGATCTGTTTTACCCTGCCCATCAAGACCCAAAGCCAGCTTACGTTATGAAGTTTCAGCTTAATCGCCTTGAAGAGGCGGGCTCCACCAATGATGTAGCTCTTGAAGCAGCCAGGTCTGGGGCTGAAGATGCCCTGGTGGTGTGGGCGCAGCGGCAAGTTAGGGGGCGCGGGCAGCGGGAGCGCATCTGGCAAAGCCAACCGAAAAGCTCATTGACTTTCTCTGTGTTGTGCAGACCGACTGAAGACGAACAGCCCCTGTTGGGGCGTTTTACCGCGCTTGGAGCCCTGGCAGTGGCGCGGGCGGTGAAGGTAAAAACAGGCAGTAA
>DJGU01000044.1:1050-8077 GCA_002432795.1 Anaerolineaceae bacterium UBA5838
TAGGGATAGGCTTAAATCTGCAGCCTGGAGCCTTTGACGGAAATACGGCCATGAATTTTCCAGCCAGTGACGTTTTCAGCGAAAGCGGCTATAGTTTGGATGCCGAAACCTGGCTGTGGTCAATCCTGGAGGCACTGCGAGCGCTACGGCAACTGCTGCCTGGTGAAGCCTTCATGCGGGAATGGAATGAGCAGCTGGCATTCCGGGGGGAGACCAGGCGAATCAGGAACTATAAAGGCGAAACGGGGTTGTTTCGCCTTTTGAGTGTTGTGTCTGACGGCTCACTTCAGGTGGAGGATGCCGGCGGTCAATTTTTCAGTTTTCAGTCTGCCGAAATATTGCCCTATTCTTCATCCTCTTCTTCTTCATCATCATCTTCTTCTTCATCATCATCTTCTTCTTCAGAGTAATCTAATTCTTCTTCGGCAGTTTCCGGGTTGGGTTCGGGATCCGTTTCAAGATCCTCATCCCTCACAGCAACTTTTCGTCCGGAGCGGCGCGGGGCGGCTTCGCCGGCGGCTACGGAAGCAGCATGGGTTTGTTCGGAAAGTTCCACTTCTTCCTGGGATATTCGGGCGACCGCAGCAATGCTGTCGCTTTCGCCCAGGTCCATGACCTTGACGCCCTGCGTGGAGCGGCCTTGAACCGAGATCTCGGCGACCTTGGTGCGCAGAACGATCCCCCCGCGGGAAATGATCGTGATTTCCTCGTCATCAAGGACCACACGCGCTTCAGCGATATCCCCGACGGAACCGCGCATATCCTGATTGATTGTCGTAACGCCAAGCGTACCGCGGGACTTGGGGATGTATTCTTCCAGGGGTGTGCGCTTGCCCTGACCCTTCCCGGTCAAAACAAACAAGTAGCCTTCCGGCTCGGCAACTTCCAAACCTGCCACCTGGTCATCACCGCGCAGGCTGATGCCTGTGACGCCCATCGTGGTTCGCCCTGTGGGGCGGACTTGCTTTTCGTGGAAGCGCAGCGCTTTGCCCTTCCTGGTAATAAGCATGAGATCATCCTGACCGCCTGTCTTGCGAACCCAGCCCAATTCATCGCCATCATTCAAGCGGATAGCGATCAGACCGGATGGCCGCACACTCTCAAAGTCCGACATGGGCACGCGCTTGATGCGCCCAAGCCTTGTGGCAAGGGCAAAGAATTTAGCATCGCTGAAATCTTCAACAGGCAGCAAGGCTGTGACGCTCTCATCAGGTTCGAGGTTGAGGATGTTGACCAGGGGGATGCCGCGCCCCTGCCGGGATTCTTCGGGCAGTTCAAACACCCTTACGGAGTAGACTTTACCCTTGTTGGTGAAGAATAGCATGGTGCCAAGCGTGTTGGCACGCACGAAGAAGGTGACAGCATCTTCGCCGCGCATACTCTGACCAATCACGCCGCGACCGCCTCTGCCCTGGGAGCGGTAGGCTTGGTCTGAAACGCGTTTGATGTAACCCCGGTCAGTAATGGAAACGAATACTGGTTCGTCCTGAACGAGGGACTCGTCTGAAAGGTCCATTTCGAGGTCAGGCACGATGTGCGTTCGGCGGTCGTTGCCGAATTTTTCAGCAACTTCGTTCAAGTCGGTGCGGATGATCTCGAGTATTTTGTGCGGATTGGCAAGAATATCTTCGAGCTCGGCAATAGTATCGATCAGCGCTTTGAATTCATCTTCAATCTTTTGGCGTTCAAGGGCGGCCAGGCGGCGCAGCTGCATATCGAGAATTGCTTGGGCCTGGATTTCGGTCAGGTTGAAGCGGTTTATCAAATTTGTTTTGGCGACATCAGCATCCTTGGATTCGCGGATGGTCTTAATCACCGCGTCCAGGTTTGCGATCGCAATCAGGAGCCCGTCAAGGATGTGAGCACGTTTTTTGGCTTTATCGAGTTCAAAGAGAGTACGGCGGGTGATAACGACCTGGCGATGTTCGAGGTAATGCGTGAGAGCGCGTTTGAGGGTGAGCATGCGGGGTTCAGCATCCACCAGAGCCAGCAATTGCACACCAAAGGTGGACTGAAGCGGAGTGTATTTGTAGAGCTGGTTCAGAACACGCCGCGGTTGGGTGCCGCGTTTGAGCTCGATGACGATGCGCATACCATTGCGGTCAGACTCATCGCGCATGTCTGAGATCGAATCGATGCGACCTTCGCGGTGAAGGGCGGCGATGCGTTCGATCAGGCTGGTTTTGTTGAGCTGATAAGGTATCTCATAAATGATGATCGCGAATCGTCCGTCGCGAATTTCTTCAATAGTGGCAGAGCCGCGCATAGTAAGGTGTCCGCGACCAGTGCTGTAGGCCTGGCGGATGCCTTCACTGCCGACGATAATGCCGCCAGTAGGGAAGTCGGGTCCGGGAATCAGTTGCATAAGGTCTTCGACACTGACCTCATCGAGCTCGTCGAAGCGGTCGATCAGCAGGTTAAGCCCGGCTACCAACTCGCGCAGGTTGTGAGGCGGGATGTTGGTGGCCATGCCAACGGCAATACCGTTGGAGCCATTCATCAGCAGATTGGGGATGCGAGCGGGCAGAACCTCAGGCTCCTTCAGAGAACCATCAAAGTTATCAAGAAAGTCGACTGTGTCTTTGTCCAGGTCAGACAGAATTTCGTCCGCGATTTTGTGTAAACGGGCTTCTGTATAGCGCATGGCTGCCGGGGAGTCTCCGTCAATCGAGCCAAAGTTGCCCTGACCGTCAATGAGCGGGTAGCGCATTGAGAAATCCTGCGCCATGCGTGCCATTGAATCATAGACGGCTGAATCACCGTGGGGATGGTATTTACCCAGGACTTCACCGACGATACGGGCGGATTTTTTGTAGGGCGTGTTGGCGCGAATGCCCATATCCTGCATGGCGTAAAGAATGCGCCGGTGGACAGGCTTGAGTCCGTCGCGTACGTCCGGGATGGCGCGGGCGACGATAACGCTCATGGCATAGTCGAGGTAAGCAGTGCGCATTTGCTCGTCAATACCAACAGCCTGAAGGCTGCCAGCGTTGTTAATGACAGGTTCTTCAGCGGGAATTTCAGTTTGTTCAGTCATGTTTTTTTCTTCCGATGCTGCCGTAAAAGTGGCTTAGCATAACCTTTTTATTATACCTCATTTATCAGATAAAAAGCAGATAAAATGCGGGAGAGCGCAAAAAAGCGCCAAAATTCAAGAATTGGTCAAGTGAAAGGATTAACCCTGACAAGTAGTGTTGGCTATGAAAAGGCGGGAATTTTAAAAATGCCCGATTTCTGAAACCGGGCATGCTGCAAATTAATTATTAGTTGACTGGGCAACCAGGTATCCGGTTGGCAGAGAAGAAGCACCACCAGCTGGTTGGCATGAATATCACGATGACCATGATGATGATAATCGCGATCAGGAGCAGAATAAAAAAGTTGGAGTACCAGGGAGTGGTTTGTTTTAGTTCAGGGATGGGTTCGGGCGCAATTGCCTTTTGGGGGACCGGTTTCTGGGCAGGCTGGTATGCTTGCTGGGGCGCTTGGGGGGCAGGCTCTGGCACGGATTCTGCCTGGGGATAGGCGCTGTAGGTGGGTGTCTTAGCCTGATCTGGCCATTCGAAGCTCATCACAGTCGATTCCGCCATGGTGATCAGGTCGCCATTGTTGAGGCGTTGGGGTGAGCTGATGCGGACCCCATTGAGGAAGGTGCCGTTGGTGGAACCCAGGTCCTCTATATAGACGCCATCTGTGCGGGTTAGAAAACGGGCGTGACGGCGTGAAATCTCCTGGTCTGGCACCGGGATGTCATTGGCGAGGTCACGACCAAGCGTGACTTCAGTTTTTTCGAGATAAAAACTTGAACCGGGGATAGGCCCCGAACGCATGACGATGAGAGGTTTTTGTTCTGACATGGTCGCTCCTAACTTAAAGCAGTCAATTTAGATACCTGATTTTACCATTGTCTGGCTAAGTCTGTTGTCAATATCAAAGCTGTGCAAAAATGTTGCCTGACGCTGAATAAATGCGCGTTGACGCTGGCAAAGAATCCTGCTATTATCAAAAATATGAGTAATCCTGAAAAGAAAAGCAGTTGGTTGAAGCAGCTGATTAAACGTGCTCAGCAGGAATTCAGATGGCTTGCACCTGGCATGGGCTATAAGCGCTGGCTGGTGCTGACCATTGTTGGATCGATTCTGCTGGGGCTTGGCGCGGCGGTCCTGGTGTTGGATTACTATCGCAGCACCACGAATGAAGCTTTGGTGCCTATCCTGGCAGTGCTCTCACTCCGTTTTCTGGACAGACCCATCCGATTCCTGCTCTTTGGTGGTTTGGGGATGGCAATGATCCTGATCGGGATTTGGGGAGCAAACCGCTCCTTATTGCGCCCATTTGAAAAAAATGGCAAACCAGTCTGGGATACGCTCAAGAATTACCGCCAGCGTGAAAAAGGGATCAAGGTGGTGGTGATTGGCGGTGGGCACGGGCTGGCGGCACTGCTGCGAGGCTTAAAGGAATACACCCACAACATCACCGCCATTGTGACGGTTGCCGATAACGGCGGATCATCGGGAGAACTGCGGCGTGATCTGGGCGTGCTGCCGCCGGGAGACATCCGCAATTGCCTGTCGGCTCTCAGTAGCGATGAAGCGCTGCTCTCCCAGGTTTTTCAATATCGTTTCACCTCCGGAGGGGGGCTTGAAGGGCATTCACTGGGAAACCTGTTCATCACAGCCCTCAGTGAAATCACCGGCAGTTTTGAAGAAGCAGTCGCGGAGTCCGGCAAGGTTTTGGCGATTTATGGACAGGTACTGCCTTCGACATTAAGTAATGTGGAACTGGTTGGGGACGTGCAAGAGCATGTGACTCAAGAGATTGTGGAAGTCAGGGGCGAGGCACAGCTGACCGAGTATCCGGGCAAGATCCTGAAAGTCTGGATCGATCCGGAAGAGTCACCGGCATATCCCCCCACAACATCCGCCATTCTGGACGCGGATTTGATCCTGATTGGTCCAGGCAGTTTGTATACCAGTTTGCTGCCAAATTTGTTGGTAAAGGGGCTTTCCGATGCAATTCTAGCCAGCCGCGCAGAAGTTTTTTATATCTGCAACATCGCCACTGAACCGGGTGAAACCGATGGATTCAACGCATCGGACCATGCCCGGGAAATTGACCGGCATATCTGTAAGCATTTGTTTAACCTCGCGATTTGCAACCGGAATTATCACGGAGATTTGGGCGGCAAGGCGGAGTGGGTTCTGTTGGATGATGAGATGCGGCAAAACTACCGCGTATACGAAGCGGACCTGGTGGACGACTTGTATCCCTGGAGACACAGCTCCAGGAAGCTGGCGCGGGCAATCATGAACTTGTATGAAGAGCGTACAGGACCTTTGAATTAAAAGCGTTCTTTTGGGATAATCAAGTCATCGATAAACCCTCAGTGAGATTGCTTTCTCATTGAAAACTTGTGCTCTTTATATAAAGTTGTTCCTGTTGAGCCAATAAATCGGATATAATTCTATAGGTTAAGCGTAAACACTCTGGCAGCAATGCCAGTAAAGAATAAACCAAATTCACTCAATCGGAGGATATATGAAAACAAAAGTAGCAATTAATGGTTTTGGTCGCATCGGACGTCAGGTTTTAAAGCGCCTCCTCGAAGACGCTTCGGACACCCTGGAAGTCGTTGCAATAAACGATCTCTTTGATCCGAAAACTAATGCCCACCTCTTCAAGTACGACTCAAACTACGGCATCTACAACGGTGAGGTAACAGTCAGTGAGGCTGGCAATCTGGTTATTGATGGTACTGAGATCAAAGTTTTGGCCGAAAGAGACCCGGGCAACCTGCCCTGGAAAGAACTCGGCGTGGATATCGTTTTTGAATGCACTGGCATCTTCACCACTGCCAAGAGCGAAGGTGGCAAGATCGGCGCTGATGCGCACATCGAGCGCGCTGGAGCGAAGAAAGTCATCATTTCTGCACCTGCAAAAGGCGAAGATCTGACAATCGTTTTGGGTGTGAACGAAGACAAATACGATAATGAAAAGCATCATATCATTTCGAATGCTTCCTGCACCACCAACTGCCTCGCGCCTGCTGCCAAGATTGTGAATGACCTCTACGGCATCATTGGGGGCGTCATGACCACCATTCACTCTTACACCAATGACCAGGTCATCCTGGATCAGGGTCACAAGAAAGAAATGCGCCGCTCTCGCGCTGCCGGTCTGAACATCATCCCCACTAGCACTGGTGCTGCCAAGGCTGTCGCCCTGGTCATCCCCGAGCTCAAGGGCAAGTTCGACGGCTACGCTTTGCGCGTTCCGACCCCAACCGTCTCAATTGTTGACTTTGTTGCCCTGGTTGAAAAACCAACCAGCAAGGAAGAATTGAATGCTGCTTTCACTGAAGCTGCTGAAGGATCGCTGAAGGGCATCTTGGGTGTGACCACTGGCGCTTATGATCAGCCGCTGGTTTCGAGCGACTTCAAGGGCGACTCCCGCTCCTCCATTGTTGACCTCGACAAGAACATGGTCATGAATGGTAATATGGTGAAAGTTGTGACCTGGTACGACAACGAGTGGGGCTATAGCTGCCGCACCGTTGACCTGGGTAAGATGATCGCAGAGAAACTCTAAACCTCAAGGTTTACTGAACAAATGGATGCGCAGCATTGTTTTTCAAAAGAACAGTGATGCGCATTTTTCATAGAAGGAGAAAAATGTCTGATAAGAAAATTGTGACTGATCTGGATGTGGCTGGCAAGAAAGTTTTAGTGCGGGTGGACTTTAACGTTCCAATCAAAGAAGGCAAAATCAAAGATGATACCCGCATCACTTCGGCTCTGCCCACAATCAATTATTTGCTCGAACAAGGAGCGGCAGTAATTTTGATGTCCCACCTTGGGCGCCCAAAGGGTCAGGTCAACCTGGATTATTCAATGAAACCCGTAGCGGATCACCTGGCTACACTGATTGACGCCCCGGTGAAGTTTGCCGAAGATTGCCGCGGCGAGATTGCCAAAGCGGCTGCAGAATCCTTAAAACCGGGCGAAGTTCTGGTGCTCGAGAACACACG
>DJGU01000044.1:8142-15419 GCA_002432795.1 Anaerolineaceae bacterium UBA5838
GACCTTTACGTGAATGACGCGTTTGGCACGGCACATCGCGCGCATGCCTCAACCTACGGCGTGGCGGAGTTATTGCCTTCAGCGGCTGGCTTCCTGATGGAAAAGGAAATCAAGTATCTCGGCGATGCCATTGCTGATCCACAGCGACCCTTTGTAGCCATCCTGGGCGGGGCGAAAATTTCCGACAAAATCGGCGTGATCGAGAACCTGCTGAAGAAAGCCGACAAGATCCTGATCGGCGGCGGCATGGCTAACACCTTCCTGAAGGCTCTTGGTTACGAGCTGGCTGATTCGCTTGTGGAAGCGGAAGTGCTCGACACTGCCAAAGAGCTGCTTGGTAAATCTGAAGGTAAGCTGGTCTTGCCAGTCGATATGGTGCTCGGCGACGCCTTTGACGCGGAAGCAAAGATGGAAACCCTGCCAGTGGGCGATGTGCCAGCCGGCTGGAGAATCCTGGATATTGGTCCTAAAACCGTGGAAGCTTTTGGCGTTGAAATTGCCAATGCGGGAACAATCGTTTGGAACGGACCGATGGGTGTGTTTGAGTTCCCACGCTTTGCCGCCGGCACGTTTGCGGTTGCGCACAAAGTGGCTGAAAGCAAGGCTGTGAGCATCATTGGCGGCGGGGATTCTGTTTCTGCCATCAATCAGTCTGGACTCAGCGATCAGATCACTCACATCTCAACCGGTGGCGGCGCATCCTTGGAAATGCTGGAAGGCATCGAACTGCCTGGGCTTGCCATCCTTTCAAATAAGTAAATCTAACCATTTAAAAGCCGCGGAATTTGTTTTCGCGGCTTTTTTTGTTATGCTTATAGGTGCTGCAACCATTCGGTTTTTAGATTAATGATAGAATCGCAAAAAAGCGTACCGATTCAGCGGCTTTAGTTTAGCCTGTAAAAATATCGATGGAGAAAATATGAGAAAGCTAAATAAAATGAAATGGATTATCCTGGGGCTTTTGAGCTTGAGCCTTGCGTTGGCAGCTTGCGCCCCTTCTGTTCCCCCCACTCCTTCAGAAGCGGAAATTGCCCAGCAGGTAGCGGCGACACAGCAAGCCAAGGCGACCCAAAACTCAGTAGAAACTTTGGTGGCATTGGTCACCCAATTGAGCAATCAACCTACCTGGACCCCTCAGCCACCCTGTCCGGCCTGCCCGACGCAGGTGGTGCCAACCGCGCAAACCACTGCCAGCCCGACTGATGGCGTAACTGAGCCTACTGTGGCAGCCCCAACTGAGGCACCTGGCGCAAAATGCTTCCAGTTTGATTTTTTGGGTGATGTCAATTATCCCCCCGGCACGGTTATAAAACCCGGAACTGTATTTGATAAAACCTGGACCATTAAGAATACCGGCACTTGCAAATGGACCAGGGATTATGACCTTGTTCTGGCGGGTGGGGACGCATTTGGCACCAATAAGCGCGGTGACATCCCAAGAGAGGTGCTGCCGGGAGAGACAATTGATGTCACAATTTATGATATGTCCGCACCGATGACTGAGGGCACCTACTACAGCTACTGGATGCTCGCGGCACCAGACGGTGCGCGCATAGGCTATGGACCCAATCAGCAGTGGGGGTTGGGCATCCAACTGATTGTGTCGAGCCAATAAGAAAATCACAACCGCCCTTTGGGGCGGTTGTTTTTGAAAGGGGAACTTTCTGAACCCGATGAACGTCTATGCAATGAGGTAATTCTGGCTAATAAGGAGTTAGAAAATGAAAAGCAAAATTTCTAGAAAACCACTTTGGATGTTTTCCGGTTTAATTATGCTGGTACTGAGTATAGTTTTAGCAGCATGTGGTAATTCCGGCTCACCTACTCCCACGGGAGATCCTATTGAACAAGCGATGCAAACCCTGCAGGCACAAGCCACGCAGCAATATTTCCAAACGGTTGTAGCTCAATTATCGGCAACGCCGCCATTGATTGAGAACACCCCAACACTCAATCCCACCAACATCAATCAGGTACCGGTAGAATCGACTCCAACTAAAGAGGCGC
Source organism: Anaerolineaceae bacterium UBA5838 (assembly GCA_002432795.1). Classification (GTDB taxonomy): domain Bacteria; phylum Chloroflexota; class Anaerolineae; order Anaerolineales; family Anaerolineaceae; genus Mesolinea. The sequence continues at coordinate 10,150 of DJGU01000044.1, forward strand.
CTACGGCAACAGCAACACAAATACCACCCACGGCTACCCAACCTGCCCCTACTGCGATTCCTCCTACACCTACACGGATCCCGCCCACACCCACGCCCATCCCATGCTACCAGGTGAAATTTGTCCAGGATATTACCATCCCGGATGGCACAAAAATTATTGCCGGAAACACCTTCACGAAGACCTGGCGCATTCGCAACAGCGGTTCCTGCACCTGGGATACGCGCTTTGATATTGCTTTTGTAAGTGGCACTCAGATGACATCTGGCACGGTCTGGGACCTGACAAAAGAGGTCAAGCCGGGTGAGACCGTGGACATCTCGATCACCATGACTGCCCCGGCAACGGTTGGCGCCTACCAGGCAAACTTCCAGATGGTCAACCCGAACGGTGTGCGCTTTGGCACAGGTCCTGACAGCAAGGGTTCTTTCTGGGTGAAGATCCAGGTAACTGACGGCAAGGGCATGGTGTACAACTTTGCTGATAATGCCTGTGACGCACGCTGGTCTACCAGCGAGACCAATCCATTGACCTGCCCAGGCAAAGAAACCGATATCGACAAAGGCTATGTTCTCACCAAGGACAATCCTCTCCGTGAAGATGGCGGTAAAGAAAACGAAATTGGTCTGATCACCCGGCCGAATGATGACAGCGACGGTTACATCCAGGGTATTTATCCCGCATTCCTGGTAAAAGATGGCGATCAGTTCCGCGCGACGATCCAATGTGAAGCCAACAGCCCCAAGTGCAGCCTGAAGTTTGAGCTTTACTATCGCGTTGGAAGTGGGAGTTTCGTTGAACTGGGCGAGTGGCATGAAATTTATGACCAATTGTGGAACCCGCTGGAGATTGACTTGTCCTCACTTGCCGGTCAGAACGTGCAGTTCTCGCTGGTTGTGTGGAACGAAGGCACATCCCAGGATAATCGCGGATTGTGGCTCAATCCAATGATCTACCGCACCAAGTAAATTTTTGAAGTTTTAGGGTAAAGCTGACCGGATGATCCGGTCAGCTTTTTTTAATCTGTCATTGCGAACCTCTTTTGTGAAGCAATCTAAACTTCTGATTTACCAAAATGCTGGAGATAACAGATCATGCTTAACATCCACGAAGTGTCGTGAACCTCTCTATTTGTTAGCGTGCAAACATAGTAGATTGCTTCGTTCCTCGCAATGACAGGTGCAGCGACATTTGACCCATGCCGCTGTAATTGAGAACCTTCTTTAATCTGTCACATCGTGCCCGAAGGTTATTGCGAACCTTCATTTTTCTGTCACATCGTGCCCGTAGGGTATTGCGAACCTTCTTTGTGAAGCAATCTAACCTCTTAGCCGACCAAGAGCGTGAGATACAACAAATCAGGCTCAATATTCACTAAGTGTTTGTGAACTGCTTACACAGTTTGCGTGCAAACATCTTAGATTGCTTCGTTCCTACTCTGTACGCAAGCAGTCGCAATGACAGTTAGAATGACCAGAGTATCTGCCACGTCGTGCCCACAGGGTATTGCGAACCTTCATTATTCTGTCATTGCGAACCTTCTTTATACTGTCATTGCGAACCTCTTTTGTGAAGCAATCTAAATTGCTGGAATATCACAAACACTGGAGATAACAGATCATGCTTAACATCCACGAAGTGTTCGTAAACCTCTCTATTTGTTAGCGTGCAAACATCTTAGATTGCTTCGTTCCTACTCTGTACGCAAGCAGTCGCAATGACAGAAAAAAATCCCTATATTTAGACTGATTGCAAACAGTTTAGATTGCTGCGTTCCTTGCAATGACAGATAATAACTGCCCTGAGTTTCTGTCAACCTTTTACATGCCTTGAAAACAGCCAGCTTTGTTAGCATCACCCCTCGCATTGCTGTGAAGGTTCTTCAGCACACACGGAGCAACTTTGAGCAGCTTGATGATAAAATAAGGTCAATTAATCGAGAGGATGGTAAGGAACAATGAGAAAACCAATGGTTGCCGGCAACTGGAAGATGAACAAAGGCTTATATGAGACCCGCGATTTAATCCGCGAGATGTATCCTGTTCTACGTGCAGTTGAAGATGTAGAAATTGTGGTTTGCCCGCCATTTGTGGGTCTGGGGGTTGCAAGACGCGAGGTGGATGAATCAACCATCAAGCTTGGCGCGCAGAATATGCACTGGGCAGACTCGGGCGCTTTTACCGGGGAAACTTCTCCCTTAATGCTGAAAGAACTTTGCGAGTATGTCATTTTAGGGCATTCAGAACGCCGCGCCATGTTTGGCGAGACGGATGAAACTGTCAACAAGAAAGCTTTGGCAGCATTGGCACATGGTCTGAAACCGATCGTTTGCGTGGGCGAGACTTTGGAGGAAAATCAGAGCGGAATTACCGCCGAGGTCGTCAGCCGGCAGGTACGGGCAGACCTCGAAGGGCTGACCCAGGAGCAGGCTGAGCTGGTGGTGATCGCCTATGAGCCGGTCTGGGCGATCGGCACTGGTCTGGCAGCCACCCCTGAAGGCGCGAACGCCGTGCACAAGGATGTGATCCGCCCGATCCTGCGCGAGATGTTTGGTGAGGAAATCGGGGATGGAATGCGCATTCTTTACGGCGGCTCCGTAAATCCTGGTAACGCCGCGGAACTTTTTGGGCAATCCGATATCGACGGCGGCCTGATTGGCGGAGCAAGCCTGAAGGCTGAGTCCTTCATTGCGCTTGTCAAAGCCGCAATGTAATTTTTTTGCAGGATGCAATGCCGGGTAAAAGCCCGGCTTTTTTATATCTGAGCTTACGCACCCCGGGTAAATGATAGTACCCTTGACCATGCCTCTGAAAACTTCTATAATAGGGCGAATGATGGTGAGTGAGGAAAGTAGGCTTTAGAGCCCCAACAGGGAGGCGCGGTCGTGATTGAGAGCGGCGCCAGGCAAGCGAAAGTTGAAGTTCCCTCAGGAGTCGAGCGGGTGAAACCACTGTGCAAGTAGTCCGCTCCGGGTGTTCCCGTTACAGAACGACCTGAGAGGGCTGGTTACTCCAGCCAAGAAGGGTGGTACCACGGCTTTTAGGCCCGTCCCTTTATCCGGACGGGCTTTTTTTGTGCGAATGAAAAATTGATGAGGTGAAGGATGTTAGAAATTGAAGAGAAGTTACTGGCAGAGCTGGCGCGTGGGATCGAAGCGCTTCAGACTGTTGTGACCGTCGAATCTCTTGAAGCCTGGAAACAGGATTTCCTGGGAAAGAGCTCGCTGGTGATGCAAACCTATGGCTCAATGGGGAAGCTTGCCAAAGAAGAGCGCCCGGTAGTTGGCAAAGCTGTGAATCAGTTAAAGGTAGACCTGGAAGCAGCCCTGGCAGAAAAAGAAGAAGGCATTAAAACTGCCAGCCAGCAGGAAACTTTTACCAAAGAAACCCTGGATGTGACCCTGCCCGGCCGCAAACCGCGCCGCGGAAGGATCCACCCGCTCCATTTGACCCTGCGGCAGATCTACCAGATCTTTGGCGACATGGGCTTCCAGATTTACCGCTCGCCTGAAGTGGAAACCGACGACTACAACTTCACTTTCCTGAATATTCCACCGTATCATCCAGCGCGGGACATGTGGGACACCTTCTACACCGATAAGGAAGGCGTGGTCCTGCGAACCCACACCTCTCCAGGTCAGGTGCGTGTGATGCGCGAAAGAGCACCGGAAAATATCCGCGTGATTCTGCCGGGCACCACCATGCGTTATGAGCAGCTGACAGCCCGCTCTGAAATCGAATTCATCCAGGTTGAGCTGCTGGTAGTGGGCAAGGGCATCACCTTCGCCGACATGCGCGGCACGCTCAACGACTTTGCCCGCAGAACCTTTGGCGAGAACGCGCGCACGCGTCTGCGGCCATCCTTTTTCCCCTTCACGGAGCCCAGCGCTGAAATGGACGTGCAGTGCTTCGTCTGCGGCGGTGAAGGCTGCGGCGTGTGCAAGGGCACTGGCTGGCTGGAGATCCTCGGCTGCGGCATGGTGCACCCAACCGTGCTCAGGTACGGTGGGTATGACCCCGAGGTCTATTCCGGTTTTGCCGCTGGCATGGGCATCGACCGGTCAACCCTGATGCGCTACCACATAGATGATATTCGCCACTTCCGCAATAACGACATCCGCTTTCTGGAACAGTTCTAAGAGGAGATGAGATGAAAGCACCTTTAAGTTGGATCAAAGATTACATCGACCTGGATGGGATTGGCATCGAAGAGCTTGCCAACCTCCTGACCAATGTCGGTTTGGAAGTGGAAAGCGTGCAGTTGGTGGGCGTGGAGAAGCCCGAAGGCAATCTGAAGAATAAATATTTTGGATTGCCCTGGGATAAAGAGAAATTTGTGGTGGCGGAGGTGGTGGAGGTCAACCAACACCCCAACGCCGACCGCCTGACGCTCTGCGAGCTGAATGACGGCACGGGAATTACGACCGTTCTGACTGGCGCGCCAAATATGTTTCCTTACATCGGTAATGGCAGGTTGGATCAGCCGCTCAAAGTTGCCTACGCCCGCGAGGGGGCGATGCTCTATGACGGGCATCAACCCGGGCAGGTCGTGACGAAACTGAAGAAGACAACCATCCGCGGGGTTGAGTCGCGCTCGATGATCTGCTCCGAAAAAGAGCTGGGCATCTCGGAAGAACACGAGGGCATCATCGAACTGGACGCCGACGCGCCGGTTGGCATGCCACTGGTGGATTATATGGGTGATGTGGTCTATGAAGTCGCGATCCTGCCGAATATGGCACGGGATGCTTCTATTCTGGGCATCGCGAGGGAACTCTCGGCGGTCACGGGNNGCCTGGAAGTGCGCGACACCGAGCTGAATCCCCGTTTCATGTTGGGGATGGTGGAAGGAACGCAAGCCCGGAAAAGCCCCTACTGGGTGCAGCGCCGGCTTTCATTGGCAGGCATGCGCCCGATTGACGCCCTGGTGGATGCCACGAACTATACCATGCTCGAGATTGGTCAGCCGCTGCATGCCTTCGATTACGATCTGCTGCGGGAGCGCGCTGGCGGAAAGCCGACCATCATCACCCGCACAGCCTACGAGGGCGAGAAGATCACTCTGCTGGATGGCTCGGAGCCGCAGCTTGACACCCAGATGGTACTAGTTACCGACACCGTCGGTCCGCTTTCCATTGCAGGCGTGATGGGCGGCGGGGAAACGGGAGTTCATTCCGGGACCCGCAACCTGCTGATCGAGTCAGCGAACTGGAACTTCATTAACCTGCGCAAAACCCTTAGCAAAACCCGCATCAACAGTGAAGCCGCTTA
>DJGU01000044.1:15499-34483 GCA_002432795.1 Anaerolineaceae bacterium UBA5838
GCAAACCCTATGAAGATACCGTCAACCGCTTATCGGCAGAAAATATTGCCGAAGTGCTTGGTCAGGAGATATCGCTCGAAGAATCCACCCAAATCCTTGAAAGGCTGGGATTCACCTGCTGGATGGAAGGCGGTGAACTGGTGGCAAAGAGCCCGTCCACACGCACGGACATCGAAACCGGCATCATTGGGCAGAGAAACTTGATCGAAGAAATTGCGCGCGTCTATGGTTATGAACGCATCGCCGGGAAACGCCTGAGCGACGAACTGCCTCCCCAAGTCGGAAATCCCGATCTGGAAGCAGAAGAACGCATCCGCGACATCATGGTCTCGATCGGTCTGCAGGACACCCTGGCTTACCGCCAGACCTCGCCCGAGCGCGAAGCACGCATATTCATCGGTAGGAAGGCACCGCAAGGGCTGACCTATGTGCGCCTTAAGAACCCGATCACTCCCGAACGGACCGTCATGCGCCGCAGTGCCATGGCAACCATGCTCGAGTTGCTGGAATACAACACCAAATTCAGGCCGGGTTTGGCGTTGTTTGAGTTGGGACCGGTCTTTTTACCGGTGGCGGATGAGGTCCTGCCCCATGAGGCACTGCGCCTGAGCATCGGCATGACGGGCGCATGGGACGTCGCAAGTTGGGACCGACCCCAAAGCAGGGCCATGGACTTCTTTGACCTGAAGGGCGTGGTGGAAGCGCTGTTGGAAGGTCTGCACCTGGAAGGTGTCAAGTTCCAGGCAACTGCAAACCCCAGTTTTCACCCCGGCAAGTGTGCTGAAGTGAGAGTGGGGGAGGAAGTCCTGGGCGTCATGGGTGAATTGCATCCGCAGGTCAAGAAAAACTATGCCTTCGGGCAGGATCCGGTCTTGGTGGCTGAGTTTGACGGAGAAATGTTGGTAAGCTTGAGCAACGAGGTCTTCACCAACCGGGCAATTTCGGGCTATCCGGCTATGGTGGAGGATATTGCCCTGATAGTGGATGAGAGCGTGCCGGCAGATGAGCTGGAGGCGTTGATCTGGCAGGCTGGCGGAAGGCTGTTGGTGGATGTCAAACTGTTTGACGTCTACCGCGACGCCAGGTTGGGAGAAGGCAAGAAAAGCCTGGCTTACCAGCTGACTTACCAGGCCTTTGACCGCACCCTGAACGACAAGGATGCCCTGAACATTCGCAACCGGATTGTGAAACAGACCAAGAACACCTTTGGTGCAGTCCTGCGCAGCCAATAGGAGGGCTAATGAAGACGGTTTTATTGTTTACCCGAAATGGGCTGGGGGATGCTCCGGAAGGTCTGCAGCAAACCCTGGCGGTGAAGTTTCTGAGTCTCCTGGCCCAGGCGGAGCAGAAGCCCGAGCGGATTGTGTTTTACGCGGAAGGTGTAAAGCTGGTGTGCGAGGGCTCGCTGGTGCTGCAGTGGCTGAAGATGCTGGAAGCGGCGGGCGTGGAGCTGCTGGTCTGCTCCACCTGCCTCGAGTACTTTGGACTGACAGACATGGTGAAGGTCGGCCAGGTGGGCGGCATGCCCGGGGTCCTGTCCGCGCTGCAAGAAGCGGAAAAGGTAATCAGTTTGTAAATTATTCGCTGAGGGATCATGTGTCGGGTTCAAGTCGTGCAGTCTCACTGCATAGCTTGAACCTGACAGTATTTTCCAATCAAATTCCATTTTCCTGGAAAAGCCAGGTAAGCTAAGCGCAACCTGAGAGCCAAAGGTTCTCATAATACCAGGTGTTGACCCGAGATGTTTCGCGCTATTGACTGGTGACCTCACCAGACGCGTTCAAGGTCGGGATTATCCACCGCCTGGCGGCCGACCTTGGTGAGGTTTACCCAATCATCGTGTACTTTTACGCGTACGACATCAGCGGTGAAATCGGTTTTAGTCTCGCCATGATTGTTGAAGAGCGAAGAACCGACTGCATAAATGTCTGCCGGCACTCCCAACTTTTCAAAGTTGGTTATCTTCTGAATATCAAAACCGCCGGAGACGACAATCTTTACTTCCTGGCAGAATTGGCGGGCAAGGTCGCGGTCCGCTTCCGGGACTTGCCAGTTCTGCCAATCCGAGTCCAGTGCCTGGCGGAGAAGGAACACGAGCCGTGGATTCACCCCGAGATCCAGGACAGGGTCCCCGAGTGGCAAAACAGATATGTCGCGAAGGCTTGCGGATGTGTCAAGACGTACGCCGAAGAGGCGATAACGCTCGGCTTCCTCGTAATTTCCAGCCTTGATCAAACGCATATGCTCATCGAACATCGCCCGGCAGACCTCCAGCGAAGTGCCGATACAGTCATTGGAGAAGTCAACCAAGGCAATGCGTGAAATTTTGGCGGGCAAGACGCGCGCGAATGCCAGCATCGCTTCGGCAGTATCTCCGAGGAAGCTGGCGATGCCGGAATGCGAGACGGTTCCTCCACCAAAGCCGCCCCACCAATCGCCCTGGGCGTCGGTCGAGACAAAGGCGCTGGTGTTGTGCGCGTAGTCGAGGTTGTAGCGTTGGATAGCGATGAGGTAGGCATAACCATCCGCAGCCTGCACTTCGTGCACGTCAAAGCGGGCTGGAAAGAACATCAAGGGTTTACCATTAGCGGCGATTTGGGTCTGGTAGACGTTGGTGGCAATACGGCTGGCGCGGGAAAGGATGCCCAGCGTCGGGGTTTCGAGCAGAGCAAAGTCGCGGTATCGCCCGCGAACGCGAAGGACTGGTTGGATCTGCATAGGATCGCCATTGTATTGAACCGTGCAGCCATCCTGGACCGCCCAAACCTTCAGTTGTTCAGCAGTATTGATGAATTGCTCGCCTTCAAAGTAACCGGTTGCGTGCTTGAGCATGGTGAGGGCTTTGTCTACGCCCACGACCACAGTCTTGCCAGGTCGGCGGTTGAACCACTGCATTTCGACCTCAATATCGCCGTTTGCCACGCCTTCAGGCGGGATACCCTGCGGCAGGCGGGAATTTTTCCCCTGGTAGGTGTAATTCTGCTTACTTAATTCCTGGAGCATCGTGGCAATATTGACAAAATATTTGTCTGAATACCACCCTCTGCGCATGCGTTCGACGTCAAGTTTGAAGGTCTCGTTATCCAGGCGTTTCCCATTGAAGAGGCTCATTTTCCAATTACTCCATTCTTGTTGATTTATACAACGCGAAAGATTGTCATTTGATGGGTTTGCTCACCAACCGAATGCCAGTCCGCGTTTTCCGAGGATATAGTCATCAAAGAGCACCTGGGCAGGGCTTTGAGCCAGACCGGCGCACACCAAAAGGGGCAGCAAATGCTCCTCGCGTGGGTGGCAGTAGCGGGCGTAGGGGGCTTGAGTCCAGTTGCGCAAGGCGCGGCGCGTCTTTGGGTAAGCGGGATGCGACGTGGATTCAATCAGCCAATCCTGAAAAGCGTCATTGGCAGGGTCTGGCTCCGTGGAGGGGCTCCAGGAGAAGGCAGACATGTTGTGGAACGAGAAACCCGAGCCGATGATGAGCACGTTTTCCTCCAGCAGAGGGCGTAAGGCCTCACCAAGCTGAAGATGTCGTTCCGGATCCAGCCCGCGGATCAGCGAAAGCTGCAGCGTGGGGATGTCTGCCTCGGGGTACATCATCAGCAGGGGGATGAAGTGACCGTGGTCATAGCCGCGGGTAGGATGGATATTGGCGGGAATCCCGGCGTTCTTGAGCATGTCCACGATCTTCATGGCGGCTTCTGGGGCACCTGGCGCGGGATATTGCACCTGGTAGGTTTCAGGCGGAAAACCGTAATAGTCGTAGAACATAGGAGGGTTGGGCGAGCCAAGCAGGGTGGGCAGGGCTTCCTCCCAGTGCGCGCTGATCACCAGGATCAATTCCGGGCGGGCGATTTGCTCCGGCAAAACGCGCATGAAATCAATCATGGCTTTGTGCCCTGGGTCGCCAAGCAGGGGCAGCGGTCCGCCGCCGTGGCTGAAGTAGATAATGCTTTTCTTGTTTTGGTTCATAGTATCCTCACTGATTAAGATAATTGTAAATCACCTTAGGGTTTGGTTTGCAAACCGAGCTTTGACAAACATCTTGAGCGTTATCTTTCATAGCCTTATTGCATAAAGTGTATATTATGTGCTGACCCACGCACAATTTGGGGGAAATTGGATTTGAAATTGGATTTGACAAAGGGATTTTTTTGTTATATACTAATTTTTCCGATGCGGGGTAGAGCAGTGGTAGCTCGTCGGGCTCATAACCCGGAGGTCAGTCGTTCGAATCGGCTCCCCGCTACTGAAAAACGACCGAAAGGTCGTTTTTACTTTAAGTTGTTTAACCCGCTTAGTAGGCACAGGCGAATACCCCTGGGAGGTATCACGTCCGTTCCGCGCTTCTGGAGATAACCCAGACCCCTTAGGAATTGAGTTTAAGGTTTTCTGATTCAACGATAGATTACCTTTGTGTAGGCTATAATATCTTGTGAAAAAGTGGATGATGCAGTTTTCCCGACCATAAACTATTAATCCTAAGCCCATGTTGGTTTCTCAGCGGCATAGTCTCAACAGTCGGTTGGTAAGGTGACTGGCGAGAATGAAAAAATCTGTTGATTTTAGTCGCTCCGTCAGCCAATTAGAATCCGGAGAAAAAAATGGACAAACATCAAAAATTTTCAATCATCGGCCCGGGGGTCATGGGGGAAGCACTCGTCAGCCGCCTGCTTTCAAACCAGTTGATTGAGCCTGGAAATATCATTGCAGCAGGCCCTCGACAGGATCGACTGGATGAATTAGTGGATCGCTATCAGATTAAGACAACCTTGAACAACGCCGAAGCTGTTCAGGAAGCAGATGTCGTTATTTTATGTGTCAAACCACAGAAACTGTCTCAGGTTTTCGAAGATCTTCAAAACCAGCTTCCGCAAAACGCACTTGTCATATCTATCCTTGCGGGTGTCCCGATTAATGCGCTCATTGCCGGCCTCAAACATCCATATGTCGTGCGCGCCATGCCCAATACACCTGCCCAGGTGGGTGAGGGGATGACCGTCTGGACGCAAAGCCAGCAAACCTCGGAAGCGCAGCATGCGCTTGCCGATAAAATCTTATCTGCCCTGGGGCAAGCCATTTTTGTTGAAGAAGAGGCTTATATCGATATGGCAACCGCCGTGTCCGGCACCGGACCGGCTTATGTATTCTTATTCCTCGAATCAATGATTGATGCTGGGGTTCACCTTGGCCTCCCCCGTCGGATTGCTGAAGAAATGGTAGTCCAAACCATCAAAGGATCCATCATTTACTATGCTCAAAACAGCTCACATCCTGCCCGATTGCGAAACCAGGTCACCTCTCCTGGCGGCACATCGGCAACAGCCCTGTATTATTTAGAAAAAATGGGATTCCGAACTGCGATATCGCGGGCGATTTGGGCGGCTTTCACTCGTTCCCAGGAGCTTGGAAAGGGGCAGATGCACCAGGACCCCGAGAAGATCTGAGAAGTGATTAGGGGTGGTGGGCTGTGGGCTTTCTTAAAGTGTGTTTGAAGAAGACTACAGGCGTTTTCGAAGTGGGAAAGGCGCATGAAGTCGATCATGGCTCTGTGCGGCGGATCCCCAAGCAAGGGTGACGGACCGTCTCCGTGACTGAGGTAAGCAATGATTTTTTATTTGGATTCATAAGCACCCCTCAAATCACAGGAATTCTAAACCAGCATGGGATTGGTTTGCAACCACGCATTTGACAAGATAGGGCGGAAAACTGGATTTGACAGAGGTTTTTTTGTTATATACTCTTTCTTCCGATGCGGGGTAGAGAGGGGGTAGCTCGTTGGGCTCATAACCCGGAGGCCAGTCGCTTACCCTGTTTCGCGGGCATAAGCGGATTGGCTCCCCGTTGCTAATAAACGACCGAATGGTCATTTTGGCTTTACTTGGTGTGCCTTACTTTGTGGGCATTGGCGAATTCCCCAGGGGTATCACGTTCGCTCTCTTCAAAAAAAAGCCATAAGTAGAGCCTGGGAAGCACTTTTACTTGCCACTTCCCAGGCTCTACAGTTTGCTTGCGGTGGGTTTACCGGTCCAGTTGGTTGAAAGGATTGACCATATTGACTGTGTGAGCCTTGTAGAAATCTTCACGCTTTGTGATGGTGATCCTTTTATCAAGTTCGTCCAAATTTGTATCGTCCAGGCTCTGAGCTTTTGATACGCTGCGGACTTTTACTTTGTTTGCAGCGAGTGGCTTTCCGAAAAAGAAAGAGAAGATATTGATTTTCTTGGTGACTAAAATTTCAAACTCCTTTTTGATATAAACACATTCAGTGGTCTATTCTCATGACAGAGAGTATCACCAGTCCCAGGTCATTGATCTTTGCCAGGATGCCGAGTAAAGCAGCCTGATCAATCGCCTGCCCAGCCAGAAGGGTTTTGCCGTTCTCTCTTGTGATGGTGAAGCCGCCAAACCAATCTGACCAGCTCTCATCGAAAGTTCCTTTGACCTGAATTTCGTAGAATGATGGTGAATCGCATATTTGCGTGTTCGCCATGGTTTGTCTCCTGTTTTTTGTTCTGAGCATAGTATCCATGATCATTTGATGATTTGGCAAGCTTATCAATAAAAAATCCCCGCTGACTGGCAGGGAATTAATTAATTGGAGGGACTTCTGCTATGGAGAAGATTCGTATGTATTCTGTCATTGCGAACCTCCTTTGTGAAGCAATCTAAGCTATAGGTAAACCCAGAACACCGGAGGTAGCCAGATTCATTCATCACACGCGATGCATATATGGGTTAGGCGCCGTTGTGAACAATATACATTTTTTGAGGTTGAGAGTTTAGATTGCTTCGTTCCTCGCAATGACAGAATATTTCTCAAAGTGACGTCTCGTCACGACACAATAAAGCGAAAGCAGGTGCTAATTGACAAAAAAATTCCCCGCCGGCTGGTGAGGAATAAATCATTTGTAAGATCTAACTCTTAGAATAAGCGGAGGTCCCGGGCTTTTTGGAGGGCTTCAAGCCGCATATGCACATCCAGCTTGAGATAAATGTTGCGAATATGGGTGCGAAGCGTGGAGGGCACGATCATCATCTCCCTGGCGATTTCCGGAACAGCCAGGTGTGAGTTCAGTAAGCGTAATACGTCCAATTCGCGCTCGCTCAATGGCTCCACCAGGATGGCGCCAGCCGCACCGAGAGGAGCAGAGCTGGTTCATTAGCTGCCAGGCAGCAAACAAGCAGTACCAGGGCGCAAACAAGGTTTAAAGCAACCAGTTTTGAGCTGTTTCTGCGATTGAGCCTTGATATTTCTTGGTTAACATCTTAGCCAAATCTTGTTTACTAACTAACCCCCAGATAGGCTTCGATGACCATGGGATTCTGCAGCACTTCCTGAGCGTCGCCCTCCAGCACAATCTTGCCAGTTTCCAAGACATAGGCTCGGTGAGCGATCACAAGCGCCATTTGGGCGTTCTGTTCAACCAAAATTACGCTGGTGCCCGAATTATTGATGCTCTGGATTGTATCGAAAATCTGCTCTACCAAAACGGGTGACAGACCCATGGAAGGTTCATCCAATAGGAGAAGCTTGGGGCTGGCCATCAAACCGCGGGCAATCGCCAGCATCTGCTGTTCACCACCCGAAAGGGTGCCGCCCAGTTGTTTGGAACGTTTACCCAGAATGGGGAATTTGGCAAACATTTCCTCGACTTTATCAGCTATCAGTTTTTTGTCCGTGACGGTGAAGGCGCCCATTTCAAGGTTTTCCATCACGCTCATGGCGGCAAAGATCTTACGACCCTCGGGTACTTGCACAATGCCCTTGCGCACAATTTTTTGTGGCTCGAGATTGGTAATATCCTCGTCCAGGTATTCCACCTTCCCTTTAACAGCGGGCAGTAAACCGGAAATGGTGTTAAGCAAGGTGGATTTGCCCGCGCCATTCGCCCCGATTAGCGTAACGATCTCGCCTTCCTGCAAGTTAAAACTCACGCCTTGCAAAGCGTGTATCGCGCCATAATGGACATTAAGGTCAGTTACTTTTAGCATTAGATAGCCTTTGTTTTTTGTATTTTTCAGAAAGAGCCGCTCCACCGGGCCCCAGGTAGGCTTCAATAACCCTGGGATTGGCCTGAATCTCAGCCGCGTTGCCTTCAGCGATTTTGGTGCCATAATCCAACACGCTGATCCGGTCCGAGATACCCATCACGACTTTCATGTCATGTTCGATCAGGATTATCGTAATTCCCAACTCATCCCGCAAGCGCTTAATGAAATGGGTCGCTTCAGCGGTTTCATTCATATTCATGCCGGCGGTGGGTTCATCCAACAAGAGCAGTTTCGGCTGGTTTGCCAATGCCCGCCCAATCTCCAACCTTCGCTGGAGACCGTATGGCAAGTTCTTGGCAAGAAAATCGCCATAACCTTTCAAACCGACGTAATCCAACAGGCGCAGAGCCTCTTTGACTGATCCGCTTTCTTCCTTTTGGAAGCGCTTGGTATGGATTATGGCTTCAAACCAGTTAGTTTTCAAATTGGGGTGCAGACCGATCAAAATGTTCTCAACCGCGGTCAGATTGCTGAAAAGACGGATATTTTGATAGGTACGCGAGATCCCCAACCAGGCAACCAGATTGGTCGAGAGACCTTGGATGGGGTCCCCATAAAACAAGACCTCACCTTTTTCAGGGAAATAAAAACCTGAAATACAGTTGAACAGCGTGGTCTTGCCTGCTCCGTTTGGACCAATGATGCTGTAGATGTACTTTTCGGGTACTTCAATGTCCACCTGGTTGACCGCGGTCAAACCTCCGAAGATCTTACTGACGTTCTTTACCTGAATGATTGGGTCAGTCATTTAGACCTCCTTTTCCAGGCGCACCGTCCTCTTTAAGCTTATTGCCTTCATCTTTCTCAATGTTAGGCCGGGTAGCCGGCCACAATCCTTCAGGACGTGAAATCATCATGACCACCAACAAACCACCAAACACCAACAAGCGGTAGTTTTCTATTTCTCTGAGAATTTCAGGAAGTCCTTTTAGGGTAAAGGCTCCCAAAATGATGCCAGGAATACTATTGACGCCACCAACGATCAGAATGCTTAGGATGTTCATAGAAACCATCAACTGATGGTCGTTTGGACCAGTAAACTGGTTACGAGCTGCAAAAATACCGCCGGCAAGACCAGCAAAGGCAGCTCCTAAGCACAATGCCAGCAATTTATTCGTCATTATGTTGACACCCGTCGCCTGAGCAACTTTGGTGTCTTCTTTGACTGCCAACCACGCTCGCCCGGTCCTGGATCTTTCAAGTCGTTTATAGATAAAAATTGATAGAACCATCACGACCAAAATGATATAGGTATAGTCAATATCACTGGAAAATGACTGTCCAAAAAGGGTTGGTCCCCTAATGTCCTGGATCCCACGCGGGCCTCCAGTGAACGAGGTTAAGAGGTCAGATTTCAAAAGGATGCGAATAATTTCGCCAAATCCGAGCGTCACGATGGCGAGGTAATCGCCGCGCATGCCCATGACTGGCAAGCCCAAAAGAACTGCCGCCACCACCGCCATGAGTATACCAATCAGGAGAGAAGGCCAAAATCCCAGCATGATTCCATGCGGTAATGGCGCGTTTAGTAAAGCCACGCTGTAGGCACCCATTGCAAAAAAAGCTGCAAAACCAAGCATTAGCTGACCAGACAGACCTACAATGATATTCAGTCCAATTCCCAGGATGACGTATAAACCAACCAGACCTACAACATAATTGTTGTAAGAACCCCATATGCGAGGTAGGAAAAATGCCAAAAGGCCAATCAGCAGGAAAAGCAAAAACTTTCCGTACTTTTTAACCCAATTTGGTGTATTTGCCTGAGCTTTCGCCTGCAAACCCTGGTAGCCGGATTTTACACCCTTAAAAAAGCGCGAGGCTGACTCAGATTTGAGCAAGATCTTCATCAGACTTCCCAGTAGACTCGCAACAGTAAACAGACCCAAGTGTAAGAGTGGGCTGATCGCTCCCTGATCAAAAAGAAAGAGCCGGATACTTTCGGGGGCAAGCGCAGCCAGATACTTGCGGACATCCGTGCCAGTTACAATCAGTTGATTTAATATCAAGTCGAATAATCCAAGCACAACACCCAAAGTTAACCCGGCAACGAGGGCTTGGAAAAGCTTAGTGGTTGGTTTTGCGTCGTCGGACGAGGTGGACCATCCCACAAACATACCAAAAAGAATTAGGAACAAAACCATAAAACCCACATCAGGTAAGCTCCCACGGATAACATTCGCACCAAACAACTTGCTTAACATGGTCGCTACCATGACATCAAGATCGATCAGCACAAATATGATCATCACGATTCCGAAGGTGAGGCCTCTTTTCAAACTGGGACTAACAAGCTTCTTATTCATACCTTTTCCTCCGAGAGAACTTCACCCAAAATACCGGAAGGTCTGAAAATGAGAATGATGATCAGGATTACAAAAGCCAAAACATCTTTTAGTTGATAGCTAATACCCAGAGCGGTAGGACCAATAGATTCGATCATTCCCAGCAGCATACCGCCGAGCATAGCGCCGGGAATATTACCAATGCCTCCCAAGACTGCTGATGTAAAAGCTTTGATGCCAGGCAGAAAACCCACGTAATAGTAGACCAAGCCGTTGTGGAGTCCCCACATAACCCCAGCCGCGCCAGCCAGCATACCGCTGATAATGAAGGTCTGACTAATTACACCATTGACATCAATACCCATCAACGCGGCGGTTGATTTGTCAGCCGCAACCGCGCGCATGGACTTGCCAAGCTTTGATTTTCTCACCATGGTGTATAAAGCAAACATCAGGATAATGGATAAACTGAAGGTGAGAACTCCGGTATAGGGAATGGTCAACCGCGCCCCTGCCACAGTGATAGCCCAACCTTGACCACGGGCAATCAGATCCGGGTTCTTGTAATCACGAACCAACGGACTGAATAAGAGTTGGGCCAGGTTTTGCAGAAATATTGAGGCACCAATTGCACTGATCAATGGGATCAATCTGGGAGCTTTTCGCAAAGGGCGATAGGCGATTTTTTCTAGCAGGAACCCGGAAGTTGCTGCCACAGTCATGCCAACAATAAAAGCCAGCAAAATCGACAGGAAGGGTTGGGCATTTGACAGACTGGTTATCTCACCTGTGGACGAAGTAAATCTAATCGCATTGGTTGCTTCAAATACAAAGTATCCAGCAAACGTGCCGATCATCATCACTTCGCCGTGAGCAAAGTTGATCATCCTGAGGATTCCATAGACGAGGGTGTAGCCGATGGCAATCAGAGAATAAACGCCGCCAATGACCAGGCCAGAGATCAGCAAACGAACCCATATATCTGGTGTGTATTCATTCTGAACGATAATAACTGTGTATAAACGCCAAAAGAAATAAGAAAGAACGATAAGACCAAATATCCAGCGAACAAGTTTCGGAAGTTTGCTGCGCTTGTAGCGTCGCGGCGGTCGAATTTCATTTTCCATAATATCCTCCTCAGCGGAGTAAGTTAAAAATCAATAGGCAGGGAAGGGAATTCCTTCCCTGCATTTATCGACTATTAATCAGACTTAGTTAACCGGAACAAACGTACCGTTTTTCACTATGTGGAACTGTGGACCTTGAATGTTGCAATCTCCGACTGGAGCGCAGGTGTAAGTACCACTGATGCCAGTCCAGTTGTTCAGACCACGCACCGCGTCGACCAGAGCACCGCGGGGAATATAGAGTGCGCCATCAGCACCAAGAACTGCCACATCACCGACTTTTTCGATTAAGGCGGTGGTGCAGTCGTAGCTGTTCCAGGTGAATGGTGAAAGTTCGCCTGGACCAACACCGTAAGCAGCCTTGTAAGCTTCATCAAAGGCTGTCTTCTCGGGGGTCTGGGGTGGCGTTCGAGGTGTGGCATGGTAGGAGCCTTCACCATTGGCGCCAGCCCGGTTCAGGAAATCGGTGCCAAACGTGCCATCGCATCCGAAGAAGACTGCGTTCTCGAGACCAGTGGTTTTCATCTGGTTTGCCAAAACACCAGCATCCTGGGTGTAACCGCCGAAATAGATCAATTCGGGTGACTTAGCGGCAATCGTAGTTAGCACGGGGGTATAGTCAGCTTCTTTCGAAGTGATGCCCACAAATTCAACTACTTCCCCACCAAGGGCTTCGAATTCTACCTTTACAATCTCAGCCAAACCCTTGCCATAATCCTCACCGTCATGCATGACCGCGATCTTTCGGAAACCAAGTTCCTCGTAGATGAACGTGGCTGCGGCTTTTCCCTGGGCAGCATCGGTGAAGGGCACGCGATTAAATACAGCCGAACCTTTTTGGGTCAAAGTGGGGTTGGTGGCTGAAGGGGAAAGCATCGGAATGCCTTTGGCTTCATAGATTGGCATGGCTGCCGCGGTCGCGCCTGAGAAAAGATGACCGGCAACGCCAACCAAAGTTTGATCCGCGACAAACTTGTTCGCAACTGCGGCTCCGCCTTCGGCGGCACCTTGATCGTCCTCTGCAACTAATTCAAATGAAAAACCATGTAGAGGTTCAGCATCAGCAACTGCAATTTTTCCAGCTTGTTCAGCGTCGATGCCAAACGAGGCATCACCGCCGGTCATCGGAGAACCCATACCGATCTTGATCGTTTGACCAGGCTCGATCTTGGCACATCCGTATCGATCCGCAGAACACACTGTTGGAATATTTGCATCCACAACCTCTGCGGGTGCCGGTGTATCTACTGCAGCCGGAGCGCAAGCTGACAGTAAGAGAACGGCAACTATTACAACTATCAATCCTTTGAAATTCTTCATTTTTCTTCTCCTATCACTATGATCCTTGACCTGTTTTATGTGGCTATTAATTCAAACTATAAGAGTACAACAGAAAACGCAAAATTTTATCGTAGTAACAGAAAACAACTTTTTAAAAACGATCACAAAACAAATGGGACACCCCCTGTCACCGATTCCAAACGAATGAACAAAGGAAATGTTGATTTATCAGACATTATACTATTAATCAGTAGATTAAGTAGATTTTGTCAAATTTTTGGTGCTAGTCAGGCAAACAAAAAATTGTACGGGGGTTAGGTTTTAAGACTGCTGGAAAACAGCATTATTGGCGTCTAACTTTATACAAAGATTGTATAGACAGCGATTTTTGGATAGTATTACTCAAAAATTGACAACTTAGAAGTTGTATTTTAGAGGTCAAGATGAAGAAAATATTTGCAATGATAGTGCTTGGTGCCTTGGTAGCAACAGCTTGTAATGCAGTGGTTAATACGGAGCAAACAATGTTGACCCAACAAAATAACTCGCAAACGGAGGTAATTGAACCAATGACAGCAACTGCAATTGATAATACCTATTCCAAGCAGGAAGGCGTGGAAGTCATCTACTTTGCCGGCGGTTGTTTTTGGGGGATCGAAAAGCTGATGCAGGCAATTCCAGGCGTAGTGGAAGCAACCAGTGGATACGCCAATGGGCTTGCGGAAATCGTGCCAAGCTATGAGCAGGTTATCAAAGGGGACACCGGCTATCGTGAAACAGTCCGGGTTGAATACCAACCGGATAAAGTCAGCCTGGATGCCCTGATTTTTGCTTACTATCACGTCATTGACCCAACAGTGGCAAACGCCCAGGGCAATGACGTTGGCACCCAGTATCAAACAGGCATCTATTACACCAGCGATGAAGCCAAAAACACGGTTGAACGCATTACTGCCATCGTGAAGGAACGCTTTGCGAATTTTGTTGTGGAAATCGAGCCGCTGGAACGCTTCTATGACGCCGAAGAATATCACCAGGATTACCTGGTAAAGAATCCCATGGGCTATTGCCACATTCCCAGGGATGAAATATCTGGTGTCACAAACATCATTGTTGACCCTGGCAACTACCCACGCCCAACAGACGAGATGATCAAGGCTTTGCTTACTGATCTGCAATACAACGTGACCCAGAATGCAGGCACTGAAGCGGCATTCAAAAATGAATATTGGGATAATCACGAGCGCGGTCTTTATGTGGATATTGTCACTGGCGAGCCCCTATTTTCATCCAGCGATAAGTTCGACAGCGGCACGGGCTGGCCGAGTTTCTCGAAGGGGATCGACGAAAACACCTTTGTTTATATAGTCGATGAATCTTTTGGTATGGCTCGTACCGAAGTCCGCAGCCGCACCGGCAACACGCATTTGGGGCATGTTTTTTATAACGAGGGCTTGTCACCAACCGGAACCCGCTATTGCATCAACAGCGCCGCCCTGAGATTCATCCCCTACGAGCAGATGGAAGCTGAAGGATATGGCTACCTGATGGACTATGTGGACTGAAGCTGGCGAGCGCCGTGTAACGGACGTGAGACTGATGAGTGTCCCCTTAATAATTGCCTTGCGATAATCACGGGTAGGGGCGAAGCATCCCAAACTAGCGCAGCAGAATTTGCAGGACATTATTTTTAGGAAGCTTCGCCCCTACAACCAAACCGCATTCTGAGATTGATGGATGCATTCGGTAAAACACTGCGCACGGTGAATACACCCTGCGCGATCGTGTTGGGCTTCCCCTAGGAGCTGTTTGCGTGCCGGAGGCCAGGTTGGTGAGGGTCTTCTGTTCTTATATTGTTTAACGAGTATGCAACCTTCCCTGCGATGATCACGGGTAGGGGCGAAGCATTCCAAACTAGCACAGTAGAATTTGCAAAACAATATTTTTAGGACGCTTCGCCCCTACAACGAAACCGCATTCTGATAAAGATGGATGCCTCCGGTCAAACCCCGCGCACGGTACGTACACATGCGCGATCAGAAAGATGTTAAGTCTTCAACCTCATTCCGGGCGGAACCAGCCAATAACCTCCCGAACTATTCCCTCGCATGATCCAGAAACGCAGAGACCCACACCAGCGGGGCGTTCCAGTTAATTGCGACTTCGTTGGTCGTGTAAGACTGAACGTCATCCAGGTAACGCTTGGAAGGCGGCAGGCTCATCAGGTCGGCCGCGTCTGAGGGTGGATCGCTTGGGTTGAAGTTCGGTCCGCCTGAAAGCGCGCCAGGAGGGGGAGCCGGGAAACCGCGCGCGGGATCATTCGCCCAGAACCTGTGATGCGGATGAAGCATCGGATAGGTGCCATACCCGGCGACAAAGCTCTTATTCAACGCGTTGCGACCCAGGATGTAATCCATGCTCAGGCGCACACTGTCGAGATAGCGCGCCTCGCCGCTGAGTTTGTGCGCCATGCTGAGGAGCAGCATGTTGTTCAGAATGAGACCATTCGAGCCCCAGGGATAATCCTCATCGATCAGCACCCGGTAGCCGTCCTGCTCCTGCACCTTGATCAGCTCCTCAGCGTAAGCAATCACTGCCCGCTGCAGGGCGGCTTTGTGTTCCGCAGAAAGCGAGGTTTCGTGCGTCAGCAGGGAGATGGTGCCCAGGGGGGCAACATGCCCCCAATCAAAGGCATCCGCAGCCGCGAAATCCTTTGAATTGAGCAGGTAGTCCCTGTATTCATCTTTACCAGTGGTAATGAAAAGTTCCGATGTCGCCCAGTAAAATTCATCACTGACGTTCTTGTCATCATAATTGCCGCCGCCCGCGCCGGGGGTGTTACCGGCGTAGATGCCGGGGTTCTCCAGCGCCGCCTGCCAGGCGGTTTCGGCTGCGGCCAGGCAGCGCTCAGCAAAGGCTTGATCGAGACCGTTCCAGATGCGCGCGCACTGCGCGGCGGTGGCGGCAAGGTTGAGGGTGGCAGCCGTACTGGGCGGGAACAGGTAGCGACCCTGCCCGGGCACTGCGTGTTCGTTATCATTATTCACTTCGGTGGGTGGCACCATAGGCAAGCCAGCCCAGGACGCGTCGTGGAGTTTGTGATGCGCCATGCCGGCTTTCGGCTGCCCCTGCGGGACCTGCATTGCCAGCAGGAATTCCATTTCCCAGCGGGCTTCATCCAGCAGGTCAGAGATGCCGTTAGCTTGCTCAGGGATCATTTGGGAACCATCCGGGAAGCCTTGCCAGCCCTGCTCGTAAAGATTCAGCAGGGTCCAGACGGTGATGCCGCCGTTGACCACATACTTACCAAAATCGCCGGCGTCGTACCAGCCGCCTGAGGCGTTCAGCGTGTAGTCGCATCCCGGCCAATCGTTGCCGTCGGGATCATCACCCTTGTAACAGGTCACATTGGCATCCGTCACGTGCCCTGCCGGGCGCGCCAGGTCCTTGCCGGCGTATTTTTCTTCAATGGCAATGCCGGTGCGGTTCAGGTAAAAGTAAGTGAGGGCGTCGTGTTTCAGCCGGCTGTAAATATCATCAGAAATGGTAAAGGGCACGCTTTTCATTCCCGCTGCTTCCAGGGTGTACCCCTCGCCTGGATCAGTGAGGGCGGAAAAATCAATTTCGTGCAGTGTATCGCCGGAGTTGGCGTCCTTGCCTTTGAAAGTTGTCAGACCGCTGAGCACTTCTTCACCCGATGCGTTTTTCAGCACCCAGGTTAGGGGCTCAGAGGCTTCGGAGGCTACCAGGGCTATCTTGATGCCATTCACGAAATACCCCACCTGGTTAACACTCACCAGTGCTGGAATGATTTCCGGACCTGGGGTCGGTGTTGCTTCGGGTGCTGTGGCAATGACACTTGGCTGTGGGATGTCCGTCCTGCCGAGTTCAAAAAAGAGCGCGCGGCCGAACAGGCTGGGGTTTTCCCACGAGAGGTCAGAGGTATCGGCGTTTGACCAGATCAGCTTGATGTCCCGGTCCTGCACAGAAGCGCCGTTGATCTGCGCCTGGAAACCAAACTCCTTACCGTGGGTCACCTCGAGCAGGTCTTTCAGCGACAGTGCGGCTTCAAAACCCCAACCGTCATCGGTTTTAAAGACAAACCCGCTTACTTTCGCGTCGGAGCTGAAGACGCCCGTAATAGTCAGCGCGTTTGGATCCGTGTTGCCGATATCGGATGCATTGATGTTGACCTGCATCATCTTTAGTCCGTAAGATCTGGCGTTAAGATCACCGGAGGCGTTAACATAAAACTCCATCGAGTCCTCATTCCAGAACTCCGTGCCGTGCTTGCCTGTGACGATAGTCTTATCCGGCATTTGCATGGTAATGTAGAGATTTTCCAGATCCGCGGCAACCGAAAACGTGAACGACCCGTTTTCCGCGGGATCGGCTGAGGGCAAGGGACCCCGATCGACAAAAATGACGGGTATGTTTGCCCAATCTGAGAGGTCACCATCCACGGAAATTTTAATCGGGAAAGGGACATAGACCACTTCTCCGCTGACCTCAGGGGGAATGGGTGGGATCTGTTCTGGCGACACAGGATTATTCACTTGATCCTCCGGTTGTGTTTCGGCAGCGGGCGACCCGCTGCAAGCTGACAAAATCAGTGTAAAAGTCATGAAAACCATGAGAAAAAGCTTGAAAGAAATTTTCATCACACTTCCTCCAGACCATCCGTTCTGACGCAGGGCAAGTCTGATGTTGATTATATACTATTGAAGTAAACAGGATATCCTTTTGCAAGCGCTTATCAATCATAAAAAATATTGTATAATCTGCCTTGTACAATTGGAAAACTATGACGGCAATCAACGACCTGCCCGATGAACCCAAATATTTAGTAAGAAGAGTCAGCGATCTGACCGGCATTAATCCTGTGACTTTACGCGCCTGGGAAAGGCGCTACGGCATCCTCAATCCAGAACGAGATGAGAACCGATATCGGCTCTACTCAGACCGGGATCTGGCAATTCTAAGGTGGCTGATCAATAAGAAGAACAGTGGTGTCTCCATCAGTACCGCTGCCGCAAGCTTACACGACATGATCGCGCAGGACAACTGGCCTGAAGTTATCCCATTTGAGATAGCCCAAATCAAAGCCCACAATTCGGTGTCGCCCAAAGGTTACACAGAGAAGCTATTTCAACTACTTTCAAAACACAATGAAGTCGAGGCCGCCAGGCTCTTTGAAGATGCGCTCTCGAAATTTGACCTTGAAACCCTAATTGAAAAAATCATCACACCCGCGCTGATATCCGTAGGAGAAGCTTGGTTTCAAGGTGAACTGAGGATTAGCACAGAGCATTTTGCCACTGCTTTTTTGCTGAGCCGATTGAACAACCTCTATATCTCGCTGCCGATCGTCAATAAAGGACCAAATATCCTGATTGGTGGGGCTCCGACTGAAGAACATGAGATGGGGGCTTTGATGATGGCCGTGCTATTGCGGAACCGGGGTTACCGGGTCGAGTTTTTGGGGGCTAACCTGCACCTGGATGACCTGGTGGACTACTCGTGGCAGATAAAGCCCGCCCTGGTGGTGCTCACGGCCAGCACAAACCGCGTTGCCATGGAATTGCTGCGGGCGCAGGTAAAGCTCAACACCATTTCACCTGCCCCAAAATTTAGCTATGGTGGTTTTGCTTTTGATTTTGACCCAGAGTTGGTTAAAAAGATCCCTGGTATCTATCTTGGCAATTCGATGGTCAAAGCCCTGGACCATATAAAGCAGCTCTTAAGCGAATAATTACCCTCCATGGAAAAATCACCGCCGCCCAAGATCCGGGCGGTTTTTTGTATAAGCCGTTTTGTGTCTCCACGATGCAGAAAAGCCGGAAGTTATCGCAGTGACAGCAGCTAACTGGAGTGTGAAAAGATGCCGTCCTGGTACTACAACCTAAGGGCAAACCCTCAGGCAAGCGTATTACTTGAAGGCAAGGAGAGGATTTGCAGGGCGCGGGAAGCGCGGGGGGAAGAATATGATCACTACTGGAAACTGGCCGAAGCGACTTACCTCGACATGCATCAATACAGACAGCGTGTGGGCGACCGGCGCATTCCGATTATGATCCTGAGCGAAGAAAACGACAAGTTCTAGAATAAATTTTTCCTATGATAGTTGAAGCGCCAGGGATTATGTTACACCTGGAGTCACACCTGGAGTCACACTGGAGTCAGGGATTATGTTGCACCGTTGTGTAACCTGTTAGTTAAAACCGGAGTTTCTCATTTTA
>DJGU01000108.1:0-7020 GCA_002432795.1 Anaerolineaceae bacterium UBA5838
GTCGTGTCGGATTTCAGGAATTTGAGCCTTGCCGGCAGGTTGAAAAACAAATCCTCCACGCTCACGCGCGTGCCTGCAGCTGCTGCAATGGTGGCAGTATTAACTGACTCGCCGCCTTCCACGGTCAGTTTCGCACCGATAGGACTTTCATGCGTGTTAGTGATCATAGTCAGACGTGCAACAGATCCGATTGAAGCCAGCGCTTCTCCCCTGAAACCCAGCGTGCGGATATTGAACAGATCCTCAGCACTGCTCAGCTTGCTGGTGGCGTGCCGGCAGACAGCCAGCCCCACCTCGTCGGCAGGAATGCCAGATCCATCATCGGTTACCTGGATCAAGCGCCTGCCAGCTTGCAGAATCTCAATTTCGATTTGTCGCGCGCCAGCATCTATCGCGTTTTCCAACAGCTCTTTTACCACCGAGGCGGGTCTATCCACCACTTCGCCGGCGGCTATTTGCGAAGCAATCGTTTCAGGCAGGATTCTAATTGGCATATTTCCTCTCCTTAGGATTATACCAACCCACTAACTAATCTCCTATTCTTTGCTAATCTTTATCTGTTAAAATTTGTGTATGGAATGTTCTGAAAAGATCAAAGGCATCCTTGCCACCCTGCCGGATAAACCCGGCTGTTACCTGATGAAAGATGCGGATGGCAGCATTATTTATGTTGGGAAAGCCATCAACCTCAAAAACCGCGTCCGTTCTTACTTTCAGCAATCCTCAGATCATTCCTACAAGACGCGCCAAATGGTCCGCAAAATCCGGGACATCGAATGGATCGTGGTCGCTTCCGAACTCGAAGCGCTGATCCTCGAGATGAACCTCATCAAACAGCATCGTCCCTTCTACAACGTCCGGCTAAAGGATGACAAACGCTATCCCTACATCAAGGTGCATTGGGCGGACCCCTTCCCCAAACTGACAGTCACCCGCAACATGGTCAACGATGGCTCACGCTACTTTGGACCCTACACCTCCGTCTGGGCAGTCCACCAGACGCTGGACATCCTGCGAAAGATCTTCCCCTACCTCACCTGCGCCCGTGAGATCACGGGCACCGATGAACGCGCCTGCCTTTACTACGACATCAAGCTCTGTTCCGCCCCCTGCATTGGCGCGGTCAACCAGGATGAGTACCGCCAGATGATTGACGACCTGTGCAGATTCCTTGAAGGGCGCACTGACCCGATCATGGATCGTCTCAAAGAAGCTATGGCGAAGGCTTCGGAATCGCTGGATTACGAAAAAGCAGCTATCTATCGGGATCAGATCCAGGCGATTGACCGGGTGGTGGAACGCCAGAAGATCATTTCCGATGAGCGCAAGGATTCCGATGTGATCGCCATGGCGCGCTCAAAAGGCGAAGCTTGCGTGCAAGTCTTCTTCATCCGTTCGGGTAAATTGATCGGCCGCGAATACTTCATACTCGAGGGTACCGAAGCCGAAGAAAACTCGGAGATCCTGGAAGAATTCATCAAACAGTTCTATTCCCAGGCGGCTTATGTTCCAAACAAAGTCATGCTTCCTCAGGAAGTCGAAGAAGCCCGCATCATCAAAGAATGGCTCAACACACGCCGCGGAGGTGAGAAGGTCCAACTGACCGTCCCCAAGCGCGGTCAGGGCAAGGAACTGGTGCAGATGGCAGCCGAAAACGCCCGCGAGACGCTCAAATCCCTCGAAATTCGCTGGAAGGCTGACAAAGACCGACAACATCAAGCCTTGGCAGAGATTCAGGCAGTTTTGGGCATGCCCGAAGCTCCAAACCGGATTGAATGCTACGACATCTCCAACACCCAGGGCACGGCCAGCGTCGGCAGCATGGTCGTTTTTGAACAGGGCGTACCGGCAAAAAAGAACTACCGCCGCTTCAACATCAAATCCGTCTCCACCCCGGACGACTTTGCTTCCATGCGCGAGGTGCTTAAAAGACGTTTTACACGCTATATTACCGAACAACAGGAAAAAGAGAAGCCCGGCTACAAACCCGACCTGGCCTTTTCCCTGCTGCCTGACCTCTTGATCGTGGATGGTGGAAAAGGGCAGCTGCGCCAGGCTGTCGAAATCATTGAGGAATTGGACCTCCAGGGTCAGTTCACCTTGGTCGGTCTGGCAAAACAGGAAGAAGAGCTCTTCCTGCCGGGCAAAATGGACTCTGTCCGCCTGGATGATCATTCGCAGGGGTTTTATCTCATCCAGCGCATCCGTGATGAAGCCCACCGCTTTGCCATTACCGCCCATCGCAACCAGCGTGGTAAAATCGGTTTGGCTTCACGGCTGGATGCAATACCCGGGGTCGGTCCTGCGCGCAGAAAAGAGCTCATTAGGCGCTTCGGCTCCATTGATGGCATCCTTGCTGCTTCAGCGGAAGAAATCTCGCAAATCAAGGGCGTTTCCTCGGAAATGGCCCAGGCAATCAAAGCACAATTGGAGTAAATATGGCAAAAAAATCAAAAACTTCTGGACGCACTTATAATATATTGATGGCTGTTCTGGCGATCATTATCGTCCTTGCGATGATCCTTTCCATGTTCCGGTTTTAGGAGGAACAATGCCCAGATACGAACAGGCCGGCGATGCCTTCCAGCAAGCCAGCAGTCATGCTAATATGGGTCCTTCACCGGAGGGGCTTGGGGAGCCTTTTCCGCAGTATCTGGTCCAACCAGATCCAAGCCTGCCGCAAGTAAAGCTGCCCGACCCAGCGCTCTTCTCACCGCCTCAAAACGACTTTGAGCAGCTTGTCCTCGACCGCCGCAGCCACCGCCGCTATGACACCGAAGCGATTCTTTCCCTGGCTGAACTGGGTTACTTGCTTCGCCTGACACAGGGTCTGCGCGAAGGATCTCAAACCCAAAAACTGACCCGCCGCTATGTGCCCTCAGCCGGATCGCGACATCCGTTTGAGACTTACCTCGCGATCCAGCGGGTTGAGGGGCTCGAGCCTGGTATCTATCACTACCTGCCTGAGCAGCACGCGCTTGAACTCTGGAAATCCGGCACAAAGGCTCTGCAAGCCGCTCATTCAACCACTTGTAACCAGAAACAAGTCCTCAATTCGGCTGTGACCTTCTTTTGGGTTGCGGAGGTCTACCGCACTTCCTGGCGTTACGGCATGCGTGCTTACCGCTACATTTACCTAGACGCAGGGCATGTTTGCCAAAACCTCTACCTGGCGGCCGAATCGATTGGCTATGGCGTCTGCGCGATTGCCGCCTTTGATGATCAACTGGCTGACACAGTGTTTGAACTCGACGGAAAAGAGCGCTTTACTGCCTACATGGCATCCATCGGAAAAAAACTCCCCGCAGCCTGATCATGCCCCAAAAAATCATCCCGGTCCTGGTCAGTGCTAATGGGGAATGGGAGGTTGTCAAAGCCATCCTACAGCCGACTTTGATCCAACAAAGTACGTTAGGTGCATATTTCCAGATCGAGCTCGCAGGTCAACCTTGCTTGTTTTTCCATTCTGGTTGGGGTAAAATCGCCACCGCAGCCTCCACCCAGTACATCATCGACCAGTATCATCCCGAATTGATCATCAATATCGGTACCTGCGGTGGATTTTTAGGCTTTAGCGAAGTTGGTGAAATACTGCTTGTCTCAGAAACTTTGATCTACGACATTGTTGAACGCATGGATGATCCCCTTGCTGCCATTAACCATTATCGTACTGAAGCCGACACCTCCTGGATCACCAATCCGCTGCCCGCAGGAACGCGCAGAGCACGCATTGCTTCTGCCGATCAGGACATTGATTTTCGGGCTTATGATCTCCTGACAAAAACATATCAAGCCGCGGCTGCCGATTGGGAAACCGGGGCTTTTGCCTGGGTCGCCGCGCGAAATCACACCGCCTGGCTCGCCCTCAGAGGGGTATCCGACCTGGTCACACCCCACGCTTCAGAAACCGACAGCGGAGTTGAGCTCTGGCGTTCCCGCCTCGCAGATTTGATGAGAAAACTTCTCACCGACCTGCCTTTTTACTTTTCGGAATTTAATAAGTACGTCTTACCGTAGGGCGGGTTCCGCTCCTGCCCTCGCGGCGAAGCTGCAAGGGTTGAACCTGCCACCACTAAGGTCAGCTCTTATAAATCCACATTATTAAATTTGGAATTGACATCGACGTAGGGGCGAAGCATCCAAAAACAATATCGTTGTTTCACCAAATATGCTATTTGAGGATGCTTCGCCCCAACCCGGAATCAAAATATCAATAACCATATGTCAAATTGACTTCTGGAATCCCTCAATATTGTTTATTATTCGCTCTGCTTACCCAACCTCGCGCGTTCTTCCTCAACAATTTTGTGATCGAGCTTCTTGATCAAAGGCACAGGCTGATTAAACTCCCTGCCCCCTTCCAGCTCCACCGGCTTCCAGACGTCCTGCCCCACCCTGCCTGACGCGTCATTATTATCCAATCCGAGAATTTCGTGTTCGCCGAGCGCGTCCTGCTCGAAGCGTGAGAATTGTTTTCCAAACAGTGGCTCTTCATGCGCAAGTATCTGGTGCAGGATCTCGCTTGTGTTGGGCAGGAACGGCGCGCTCATGATTTTGATCCATTCAATCGCCTGGATTGCGGTATAAAGCGATTTTGCAGCCTGCTCGCGGTCAGTCTTGATTTCAAACCAGGGCGCATGCACATCCAGGTATTTATTGACCTCAGCTGCCAGCGCCATCACCTCAGCCAGACCTGCCTTGAGCTCAACCTGCTCCAATTTTATTGCCACGCTGTCAAAACCAGCCCTGATCACCTGCAGCAGTGCTTCATCACTCTCACGCAGCTGTCCTGGGTTGGGTATCCTGCCGTCAAAATTCTTGAATGTAAAAGAGAGCACTCTGTTCACCAGGTTGCCCCAGGTGGCTACCAGCTCGTTGTTATTGCGCTGGAAGAACTCCTCCCAATCCCAATCTGTGTCGCGCTGTTCCGGCATTGCATTAGTCAGATAGTAGCGGATCGCGTCCGCGTCATACCTTTCAAGGGCGTCCAGCCCCCAAACCGCCCAGTTGTGGCTGCCGCTGATCTTCCTGCCTTCCAGGTTCATAAACTCATTAGCCGGCACATTGTACGGCAGGACCAACGGCTGTGGATTCTCCGTCCCCATGCGGCGGTCAAAGCCATCGCCCATACCAAGCAATTCTGCTGGCCAGGTCACGGCGTGGAAGGTGATGTTGTCTTTGCCAATGAAATAAAAAGCCTTCGCGCTCGGATCAATCCACCAATCCCGCCAGGCATCATTATTCCCGGTCAGTTTGGACCATTCAATCGCCGATGACAGGTAGCCCATCACCGCTTCAAACCAAACGTAAAGGCTTTTGCCCTTCCAGTCTTCCAAGGGTACCGGAATCCCCCAATCGAGATCCCTGGTGATGGAAGTTGGTTTGAGCCCCACCGATTGGATTGTCCCCAGGGATTGCCTGAGCACGTTCGGTCGCCAGTAACTTTCCCGCGCTTTCAGAAACTCTTCAATTTGCGGCTCCAGGGAGGATAAATCCAGGAAAAAGTGTTCGGTTTCCCTGAGTTCCGGGGTTGAATCGTCCACTTTTGAGCGCGGATTGATCAGCTTTTCGGCTTCCAATTCATTGCCGCACTTTTCGCATTGGTCACTGCGGGCTTCCGGATTGCCGCAGATGTAGCAGGTGCCTTCCACGTAGCGATCCGGAAGGAAGCGGCCAAGCGAAGGGCTGAACCACTGCCTGGAAACGATCGTCTTTAGATAACCATTTTCAAGCAGGGTTAAGAATACCTTCTGTGCCACATCAAAGTGGTTTTCAGTGTGGGTGGAGGTGAAAATGTCATAACTGATGCCAAGTTTCTTAAAGAGTTCAATAAACCTTGGGTGGTAGTGTTTATATATTTCTTCCGGAGCTTTTCCCAGTTGATCCGCTTTAATTGTGATGGCTGTGCCGTGCGAGTCAGAGCCGCTGACCATCAGCACATTGCGTCCACGCAGGCGGTGATACCTGGCAACGATATCCCCAGGCAAATGGGAACCGGTGATATTCCCCACATGGATGTCCGAGTTGGCATAAGGCCAGGCAATGGCAATCAAGATGTTCTCAGTCATGGTAATTCTCCTCACAAAAAATCGATGGAGTATTTTATCATCCATCGCTGCAATAAAAACGCTTGATTATATTAGTCGAAAATGATCCGGCTGTCAGTGTGCTCGCAGGTTTCACGGTTGAGGTTAGCGCCGCACTCCACGCAGATGCCCTTGCAATTCGGTTTGCATACCAGGTTGATGGGCAGATCCAGCAAGAGGTAATCCCTTATCGGCCTTCCAAGGTCTATGTAGCCGTCTTTGGGGATAACTTCTTCATCAAACTCTTCTTGTGTGCGGCTGTCAAAAACGTAAAGTTCCTCGAACTCTGTCGAGAGTATTGCCCGGAAAGGATCAAGGCAGCGCGTGCAGCGGCTGTCGATCTCAGCTTCAAAAGCTGCTTGCAGCAGAAGCCCCTCGCGTGTGCGCGAAAAGCTAAAGCGCCCGCTCAGATTGAAAAGCTGCAGATCAGGTTCAATGAACACTTCCAGATATTCCACCGTAAAATCACGGGAAAAACCGATCGGTTTATTAAAAAAGTATCCAATGTTGGTGCGTAGGGGGTGATGTGTTTTTTCCATAGTCAGTTACAATTTAAAGATCCAAACAAGATTATATCATTCAAGAAAGTTTATGCCCTTAAAACTTGCTCACCGACCATGACCCCCACACTACTGCTTGCCACCAACAACCCCCACAAAGTCGAAGAGTTCAGATCCATCTTGCTGCCATACGATGTGACCCTGCAAACACCTGCCGATCTTGGTCTGTTCAATGATGTCATTGAGGACGGGAATACCTATTTTGAAAATGCCCTCCTCAAAGCCCAGGTTTACTGGCAGGATGGGCAAAATCAAGTCCTGGCAGATGATTCCGGTCTCGAGGTTGACGCCCTCCAGGGTGCCCCCGGTATCCACTCGCACCGATTCCTGCCGGATCTAAAAGCCACCAGCCATGACCGCTGCCTGTATCTGCT
>DJGU01000108.1:7072-19712 GCA_002432795.1 Anaerolineaceae bacterium UBA5838
GTGCTGCTCACCCGACAGGGCTTGTTTCTCAAGAGTCACGGGATTTGCACAGGGCAGATAATTCCTGAGTTCCGCGGCGAAAACGGCTTTGGGTATGATCCAATCTTCCTGGTTGACGGCACCGATCATACGATGGCAGAGCTTGATCCCGCCAAAAAGAATCAGCTAAGCCATCGCGGCAAAGCCGTCTCAGGAATAATCAAACAACTTGAATTTCCGCTGCGCCAGGTTTGAGCTAAAACTTATACCCGATCATCCGCAGGAATCCCTTGCGCCAGGCGATCCCATCCTCATCCTCAACACCCTTGGGCGAAAACCCGTCCACCACGCCCATTATGCCGCGCCCCAATTCGGTCTCCATGACGATCACTTCCGCTGGATTGGCTGTTGCGCAGAAAAATCCGCAGATTTCCGGCACATTCTGCAGGGTTTTAAGGATATTTATCGGGTAGAACCCTTCACCCAAAAACAGGATAAAGCTGTGTCCGGCGCCAATCGCCAGGGCGTTTTCCTTTGCCAGCTTGATCATCTCCTCGTCCGTGCCGGTCCACCGCACCAGGCATTCGCCGGATGCCTCGCAAAAAGCCAGCCCAAACTTTATCCCCGGCACAGTGCTCACCAATGCCTCGTGGATATCTTCAACCGTCTTGATAAAATGCGACTGCCCCAACACAAAATTGATTGCTTCAGGCTTTTCAATCTTCACAAGGGTAATTTCCATTTGCTCCTCCTAGCTTTTTATCGATTTTAGCATAACGCTCAACGAACCCTATCTTTGAATTAGGGTAAAATTCGGAAATGCCTGACTTGCGTAAATCGTTTTTGGTAATGGTTCTTGTGGGATTGGTGGCAGTCACTGCTTGTGGTGTGGGTGCTAATCCAGTTCCAACCCTCTCACACGACTTCACAACGTCCACGCCGGCTGCCAATTACCCAACAGCCATGCCCACCTTCACTCCCACTCCGGCCGCGCTTGGGTCTCTGGAAAATCCTCTCGTTATCGCAATAGTTGAGCCATCTCCCTCCGTGGAGCAGCAAGCTGCCTTTAGCGAGCTCGCCTCCCTTCTTGGTGGGCATCTTCAAATGACTGTTGTCGGTCGGTTTTATAGCAGTTATCAAGAGCTCGAATTGGCTTTTCAGCGCCAGCAGGTGCACTTTGCCTGGCTTCAAGCGGTTGAATACCTGCTCGCTTCTCAAAAAGGGCTTGCCACTGCTCTGCTTGTTACCAACCATCTGGGTGTTACCGGATATGGAGTGCAGTTTTTGGGGCACAGTGACAGCGATTTCACGCCTTACTTTGATGTCGGAAGTCATAGCTCCACCGCCGAAGCCAGGGTGGCGCTCGCTCAGCTTTCTGGGCTGCGCGGCTGCCTGACAGAAGATAACTCCTTAGCCGGGTTCTGGGTGCCGCTGGGATATCTGAACCTGCACAACATTCCCACCCTTGATCCGGTCCAAACCTATTCCTACAGCGCCAGCGTCCGCGCCCTTTACATCAAAGGTGTGTGCAGTTTCGCCGCTACTTACGCTATCTCTGCCGACCCACGCACTTCCTCGGAGGTGATCACCGAACTGCCTGATGTCATCGAAAAACTTCCGATTATCTGGCTTTCTCCGCCAGTTATTCCAAACCTCAACCTTTCTTTCAGCCCCCAGGTAGATCTCACCCTGCAGTCACGCGTTTCTGACTTCCTGCGTGATTACGCCCGCTCGGATGCCGGCAAAGCTCAGCTCAGCCTCGCCCTGAATTATGAAGTTGCCGCGCTCGAACCCCTGCCTGATCTTGCCTACAATCCTCTGCGCGAGCTTCTCGAAGCCAGCGGGGTTCGCCTTGCCGACTTACTGACCGACTGAATTTATGAAGAAATTCATCAAGTTTATCCTTATCTGCGCCTGTGCAGCTCTACTACTTGCCGGTTTATCCCGCGTTGTGATGGTAATGAGCGCCAAAGANNGTTCCTCCTGCCCAGGTCGCGCTGGTTCCCGGAGCTGGTATAACCGCTGATGATCGCCCTACCCTGGCGCTGCGCGACAGGATTGACGGAGCCATTGAGCTCTACCGCGCAGGCAAAGTCCAGAAAATTCTCATGTCCGGGGACAACAGTTCGATCTACTACAATGAACCAGGCGCAATGACGAATTATGCCATCGAACAGGGCATTCCTGAATCTGACATCGTGCAGGACTATGCCGGGCGTCGAACTTACGACACTTGCTACCGGGCCAAAGAGATTTTTGGACTGGAATCAGTTATCGTCACCACGCAGCAATATCACCTTTCCCGCATGGTCTTCCTCTGCGAACAGTTTGGGCTCAACACCTCTGGCGTTCCAGTAAAGCAGTCTGATTATCTGATTAATCGCTATATGATGTGGAATGTGCGTGAAGTCCTTGCCACAGTGGCAGCTTATATCGATATCTATATCCTGAAACCAGAGCCAATTCTGGGATCTCCAGAACCTATTTTTACCCCCTGAGAGGTTACTATGCAGCGTCAGCAAGCACTCGAAATTGTCAGAACCTATGTCAAAAATGAAGCCCTCGTCAGGCACATGCTCAGCGTTGAAGCGGTGATGCGTGCTTATGCCGAAACGTTTGATGAGGATGTTGAGTTGTGGGGGTTGGCCGGGTTACTTCACGATTTCGACTGGGAAATTCATCCCACCGTTGAAGAACATCCAATGGCGGGCTTGCCCATCCTGGCGGAAGCTGGAGTGCCAGAAGCCGTATTGAATGCAATTGCTGGTCATGCCGACCACACAGGCGTCCCCCGCGAAAGCCTTTTGGCCAAAGCCCTTTTTGCGTGTGATGAGATTACAGGTCTCATTACCGCGGTGGCGCTTGTGCGACCTTCGCGCTCACTCTATGATCTCAAAGCCTCTTCAGTCCGCAAAAAATGGAAGGATAAATCCTTTGCTGCTGGTGCAGATCGGGACATGATTACCCAGGGAGCCCAGGAATTTGGCGTGGACCTCTGGCAGCATGTAGATTTTGCTATTAAGGCTATGCGCAGAATAGCCAAAGATCTGGGCTTGGAGGGCAGTCTCACTCCTCAGGATACTGTCAGCTAAACCTATTCCCAAAATTGAACGTAGTCGTCCAAATTCGTAAAGCCGATTATTTCATCGTTTGCTTTTAATGTAAACACCGGCAGACCAGTAGAGGCTCGCTTCCGACTAACAGCACTTGTGATGGTGAAAACCTTGCTGGCGCTATTTCGGAAGTGGCACACACCCCTGTCAGTCAGTTTACCCACCAGCAAAACGCTGATTTGGTCGCCTTTGTCAAGCTTCCACGCGATGACACCTTGTCCATACCTGCCCTGAACGGGGAAATCAGACCCTGGCGTGCGTTTTGCCAAGCCTCTTTGAGTAACCAGTGCGACTTCATCTCTATCTTCAACTGCTGCAGCCCCAACAACATAATCACCAGGCTTGAGTTTGATCGCATTTACCCCGGCAGCCACAAGCCCCATGGATCGAACCTCATTTTCGTTAAATCGAATTGCCATGCCAGCCGCCGTGGTCAGGAGGATATCCTGATCGCCCTGGGTTAACAGCACTTCAAACAGCTCATCATTCTCGTTGATTTTGACCAGCGTAAATGCGCTGGCGGACGCACCCGGCAGATCAGCAACCGCGGAGCGTTTGATCATACCCTGCCTTGTGACAGTGACAACGTAACAATTCTGTTCTTCTTCACGTCTGATTGGAACTGCAAAAATGCCTTGCAAAATGTCATTCCGGTGGAGAGGTGCGACCTTTGAGGCTGGCACACCTTCCTCTTCAGCCCGCTGCACTGGCACTGAAAACGAAGAAATAGCCGCAGCCCTTCCCTCGGTTGTTACCAGGAATACTGTCTGGTGGGTATTTGTCCGGATCATGCTCCAGGGCGCGCCATCTCCGCCCAATCGGTTCGGCTTATCGCCTTCAGTTCGTGAAAGCAGCCCATTTTCGCTGACTTCGATCCAGTAATTCTCCACCGGCATGACGTCAGTCATTGTATACATATCTGAAGCTTTTTCGCCCTCACCGAGCTGAATAATTTGCGTCCGCCTTTGGTCACCATATTTTTGCTTGATGGCTTTTAGTTCCTCAATGGCCACGTTCCGCATCTGTTTCGGGGAATTCAGAAGGGTCTTTAGCTGAGCGATCGCCTTCGCAACTTCCTTGTATTCATCCTCGATCTTCTGGCGTTCCAATGATGCCAGCCGGCGTAAAGGCATCTCAAGAATGGCATTCGCCTGGATTTCATCCAGTTTGTACTTGCTCATCAGATTCGTGCGCGCGTCATCAACAGAAGTGGATTTTCGGATGAGCTTAATCACCTCATCAATGTGATCGATTGCCACCTTGAGGGCTTCCAGGATGTGCAGACGGGCCTCGTTTTTCTTCAATAAATACTCACTGCGTCTGCGAATTACCACCAGGCGGTGCTCTGCAAAGACCCTCAGAGCCTGCTTGAGCGTCAGACGGTGCGGGCTGCCATCCACTAAAGCCAGGATGTTGATGCCAAAGGTGTTATGCATCTGCGTGCGTTTATAGAGAGTTGCCAGGATCTCTTCCGGGTCGGCATTCTTGTTAAGGTCAATCACGATCCGCATCCCCTGCCGATCGGATTCATCCCTCAGGTCCGATAAGCCTTCCAAACCCCCATCCCGGGATATTTCCGCAATCCGCTCGATCAGTGCCGATTTGTTCACCATATACGGCAGTTCTGTCACGATGATGCGCATGCGACCGCGAGACATTTCTTCGATCCTAGTGCGAGCACGGACCTTAACCGTTCCATTCCCGGACCCGTAGATCGTCGTCAGTGGAATGGAGCCTTCATCCTGCAAAATTAATCCACCTGTCGGAAAGTCAGGTCCCTTGATAAATCGCATGATATCTTCGACAGTGATATCTTCAATCCCGTCCCAGTTTTCCAGCATCATTACCAGGGCGTCCACGACTTCCCCGAGGTTGTGAGGAGGAATGTTGGTTGCCATGCCCACCGCAATACCCGACGCGCCATTCACCAGCATGTTGGGAATCGATGAAGGTAAAACTTCCGGCTCTTTTAGCGTTCCGTCGAAATTGTCAATGTAATCGACCGTATCCATGTCCAGCTGGCGCAGGATCTCAATGGCAGGGGATGAAAGCCGCGCCTCGGTGTAGCGCATAGCTGCAGGCGGGTCGCCATCCACGCTGCCAAAGTTGCCCTGCCCATCCACCAGCAAATAGCGTTCTGAAAAATCCTGAGCCATTCTTGCCATTGCGTCATAAACAGCAGAATCTCCATGAGGATGATATTTTCCTAAAACCTCACCCACAATACGGGCTGATTTTTTATGCGGCGTGTCGTCCCGGATGCCCATGTCGTACATAGCGTACAAGATGCGCCGCTGGACAGGCTTCAGTCCATCCCTTGCGTCGGGCAAGGCGCGTGAAACGATGACACTCATCGCGTAATCCAGGTAGGATTGCTGCATTTCGGCGTTGATATTGATCTTTGGGGAGGCGGTTGTAGCCATGATCCGCTCTTTCTCTGACTCAGTTGTCGTTCTTTTCAATTTTCACCTACTATAGCATAAAAAGACCCGGAGTGATTGTCCACTCCGGGTCTTTTAAGTCATTTTCTCCGCGTTGGACTATTCTTCATCGTCCACTAGGTCTTCATCATCGTCGAAGCTTTCATCATCGTATAAATCCGATCCACCAGTATCGCTGTCATCTAATTCATCATACAAACCATCAGTCTGATCAGACTCATCGTTGAAAATATCCAATTTATTGACAGCAATTTCCGGGTTGCCGGGTTCAGCTTCCATCACCTGATCTTCGAAACGACCTGGAATAAAGCCGGTCCCAGCCGGGATCAGCTTACCGATAATGACGTTTTCCTTCAATCCATACAATGGATCTTCCTTGGAGGAAATTGCCGCACCAGCCAATACTTTGATGGTGTGCTGGAAGGATGATGCCGAGAGGAACGAATCCGTGCTCAGCGAAGCTTTTGAAACTCCAAGCAAGATGTTTAAGTAACGTGCTGGACGTAAACCACGAGCCACCAGATCCTCATTGATCTTGCGGATCTCAAGGCGATCCACCAGATCCTGCGGCAGGAACTCAGAATCACCAGGTCGGGTAATCTGCACCTTGTTCAGCATCTTGCGGATGATGACTTCGAAATGCTTGTCGTTGATGTTCTGACCCTGTGTGCGGTAAACTTGCTGAATTTCTTTCAGCAGGTACAACTCAGTCGCATCCGTCCCTTTAATTCTGAGAATGGTGTGGGGATTGAGCGATCCTTCAGTCAACTGCTCGCCAGCCGTAACCATCTGTCCTTCACTGACCAGGAGGCGGGATGTTGAGGGAATTTCGTAATCCTCAATCAGGCGATCTTCGTACGAAACCACAACCTCGCCATCTTCAATCCGGACTTTTCCGGCATGTTCAGCGGTGATACTGGTTTCTTCATGGGTCGCCAGGACTGTATCCTTGTTGACCTCATCTTCGTCTTTTACCATAATTTCCCAGTCAGCCGGAATTGCATAACGCTGACTAACCATCTCGCTGCTTTCCACGCGCACAGTGCGGATATCCGGATTCTTATCTGAAACCGTAATGTGAGCTTTGCCGTTTATCTGTGTGATCACGGCTTCACCACGCGGCATCCGGCGGGCTTCAAAGAGTTCTTCAACCCGGGGTAAACCGGTCGTAATGTCACCACCACCCGCCACACCACCGGTGTGGAAGGTTCGCAGGGTCAACTGAGTGCCAGGCTCACCAATCGACTGAGCCGCAACTACACCTACTGCTGAGCCAAGATTTACCATCTTGCCCCGCCCGAGGTCCATGCCATAGCAGCGTGCACAGATACCGTGTACGAGTTCACAAGTTAGTGGAGAGCGGACCTTTACCTTCTTGACGCCCTTTTCCACCAGTTTCGTAATCCGGCGGCTGAGATCTTTGTTGATCATGTCGTTGTGCTCGCCAATCACTTCTCCGGTCTCAGGATCAATGACGCGCTCAGCCAGCAAACGTCCATAAATGCGTTCATTGAAAGGCTGTCCGGCGATGTCATCCTCAGAAGACACCCAGATGCCTTCTTCTGTGCCGCAGTCTTCATTGTTGATGATCATATCCTGCGCCACGTCCACCAGGCGCCGGGTCAGATAACCTGCATCCGCGGTTCGGATAGCGGTATCAGCCAAACCCTTGCGGGTACCATGTGTGGAAATGAAGTATTCCAATGCAGAAAGACCTTCACGGAAGTTGGAACGAATAGGCATTGGGATGATGCGCCCTGAAGGGTCAGCCATCAAACCGCGCATACCTGCCATCTGTGAAATTGGACTGAAACCGCCCTTGGTAGCACCTGAGACTGCCATGGTCGACAAGTTGCCATTTGGATCAAGATGCTTGCGTACGGCATCGCCAACCTTCTTGGTGGTTTCCTGCCAAACCTCGATAATCAGGTCATTTTGTTCCTGCTCTGTCAACAGACCTCGTCTGAATTCCTTCTGGACGCGCTCCACCTCTAGCAGTGCTTCCTGGATCATTTCAGCCTTCTCAGGCGGCACTGTGATATCTGCCACGGCCAGAGTTGAGCCAGACTGCGATGCATAGCGGAAACCAATGTCCTTGATGCTGTCAGCTACCCGGGTGGTAACTTCCTGCCCGTCCTGATAGTAAATGTCTTCGATCAGATCACGGACACCGCCTTTATCCAACGGAACGTTGGTAAATCGCATCGAATCCGGCAGGATATCGTTGAAAATCGCGCGTCCCACAGTTGTGTTAATGATCCGGACTTCAGGCTGACTCAGCCTGTTGTTTTGCTCGTCAAAAATCGTCTCAACGCGCAGTTTGATCTTTGTGTGCACTTGCACCTGGTCAAGCTGGTAAGCCAAAATGACTTCGTTAATATCGCCAAAAACACGCCCGTCTCCCTTTTGTGGAAGATTCTGTTCCATGGTCAGGTAATAAACGCCCAACACCATGTCCTTTCCGGGGCTGATGATAGGTTCGCCACTGGCTGGTTTCAGCAGGTTCTTGCTTGCCAGCATCAACTCACGTGCTTCAGCCACTGCTTTGCTCGAAAGGGGTACATGTACAGCCATCTGATCGCCATCAAAGTCGGCGTTAAAGGCTGTGGTCACCAAGGGATGCAACTGAATAGCACTGCCTTCAATCAGCACAGGCTCAAAAGCCTGGATGCCAAGTCGGTGCAGCGTTGGCGCACGGTTCAGCAGCACAGGCCGATCCTTGATCACTTCTTCAAGCACTTCCCAGACCTCTGGTCGGTTGCGCTCGATGTAACGTTTTGCGCCCTTGATGTTGGAGGTATAGCCGTGTTTATCCAGCCCGGCAATAACAAAGGGGCGGAAGAGTTCCAGCGCCATCGACTTAGGTAAGCCGCACTGGTTCAATTTCAAATTAGGTCCAACCACGATAACAGAACGTCCGGAATAATCAACGCGTTTACCCAACAGGTTGCGGCGGAAGCGGCCTTTCTTGCCCTTCAGCATATCTGAAAGTGAGCGTAATTCGCGGCGTCCACGGCGTGAGAGCATTCGCCCTCTCTGGGAGTTATCAATCAACGAGTCGACAGCTTCCTGGAGCATGCGTTTTTCATTGCGCACGATGACATCCGGGGCTCCCAGCTCAAGCAAGCGTTTGAGGCGATTGTTTCGGTTGATCACACGGCGATAAAGATCATTCAGGTCAGAAGTCGCGAAACGACCACCATCCAGCTGCACCATCGGGCGAAGGTCAGGAGGAATAACCGGCAGAACGGTCAGGATCATCCATTCAGGTTTGTTGGTTGAACGGCGGAAAGCCTCGACCACCTTCAGACGGCTGGTTGCTTTCTTGCGTTTCTGTTTACTCTTGGTCGTGCGCGCTTCCTGCCACAAACTCTCCGA
This sequence comes from Anaerolineaceae bacterium UBA5838, assembly GCA_002432795.1. Taxonomy (GTDB): domain Bacteria; phylum Chloroflexota; class Anaerolineae; order Anaerolineales; family Anaerolineaceae; genus Mesolinea. The sequence goes on from DJGU01000108.1 coordinate 15,984, forward strand.
AAGAGCATCCAGGTCGAGACGGCGCAGAATGTCATAGAAAGCTTCCGCACCCATATCGGCTTTGAAGATGTTTCCCCAGCGGGATTTAAGGTCGCGGTAGCGGGCTTCGCTCAGGAAGGTGAAAGGCTGCAATTCATATAATTCGTCACGCTGCTGGGCGTTTTGAGTCTTTGCAACCGCATCCGGGTCATCCAGCTGGCTGCGTAAATCTTCCATTACCAGCTCAGCTTTTGCGCGGATCTCGTCTTTTTGGATTTTGAACTGTTCAGTTCTCTCAGCGCGTTCTTTCTTGAGGTCTGTTTCAAGGATTTCCATCCTCTCCTTCACGACCTTTTGCACACGGGAGATGTGTTTGGCTGCAACTTCTTCGCCGACTTCCACGATGGTCTGATTGCCGCCGTCCAGTTCAAAGCTGATCGCTTTGCGGACAGTCTTACCGGTCTTTTCCCGTAATTCGCGTTCCAGGCTCTGACCCTGCTGAATAACAGGCTCAAACAGGCTTGCGACTTTTTCGTCATATTCCCGGTTAACTTGCTCCATCTGAGCGTCGATGTCTTTCAACTCACGATCGCGTTGTTTCTTGGTTTCTGCGATTTCGCCGTTAACCTTGGCGATCAGTTCGCGTTCTGAAAGGCTGATTTCGTCTTCCAGGCGCTTAAGTGCTTTCTGACGGCCATCATCATCTACGTAAGTGATGATGTATTGCGCAAAGTAGAGCACGCGGTCAAGATTTCGACGGGAGATGTCCAGCAACAGTCCTAGATAAGATGGAATACGGCGGGTGTACCAGATGTGCGCCACCGGGGCAGCTAATTCGATGTGCCCCATGCGTTCACGACGCACAGATGAGCGCGTAACTTCCACACCGCACTTATCACAAATGATTCCTTTGTAGCGAGGATTTTTATACTTACCGCAGTAGCACTGCCAATCTCGCGTCGGTCCAAAGATAGCTTCGCAAAACAAACCGTCCTTCTCAGGGCGCAAACGCCTGTAGTTGATTGTTTCAGGTTTGAGAACTTCTCCATAAGACCAGCTTTTAATAACTTCTGGTGACGCAAGATTGATCCGAAGGGCTTTCATATTAGTTGTTTCCACTCATACCTCCTGAATTAGACGAGGGATTTAAGACACAAAAAACCGCCGGAAAATGGTTTTCCAGTGTTTCTTAGTTTGTAGATCCGATATAATTCACGCAAATGATTATTATAGCTATAAACCTGCTTATTTGTCAAGGTTTTCGCATTAGGTTTTCGCATTAGGTAAGAAATATGGTAAGAAATGAGGGTGTGTGTTTCCTATCAGATCTTGTGTAATGGCAGATCAAGATAAAAGGTGCTTCCTTCACCCAGCTTACTCTTTACGCTGACGTTTCCACCGTGTTTATCCGCCACCGATTTAACAATCGCCAGCCCCAATCCCTGCCCGCGGTTTTCATATGCCAGGTCATCATCCACGTGGAAGAAGCGCGTAAACAGCTTGGGCTGATCCAATGGAGCAATGCCTTTGCCATTGTCCTTGACAGCAATGTGCATCCAGCTGGAGTCGCGCTCGGCACTGATCAACACGCTCTCCCCACGCGGGCTGAACTTTATCGCATTTTCAATCAGATTATAAAGCGCCTGCTGGACCATAACCTGGTCTGCTGAGATGTAGGGAGTCTTAAGACCGCCGTAGTCCACGTTCAGGCTGATCTTCTTCTGCTGTGCCTGAACGCCCAGAAGCTTGATCGTGTCGTCAATCGTTTCCTGTATGCTGAAGCTGGTGTAAACCAATAGCCCGTCTCCATCCAACCTTTCAAGGTTCAAGACCTTGTTCACCAGGCGTGTCATCGTATCGATTCCAGCATCGATTTTCTCGACGTATTTGCGCTGTTCCGTGCTCAGTTTGCCGATATTGGATAAAAGCTTGGTGTGACCTTTCATCAGCCAAAGTGGCGCGCGCAGATCGTGGCTAATGTTGCTGACAAACTCATTTTTTTGGTTGTTCAATTGTTGCAGCCAACTGGTATCCCGCAGCAAAACCACTTCACCCTGCCGGTCCTGATCGCCTTCCAATGGAAATCGCAATACATCGTAAGTCTTGTTTCCATCCAACTGAAGTGTCTTTAATTCAGCGCTTTTCTTGTCCTCACTGAGAAAACTCTTAAGTTTCTCATTGGCAACCCGCACCGCGCCATCCTTTTTCCCGATCAGCGCTTCGCCTTTACTGCTCGCTGCTAAAGCCGCGGTATTGCTGAATTGGATCTGACCATCCTTATCCATCACAAGAATTGGGTCCGGGAAAGCATTAAACGCCAGGCTCAGCCATCCCTTATCGTTTTGAACCTTGGAAAATTGCGCTTTGGTGTTTAAAGCAGCTGAAGCCCGGTATGCCAGCTGCTGGTAGAACTGGATGTCTTCCTGGTCAAACCAATGGTTTTGCTCAAAACCCACCCACAAAACCCCCTGCGCGTCTCCACTTCCGCGCAGTTGTAAGGCTGCAATCGATTGCGGATGCGGAGTTCCCGAGGTCAGGCCAAAGTATTGATCCACCTTGAGATCACTCAGGATCAACTGGTCCTGATCGCCAATCTTATCGATGATCAACGTATCCAGGTAGGCATAAAGCCGTGTGTTCTCTCCCTGCCCCAGGCGCAGGCGCATCTCACCCCGCCGGCTTTCGGGTGATTTATCCAGCAAGATAAGCCGTGCCGATGAGGCATCCCGCGTCAGTGCCGCCCTCAAAATTGAGGAAAGCATCAGATCAAAACCTTCTCTCGAATAGTGCGAAGGATCCACCGAAAGCAGCCTTGCCTGGGTGTCATTGCGGGTCTGCAGATTAGCGCGCAGTTTCTCCAGCGCCATGAAAAGCGCTTTTTCATTACCGGAAAGCACCGCCGGGGGAATTTGCTGTTCGTATTCCCCTTTGGTCAACTCCTGAATGCGTTCCAACACTCTGTCAAAAGGATTCGTCGAGGGATGTGCCTTGATGAAATCCTTCGGATGCCAATCAGAATTCAACCAGTAAACAAAAGCCCAAACCATTGCGGAACTGATCAGCACTTCTGGTACATGGCTGACCGCCAGGATCAGGATTTGCTCCAAAATCACCAGAACACTGCGTTCGCTGTAGATCAAGGCGTGCGTAAATTGGGTCAGGACGATTACCGCAGTGCTTAGCAAAAAAGACCAAACCACTTGCATCACGGTGTGCTGTTTCCAGTCGCTATGCCATAGCGACTTTTCCCGTGCCAATATCCACGCAAAAGTTATCCCAAGACTCGCATAGAAGAAAATCACCATTGGGTCCTGACCCAGCCGAAAATACTGCACCAATCCTGTGCCAGCTGCGAGGATCACCGCCGGTAAAGGACCCACCAGCCCAACCGCCAGAAAGACTGGCAGGGCACTCAGGAGCATTACGACAGGCTCAGCAGAATCTCCGTTGAGTGTGAGAAGTTGTCCATCAAAAGGTCTGAAATTTAGAAAACTGATTGGGAATACCAGTAAAGCCAGGAAAATAAACCACTTGAGTTCCCTCAGTGAGTAACGTATATCCCATTTCTGCAGCTTCCAGATTGCCAAACCAGTGCCGACTGTGAGCAAGGCTGGCAAAATCCAAAGTATCCCCCGCATTTCAGCAGCGGGCAATTGGAAGGAGGAACTTATGAGGGCAAATGCAGGCAGAAACATATCGCATAAATTATAGCATGCCTATTCCTTCACTTAACAATTTTTCAGATGATTT
>DJGU01000108.1:19720-32304 GCA_002432795.1 Anaerolineaceae bacterium UBA5838
AGGGCGAAGCAACATTAATCAGAGTGTAAGATAAGGCACGTCAAATCGGTTGGGATGCTTCGTCCCTACTCTGAATTTTCTGGTTTTCTTATTTCCTAACGGTTGCGCCTTAATTGGCGGATGGAGCAAGCCCCATCCGTACGGGAGGGCCTTGGTCCTCCCGAAGCTTCTGATTGTGCCGGTGTTTATTATCCCCGAAGCGAAGCAGGACCTCGCCGCATACGCGATCTGACCCCAGGTCTCCCCGTGGTTTTTGTCATTGCGAGGGACGAAGCAATCTAAACTGATTTTTTATAAGATGCATGAGAGGTTCACAAACGTATTCCTAATCCGCTTCGCAAAGGATTAGCGTATTTTGCAAACCTCCAGCGCTTCTGGCATTCCACCGTTTTAGATTGCTTGCGAAATAGCACACTACGTGTCACAAAAGATGTTCGTAATGGCAGCTTTTGACGTGTCGGTCTCTGACCGCAAGTCTCCGTTGTTACACAGCAACAAAAATTACCAATTGTGCTAACTTATCACTGACCCTCACCCCCGCTGCGCAGAATCCTGATACAAAAAATCTACTCCCGCATTTCTAAAAGCCCCATCACAAACTCGACAACTTCATAAACCGTCATCTTGTCCGAATCGATCACAATCGCATCGTCGGCTGCCTTTAGCGGGGCGACTACCCTGCCCGAATCGATCTCATCCCGGTGACGCAGTGAATCAACCACATCCTCCAGGCAGGCATCTTTTCCGTGGCTGAGATCCTCAACGTAGCGCCGTTGGGCTCTGACTTCCACCGAGGCATCCAGGTAGATCTTCAATTCCGCATCGGGCAGCACCACCGTGCCAATATCCCTGCCAATCATCACGATCTTTCCTTTTTCAGCGATTTTCCGCTGCTGGAGCGTCATCGCCTTGCGCACGCCAGGGTAGACCGACACCTCCGAAACAACCGCGTTTACAGCTGCTGTGCGGATATCCCAGGTGTGGTCTTCTCCGTTGATTATCACGTCAAACTGCCGTCCATCCTGGCTGGTGGCTGGCAAGATGTCGATTTCGATACGTTCTGCCAAACTGGTCACAGCCGCCTCATCAGAAATTTCAATTCCCTCTTTCAAAGCCTGAAACGCTACCGCCCGATACATGATGCCCGTGTCGAGGCACATGTAACCGATCTTATTCGCCACTATGGTTCCGATGGTAGTTTTCCCTGATGCTGCCGGTCCGTCAATCGTAATGTTTTTGGGCAGTGCTTTGAGTTTTTTCTGGCACATTGTCAATTTGCTCCTGTAAAAAGATTTAATCGCACCCAAAGGACACCCTTTTGTGAGACCAATGGCAATGGCTCTCCAAGCAAAGTCTTCAGGAAATCAACTGGTTTTACCACCAGTTTGTCAATTTGTCGAAAAAGCACCACGTTTCTCCCGCGGTACGCATCAGCCGCAGAGAAATCTGCATCGCTGGCTGAAATTACCAAATCCGTCTGCAATACACTTTGCGTATTTTTCCAGGCTGTCTGATTTCTGAAAAACCAGGACAATTGCTGCTCCAAATCGCCCAGATCATAGGTGATTTCTGTTTTATCTGCTCGTCCGTCCCGATCGATTTCATTCATAACGATTTCAATATCGTTGTTTGGCAGCACAATCGGTCCTGCCAGTAAGCTCAGGGTGATCGACTCTTGCTGTGATCTAACAGATCGCAGGCTGATTCCAATCGTCATGACCAAAAGGACGATCAGCAGGCTGTTGCGCAATGCCTGCCCACTCACCTGTCCTGACCATCCCAACCTCACCAAAATAGTGGATATCACCAACAGCAAAACTCCGGCCAATATGGCTAAAATTGCCAATCTGAAATCCTGGGTGTTTGGCGCTGTGTCAATCAATCGCCCGCTCACTATTTGAATGTAAACCAGGATCACAATCTGGAAGAAAGTAACCCCCAGGATGATCTCCCGTTTATCCGTTCCCTGCTCGATGATCGTCAAGATATTCTCTGCCGCCCCCAACCATGCAAATACTGCGGCAAAGGCCAGCATCCCCAAATCCTGCCTGCCCAGCAGCACGCTCAGCAATACGCTAAAAGCCCAGCCAAGTAGAAATGGCAAGTTCTTCAGAGGGCGATGATTAAGTAAATCCTCCACTAAAGCCCATATCGCGAAGAATAAAGGCAAACCGCTATACGCAATGGCTGCGATTATTGGCTGGTAAACCGGAATTTCAAAGTTTTTACCAAAAAGGATGAGGAGTTCCACCAATCCAGCTCCCACACCCCCCAGACCTTCAGTGCAGAGCAGAAAAGCGCTGCTGATAAGCAACAGGCTGACAACAAAGCTGGTTAGTAGCGGCTGCAAGAAGGCTTTTGTAGAGTATGAAGTTTTAATGAATTCAAATTGCCCGCGTTTTCGCCAGACCAGAAAAACTGCCACCACGACCAATGCAAGCACCCAAAAGCTGTATCCACCCAAAAATGCGAACGCCAACATACTGCCTGCCAGTACGGGTCGCTGATATTTCAGTGCCGTGACTGCCCAGCAGATTCCAGCCAGAACAAAAATCGGGGTTACAATCTGGCGCGAAAAGCTTACCAATATCGGATCGATTGCCATCCCAAAAGCCAGCAAAAGCGCAAGCCTTTTTCCAAGCACATCCCGCCAAAACCAGGGTACCAGAATCAGTGAGCTGCCAGCCAGAACCGGCATCAATCTCGCAAAAAAGAAGCTCGGTTCGAAAAGGTAGAACAAAAGCGCGCTCAATCCCGCGTAGCTCATGTTGCCTGGTAATCCAGCAGCTTCCCCGGTTGCCATCTGCCATACTCCCTGGGCAATTTGAGCTTCCGCCAGGGTGAAACGCATCTCTCCCAACCCCCATACCCTCAGTCCCAATCCAAGCAGCAAAGCCAGCAGGAACCAGGCAAAAAGGGAAGGTTTCTGCCCGCTCAGTCGGTCATTCGCATCCATTTGCATATTAAGGTCTAACCTCATAAATATCTACAGTTTGGCTTTCAAAAACCTTTTCCAGGTGTTCATCAAACTTGTTTTGATCCACCTGGTAGGTACTGCGTTCAGTGTTCCCAAGCACGATGTAGCGAATATTATACATGTCGATGATGGCTTGTGCCCGTTCCCACTTGCTGGTGCTGTAGAGCTCGCGCACATCGGCTTGCCGGCTGCCAATCTCTTCGTATCCTCCCCGCCATTGGGCTTCGTGCCCCACCCAACCTAACACAGTCGGCATCCCCGAGAAAGTTGAGATGCTGTTATAGGTGGTGTAGCTGCCACCTGTATCGGATATGGCTTCGGTCATAACGCCAAGCGGTGCATCTGCCAGCCACTCTGCAGCTTTCATCTCATCACCGGCGCTCAGGGTGAATTCCCGCTTTCCGTCCAGCGAGAGACCACTCGCCAGCTCAAATCCATTGGTCTTGTTCCAGCCCTCGATCAGCGGAAAAGCCATCCCCACCAGCATGCCAAAAACCGCGAGCACACCAAAAACCTTATTCCAGTCTTTCTGGCTGGCTTTCACGATCATCCACCCAAGCGCTATCAGCAGCGGCAGGATCATCAGGTAATCCAGGAAGGAACTGCCGTATTTGCCAAGTTTCTGCGCGCCGAAATCGCTCAAGATGAAGCTCCCAGCCACCAAACTTGCTGAAATCAACGCTAACAGCCACCATCGGTCCTGCTTCTGGCCATCTGACCTGGGCTTAAATAGCATAACCAGCCCATAGGATCCCGCCAAAGACCATAGGATCCATGCCTGGTAGTAGAACTTGAAAATGGTATTCATTCGCCAGCCGAATTGGTCGCGCAGATAGATGAACTCCGGCACCAGAGTCAGAATTGCACCCAGCAACACCATCAGCAGCACGAACACCATCGGCTTCGCTAAAGCCACCTGCTCTGTCGCTCCGCCATCACCTTCGTTCTTTTCAGTTTGGAGCGTGCGCACCTTTTCGAACAGCAGGCTGATTCCCAGCCAGATCAAGACAAACAGAGTTATCCATGTTCCCGGGGCAATCAAACGGTTCAGGAGGCTGTCCTTCAGCAATTCACCAGCTGAATTTGCCCCGTGCAATCCTAACAGCAGTCCTTTTGTCAATTCGATCTGCGTGCCTGCCAGCCCCAGAGCCCATCCGAATACGAACAACAGCAACATTACCGATGCTGTAACCCACAGCCCCTTCAGTAAGGAAAGTTTTGAAATCTGCCCGGCTTTGCTGAACAAAAATCCAAAAATAGGCAGCAGCAAGGGTCCGAACATGATCCAAAAGTATTTCCCCTTGGTGAAGAATGCCAGGCTCGGGATAACTCCGCCCGCCTGGGAGGAAAAACTCAGGTAAAAAGGCAGGTAGGCAACAATACTTAAGACGCCGCCAATCGCCCCAAAAGCAACCAATTCCCAAAATCGACTGCCAGACCAGCCAGCAGTTCGCGCGCGGTAGAGCAAAAATGCTGCTCCCATCAGCAGCAGGTAAAACGGGAAATCCCAGGTATTCATAAACCCAATCCCGCCGAGCGTGATGACCCCAAGCGCGATGGGCAGCCCCGAAGCCGGGATGACGAGCTTGCCCAGGCGGACACCCCCTTCCCAGCCCCCCATGAAGGCGTTCAGAGCCTGGGCGATTGCCAGCAGCACCAAGGGCATTGAGAGCATATGTGGATGGATATCCGCCAGCAAAAAGGTAAATGCAGGGAATTCATCGATCACTTCTACAGCTCTGCCGTCCAGAGTCCGGTCCTGCACCACCCGGCTTGCCTGCCACCACGACCATCCCCCACGCTGTGGTTTGATCGTCATCGCGCTGGGTTCGCGCGTCAGCTCAGGGATATCCAGCTGCTCCCAGGCGCTCTCCGGCAAGACGCCCCTGGCATGCACCATATCCAGTCCGCTGAACCAGTTGCCCATCACCAAAATCATCAATGGAGCAAGCAGAGCCAATATCGCTTTATGCTTTCTTAAATATCCATTGGTTCTTGTTGACTTTGCCGTTTGCTGGCGCAAGCCCAGTAGATCCCATAGGATCCCATAAGCCCCCACGGCAGTCATCCCAAACCAGAACGCTGCCACCAGGTTATACCCCACAGAAGAGCTTACCCCCGTTATCCGGATCAGCATGGCAGACAAAAGATAACCAAAGTAGTAGTAGGAGATGCTGTATCCAGACAGCCAGGGATCCATCGGCGGAAATCCGGGTGATTTGAGGATTCCATTGATGAATGCCATTTCCATGAATTTTTCTGTATGGATAATCTCGGGGTTAGCCGCTCTGATCAGTGCCATCAGGATAAATCCAACCAAAAAGATGAGTTCAGCCCGAATAAAAAGCTTCTTGTTCTCTTTGATCCAGGAGAGAAGACTCTTCCGCTCAATTTTGGAAAGCACAAGCAGGTTGATTGCTGCCAGGATCATCAGCGCTGTCACCTGCGAAACCAGATCATTTCGCATTAGTTGGATTGTGGTGAACCACCAAAAAATTGTCCCCCACAGCAATAATCCCAGCGGTCGCAGCAAAAATATTCCCCGGGATGGCAATTTTTTCATCGCCGCATATGCCAGCGGAAGGTTGACAACCGCCAACACCAGACTGAACGCATACCAGCTTAGAACTTCAATCATGCTCACCTGACCCGATAAATCACGGTACTGTCCTCACGATAGACTTCGTCCCACAACACTCCATTATACGCAGGGAACTTCATCAAAGCTTCCGCTGGGTAAAACGCGCGTTCCTGTTGACCGACTATGATGTATCGAACCCGGTACTTTTCAAGATATTCTTTTACAAATTCCTCATCCAGGCTTATGAAGAAGGCATTCACCTCGTCCACTCGCGCCTGGACCTTATCCGAGCCAGTCAAAGCCCTTTGTTGGCGTTGATGGTAGTTCCAGCCAACCACTCCCGGAAGTCCAGTGTAAATGGTATAACGATTACCCCAGTAATACTCGTAGGCCTGTGCTTCCAGAATCACCGGCGAACCCTCGACCTCATCTTGCAGCCACTGAATTGCACGATAATCCTCGCCCAGGTCCATGTCCACTCCATTCACCTGGTAGCTGGATGTTTCCATGTACTTCATCCCATCCAGCGTGTGGGGCGCATTTGAGTCCATGCGGTCGGTAACCTTATCGCGTGTGGCAAAAATCGGGAACATTAAGGCACTTGTCAGAAGCAGAATGAGTGGAACCTGGAAGAGAACTTGATGCCTCCCGCGCCACTGGCTCTGATCCCGCCAGGTAATCGCCAGCCCAATGCCAGCCACCAGCGCCAGGAACATCCAGGCTTGCAGGTAAAGCTTGAAGACCACGTTCATCCTGCCGATATCCCCCACAAGGTGCACCAGTTCCACCACGATCGTCAGCAGCAAGCCAGTCCCTGCCATGAAGAAGAGCAGTTTCTTGGCGTCTGGCTGCCCGGGGACGAGCAGGAGAGCCAACGCCCAGACGCACAGAGGCAGGGCAACAATGGCGATCTCTACCTTCATCAGGAGTAAGCCAACCAGGATCACTCCCACCAGCAGTAATCCGGTTATAACCCAGCCTTTAGCCCCCTCCCAACGCTTCAAACTTGAAACTTTGGTTTCTGCCATCCATTGGTAACTCTCCCAACCAAACCAAAATACGATCAGGAACAGGAGCAATCCCCAATGGGTGAAGTATGAAGCCAGAGGCGTCCGGTCGCCATCCCAGATGCCTATCTGCCCGTAACCTGGGTAAAACCAGCGATTAAAGGGCTGATAAAGCAGACTGGCGATGAAATAGAGCGCCACAACTCCCAGCCCGATTTGGACCACCTTGGTCAGTTTTGGCGACAACCAGCGGTTTTTTACAGCCGGCACATAACGCCAGCCCACATACCCCAGGATGACGAAATTCAAAATCAAAAAGGTGTAGAAATCCCAGGTATTGATGGGTTTCAAGGCTCCGATGATCAACCCACCCAACAGGAAGCCCAGGGCAGCCCCGGTGATGTTCCTGCGCGGTTTTTCGTGCCACTGTCCTTTGCTGATCAGCACTGAGAGGCCCCAACCCATTGCCGCCACCACCACTGGCATCGCAATTAGATGCGCGTGGAAATCTCCATAAAGGAAGGTGAAGAATGGAAATTCCGTGATCGATTCCCCCGGGATGGTTCTGCTCGGGTTCCAATACCAGCTACCCGCACTGATGGGCAGGATCTCTCCATTAAAAAGCTTTCCGATCCCAAGCAGCAGCCACTGCACCTTCTGCACAAAGCTCCCATCTGCGATCGCCTGACCTCCCGATCCGAGCGTTTTGACCGCATCTGAAAAAAGCTTTACCTCACCCAGGTTGCCGAGAAGACCCACCACCAGCATCGCCACCAACCCTGCCCCGAAAGCAAGGTCAAAAACCTTCACTTTTCCTTCTGTGGATTCCCTGCCAAAAATGGCTTTGGTGATGTTCCACGCCAGGCTGAATACCCCAACCGAAAGCATCCCGTACCACAGCGCCAGCAAGATGTTGTAAGCGGTTGCCGGGATAACCCCCAGCAGTTTCATCGGCAGGCCAATCACAACCTGCCCGTAGTAGTAATAATTAATGTAACCGCCGGCATACCAGGGGTCATAAGCCGGGAATATGGTGCTTTTGATGACCGCGTTCAGGTAAGAGAAATCCATCGGTTTTTCGCCACCGCGCCAGGGATGCCAGAGGTCCGGGTTCAGCCAACGGATGAGCAGGAAGAAAGCAAACATCACGATCGTGATAACTTCTTCCACCACTAATTGCTTCCAGATCTTTTTTAAATCTTTTATCAAGCCCTGTCTTGTGAGCCAGGCTGTTACCAATCCTGCAATGGCAATTGACCCCAGCACGCCCAGCAGCAAACTTCGGCTAACCGCCAATCCTGCCGATCCCAAAACAAAGGAGAGGTATGCAAACAGCAGGAAACCAATGATCTTTGAAAAACCATAACCCTTATCCTTCAGTCCCGGCAGCCCCAACCGCAGCAAAGGGAAAACCAGCAAGCCCAGCAGCAGCGAAAATCCGTAAAAAGCCAGCACTGCCAAAGCTGGATAGCGGTTCAGCAGACCATTTCTGTCAAAGATTTCCGACCAGGTGCCGTTTTCCTGCTGAAGCTGCAGGTCCTGCTCAGAGAGCATCAAAGTCGGTTTGCCAGAATTATATTGGGAAGCCTGCCTGGGTGTGAGGTATATCACCTGGCTTAGGTCCACCGAATCAAGGAAGGCAGCCAGCTTTTCGGGATCAAAATCATCCGTCTTGCGGAAAATCATCACTTTCGGGTGGTCATAAACCGAAAAGGCTTCTTCAGCGAATTGGTCGTTGAATTCCCAATTTCCCAGGCTCGGATAGGACGTAAAGGTCTCCACCAATTCGAAACCAAGCTGTCCCTCAAACCTGCCAGATTCCGCCAGGTTATAGCAGGTCACGCTGTCCATCTCTGCCGGGCAGCCCACCAACCCGCGGTAGTAAGCCGTGCTGAGCGGATACCTTTCGGGCACGCGCGGGATAGTTCCCCACTGGCGGTTGGAGCTCATGAAGATGTATTCGCCCTGGCTCAGCATCTGGAAGAAGCGATCCCGCTTAGCCTGGTCGTCCTGGGCGTACATGTCCAGGTTCAGGTCGCCGCGGAAGATCCCCAGGTTCGTATCATAGGGGATATATCCGTTCATCATCAGGGGCAAGCCGTCATCCCAGGCGGTTTCATGAACCACGCCAACTGTATTCACCGCAATCTGCCCTGAACCGTCTACCAACTCAAGTTTCAGTTCAACATCCTGTATCCGGGTCAGGATCAGCCCTTGCGGCAGGTCAAATACCACTTCACTGCCAAGCCCACGCCCCAAATCCAGGAATGTCCCGCTGATTTCGGCACTGACTGTTTGTTGTAGGTCCTCCCCTGTGCTTGCCAAAGTCACCCGCAGAGTTTTAGCAGTGGGATTCTGCGAAGCATCCACCAGCTGCGGGATCACCACCCGGCTTACCAAGCCAGGTTTCGTGACGAATATCCGAATATTAAAGGGATCTTCCGCACTCACCCGCTGGCTGATCCTGGGCAGGTATTGCTTATTCAAACTGCCATCTTCTTTTGCGTAGTTAATTACTGGTACGCCAGTGAGGTAGGGCTGACAGTTATCGGTCAAAAATCCAAGATCGAGAATGTAGGTTTTACCCTTTTCCAATCTGACAATTTCATTGAAATAAAAATCAAGGCTGCTGAGTTGATTTCCACCGCTCGGTTGGCTGCTAAGCGTCCCCGTCAGGATCGAATTCCCGCTTACCGCATCGCGAATGTCGAGCGTATAAAGGATGGGGTCAACCGACAGCATCAGGTCCTGCACTTCCGGGAAGGTGACACTCTCAATCGTGCCGTCGCGGTCTGCCACAAAAGCGCTCAGATAACTCTGACCTGGAAGAAGGCTCACCTGGTTGCGATACTGCCCTTGCTGCAGATGGACACCCTCCCCGCTTTCCACCAGCAGGTTGATAGGACCATCAATGTTTTCATAAATCCATTCTGAAGCCGCAATCCGGGTGACCGGTCGGGTGTAAATCCGGCTGAAGGCATAAGCGTATGCAAGCGTTCCAGCCAACACCACTGCCGTAGAGACCACACCGATTATCCGCAAGCACTTGCGGGAAATTTTCAACTTTTTCCAATGGAAATCGCGAAAGGCAGAAATGAGCTGCCAAAGTCCCCAGGCTGCAATGATTGCCAGCAGGGGATAAATGAGCATCAGATAACGCATGGATTTGACCCATGCCAGCCCCTGCCAGGCAGCGTATATCAGGGTCCAAGCCAGTAATGGCAGGATGTCCCAATGCTTCTTGCGGATCACGTCAAAGCCCATTGCCAAAATGCTTGCGATCGCAGCCAACCCGAAGGGCAGACCCACTCCCCAAAGCACCAGGTTCTTAAACGAAAACCACAGGGGGCGTCTTGCCCACTGCAGCGCCGGCGGAAAATCCACTTCTCCGGTGCTCTGCGCCTGCAGCGACCGCATGCTCTGCCACCAGTTTTGGTTAATCGAAAAATTAAAGAAACCGGGACCGTCAAAGGCATAAGGCTGGCAAATCCTGAAAACCACGAAGCTCATCACAGCCGCCAGGAAAATTCTGCCAATCATTGGCAGGAAGGCTTGCTCTTTACCCTCATTTTCCAGCCTGAAATAGCGCACCCCCTCCACCAAAGGCAGCAACAATGCCAGGGAAACCGCGTTGATCTTGGAGGCTGTCGCCATGCCAAGCGCCGCCCCAAAAGCCAGGTACGGCCAGATCTCGTACCAAACCCGTTTCGCCTTGCTTGTGTCATCTGCAAGCATTAAAGACGGCCGTTTCAGGATAATTACGGCTATCAGCACGGTTAACATGCCGAAGGTGTTGGTGAACGAATCGACGGTCATGAAATGGGCAAGCTGGATTGGCAGCACCGCGAATGCGTACAGTGCGGCCGCGATCAACCCTACCCAGCGATTAAAAAGCTTCCTGGCGACAATGAAAGTGAGCAGGATGGTGATCGTATCCATCACTGCTGACATCGTCCGTCCCAGGAGCGTATTGAGGTCGTAACCCACCTGCCCGGTCCATTCCCCCGCGTAACGCACCATAAAAACAGGCAGAGTGCCATAGACAAAAAAACCAAAATCCTTATTGCCCGGATTGAGAGGTGAGCTTGCCGTATCAAAGTACTCTCGCGCAGTCCAAACCGGCTCAATGGCATTGATCACCATTGAAAGGTAGCGCTCATCAGGATGCAGATGCCTTGATTCATCCCAGTTATTGTTCATACTCCGGAAGGTCCACCCAGCCAGGAGGATCGTCACTAAAGAGAGGACCATGAGGATGGACTTCCAGTCGATTTTTCTTATCTTTTGAACCTTCTGTTCAGTTTCTACATTCATAAAATCACTGACCTACAATAAAAAGGATAAAGTTCTTGTCCGGATTTGTGGTTTGATAGGTGCTGATGACGCCCTCCGGGTAGACCGCCTGCAGCTCGGCAATGCTGGCCTTGTCCATCGGGTTGAGGATGAACAGTTTCGGGAGGGTGACACTCTGCGTATTTGCAATTTCTGCTGCAGGCAAACTTAAATTTTGTTCTGGCCGCCCCATGCTGATCGCCACTGCCCGGGAATCGACCCAATAGGGGTAACTGATCAGGTAGCTGAGCCCTTCTTTGCCCGAAGAATAAAATCGATTGATAACTTCGCCGATCTCACTCGCGTTCCAGGCGGAATTCTTATATTGGCTGGCATACTCTTTTGAAATGAGATTGTAATTGCTGATCACAATCGGTCCAAACATGAGCACACCTGTAATCATCGCTGCAGCCAAAGACTTTCGCTTGAAGGCGCCTGTGATAATCCTGAAAATCACCACAATGCCATAAGCTGAAGTCAGCAAAACCGGAATTGCAGCCCCAACTGCCCTCGTCATCGACGGATTCTCAGCAGGGAATGCCAAAGATAAGGCACTTGGCAGCAATAGTACCGGATAAAGCAGCAGCATAAGTGGTAATTTCCAATCTCTGCTTGCTTTGTATTGCCTGATCACGCTGACGATCCCCCCAAGGAAAAAGACAGCCGTCAGCCCATCCACCGCTCCCCGATTGGCGATGCTGTCCACCCAGCTTCCCTGGTTGCTCCAGTTTGCAAGCCCAAGTGCTTTGATAAAATTACTCAGAAAGATCAAAACCGGTTTTCCGGTATAAGTGACTTCATTTTCCCCGACTCGTGCCAAAATGGGCGCAAAGTAGCTCCCCGGCTCCAGGCTGATCGCCCTTAGCAGTGGCAATGCCGCGATAAGGCTCAGCAATAAGCCAATTCCAAACAAAGCCAGGACCTGGGCAGGCTTGACCGACTTTTTCCCGCTTTTCCAGCTGAGAATCACAACCACAGCCACTAGCGGGAAGATGAGGAAAATTTTATTGCTCATCAAACCCAGCCCGGCTGCAAGCGCAGACAGCAGGAAATATCGCCCATCCCGCTCATCCAGACCCTTCACCAGGCTAAAAAGCGCTCCTGCCATCAGCGGGAACACCAATCCGCCACCAATCACGGCTCTTTCCTGCAAGACCAGCCAAAAACTCACCCCTGCCAGCCCGGCGGCAGCCAACCCCACCCAACGGTTCGCGATCGTCTTCCCCAAAGCATAGATAAATCCCATGCCAATTAAGCCAGCGAGGGCATTTGCCAGGCGGATTGTTTCCATTTTGAGGGTTCTTCCTGAAAAAAGCGCCACCATGTTTGCCCAATAATAATTCAGAGGCTCCGGGACGGCGTTGCGCGAAAACAGAACATGGTTCGCTCCCTGTCGGATTTCACTCACGGAAAAATAGGTCTCAACCTGCGCGCTGATAATTTCCGGCGGCAATCCTGCCAGATCCTTGAAACGAAAGATCATTCCGATCACTGCCACGATCAGCAACAGGATCAAAAACACCCGGTCATTCTTCCAATGTTGCCAGAATTTCCAGTTCAGTTTTGACCCGCTTTGCCCGGAATTTCTTGCCGGCCAGAAGGCAAAAAAAGCGCACACAATTGCTGTCAGCCAGCTCAGGGTTTGCAGCCAGCCAAAACGGTTCTCGCCAAACAGCAAAAAGCACAC
>DJGU01000108.1:32331-36716 GCA_002432795.1 Anaerolineaceae bacterium UBA5838
ATGCCTTCGAATTCGTCCCCGGTGAGTTTTTCAGCCTTGAGTGCTTCGTTTGGAATGCCAAGCCACAAGCAAATCAATCCGCTTAAGATCACCAGCAAGCCAGCGATTGGCAAAGACTGCCTGTCCAAGCCCAGCAGGATCTGCCCAATAAGCGTCAGGCTGATGCCAATCCAAAAAGCGGGCTTTACCCCAGCAGAACCATCAAGGATTTGGACCTGCTCGCTTAACGCTTCAGCAGATTTATCTTTGATTTTAAATTGAGCATCGATCCAATGCCTTACGTATTCCAGTACGGTGAGGTCATCATCTTCTGGCAGGCTTTCATTAAAATCCATGCTGATATTCTATTCCAATCCTGCTTCAGGTGCTGTAAAGCTACCCTAAAAGCTTAAAAATCCTTCGTCGCGACATAAAAAGTGCAGCAGCCATTTTCATCTAAGGGCGACTCTACCAAACGGCGTATGCGGTCAAAATGAATGAAAGGATTCTTTCGGCTCTTAAATAAGACCCATTTGCCAAACAGCTTTTTCCACAATAGATTTGGCAGGTTGGCAGCGTGTCCGCGTTCCAATTGATGCAGGGCTTCCCTGGGGAAATAATTCCAATGCTTCACCTCGCCAAAACCGGCAATCCGCAGCCGTTCCACCCAAACTTCGGGCATATCCAGGTTGACGTGCCGTGATACCCAGTTGAAAAACCGCGAATAATACTTCGTGAGGAAACCCAAGCCGATCTTGCCCAGCACTTCCATGCCCCACAATTCGGTTCTAAAGCGCTCATTTGGCACCGCAAAAATGAAATGCCCGCCCGGTTGCAGACAGCGCCCAACCTCATTCAGGACTGCCTGAACACCGGGGATATGTTCCAGCACTGAATTGCTGATCGCGGTCGGGAACTGACCGCTCTCAAATGGCAGTTCCTTCCCGTTCGCCAGCGCTAGCGAGCGATAGACCTTCCAGCTTTCTGCCTCCCTGAGAGGTGCCAGCCAGGGGTCAATCCCGTCCACGACTTTCCCTTCCAGCATGGCCCAGGCAAAATGCCCATCCCCTGCGCCAATGTCCAGAATCGGTTCTATGAGCAAATCTGGAGGATATTGGCTCTGTTCCACAGCCCGCAGCATGCCGCGAAAATAAGGCAGATGGAACAGCTGCCGTTCACAGATTTTATCCAATTGTTCTTTCCGCAATTCATTCATCAGCTACACCAAAGACGCAAAAATTTCCTGGTAGCGTTCAGCTACCTGCTCTTGTTCAAAGTTTTTCAAATAAGACTCAGGGACTACACGCGTTCCACCACTTTCGTCCAAAACGGAGAGGATGCCTTCTGCCAGTGCCACTGCATTCCGCACCGGCACAATCCGCCCCACTCCGGTCTGCAGCACTGGCTGGCGTACCCCCGGCAGGTCGGATGCCACGACGGGCGTCCCCTGGCTCATCGCTTCGATTTGTACAATCCCGAAAGATTCTGTCGCGTTCAGGCTTGAAAAAACCAACACATCGCAGGCAGCAAAAAAACGCATAAAGTCTTCGTCTGTCAGAAACCCCAGCGACTTCCATTTCTCACCAAAGGGTTGGATCATCGCCTCCACCTTTGCCAGGTAAGCTTCCTCACCAATCACGCCTTTCCAACTGCCGGCATGCACAACCCTCGCAGTAGGTTGCTTTTCCCACACCAGAGGAAGCGCTTGCGCCAGGTATTCATAACCCTTTTCGCTGGCGACCCTGCCTGCCAGACCAAGCACCTTATCAGTGTCAGACAAGCCATATTCTTTTCTAAAATTCATTTTTTCATCTGGGGAGGTTTTCAGAAATACCACCGGTGCAGGCACTTCAATTACTTTATCCAGGTGAGGCTTTAAGATTTCTGAATGCTGGGCATAATCGAGCGTATTTTGCACAATTACCCGCGCCTTTTTGAGCGTTTGCTTTCCCAACAGGTTCGTTCCCCAGCCTGCCAGCCGGCTGAACCAACCGCCGCTCATCACAAGGTCGCAGTGGTATGTCACCACCAGGGGCTTCTTCAATTGCTTTGCCAGGCGCGCGAAAACAAAGGCCTCAAACTGCGGCATATGCACGTTCAGCACATCCGCCCACGCAATCCACTTTTTCGCCAGGGTCTTCAGGTCTGGCATCAGCACACCCTTGGAAAGCTTCATCCCCACTTTAACACGCACAATTTTTACGCCATCCAGGTTTTCTGCCAACGGCAGGCTTTTGTCATATTGTGCGGTCAGCACGCATACTTCATGACCAAGCCCAAGCAAACCGCGCGCGAGCCTCAGCGCATAGACGGACAAGCCTGAGCTGTAAGGATGGAAATAAGTGGAGGTGATCAGCACTTTCATCCGAGTTTGCTGCCCCCTGCCTGACTTGTGGCGCTTCGAACCAGTGTGCCCAGGTTTTCGCCCATCAGATAAATTCCGATCATTCCCAGGAATATCGGAATGATGACCTGCACCGCATGGACCACCAGCGCCATTGCCAGGGCGTCAGCTTTCCCCACACCCACCAGCGAGTAAGCCGCCACAGCCCCAGCTTCAAACACACCCAGGCCTGCCGGCGCGGAAGGCAGCGCGTTCACAAAAGCGCTGGCTGGCGTGATCAAAAGCGGCCACCATAATTGCGCATGATCCAGAATCGCATGCTGTAAAATTCCAAATTCAACCATGGACATTGCCCAACTGATCGCCAGCAGCAGGAAAGCCGTGAAAAAAAGTTTCGGTTTTAGGAAGATCTGAAAGCCCGTCAGCAATTTATCCAGAGCCGGCAATATTTTGTTTTTTATCAGCCTTTTAGATCCAAAACGGTCATCAAGCCAGCCTATAAGGCTTTCTCTGCGCCTTGCGCTGACAAAAATAATTACACTGCCAATCAACAAAGCGACTGCCGTGATGATAACCACATTTTTAAGATTGCTTTCTCCGACCATGAGCGGTAACGTCGCCAGGAAAAAGAGCGAGCCGATCATCAGGTCCATCATACGCTCGGTCACAGTGGCAGCAAACACTTCCGGGTAATTGTGCTTGCCCTTGCCGTGCCTCACCAGCAGCACTGCCCTGCCCACCTCCCCCAGCCGCAGAGGTAAAATGCTGTTCAGCATGTAACCAACGTTCATAGCCCAGAATGCCGCGGAAAACGTAAACTCTTTTCCAAGGATCAGCCAACAGACCACGCCCCTAACAAGCAAACCAAGCGTAAAACAAGCAATGATCAAGATCATCATCAACGGGGTTAAGGACCTGAAAGCGTTCAGAAATGCCTGAACGTCTATCTGCCGAAACAGCAGCCAGATTGCCAGTCCGCTGATCACCAGCGCCACAGCAAACCGCGCTAAATCGCCGGCGCGAAAGCCTTTACTTGCTTCTGTCATCAATCCTCCAGCCGCAAAATCGCCATGAAAGCTTCCTGGGGGATTTCGACACTCCCAACCATTTTCATGCGCTTTTTTCCCCGTTTTTGCTTCTCAAGCAGTTTCTTCTTGCGGGTAATATCGCCGCCATAACACTTTGCCAACACATCTTTTCGCAGGGCTTTCACATTCGCGCGGGAAATAACCCGCCCCTCAGCATAAGCCTGAATTGGGATGGTAAACAGTTGCTGAGGAATGATGCCTTTCAGTTTGCTAACCAGAGCCTGACCTTTATGGTAAGCGTCCTGGCTGTGCACGATTGCCGTCAGGGCGTCTACCGGCTCTTCGTTCAGCAAGATTTGCAGTTTCACCAGATCCCCCGCGCGGTATTCCAGGAATTGATAATCCATCGAGGCGTAGCCGCGTGTGTTCGATTTCAGCAGGTCGAAGAAGTCCACGATAATTTCTGATAATGGGATCTCAAAGTTGAGCTGCACCCGGTTTGCCGCAGGATACTCCTGATCCACGTAGATCCCCCTCCGCTTGCGCACCATCTCCATGATCACGCCATAGTAATCCGTCGGGCTGAAGATTTCCAGCGACATCCAGGGCTCATAGATTTCTTTGATTTTGCCTTCGTCCGGCAGATCTGCCGGCGAATCAATCATGATTGTGCTTCCATCGCTCAAATCAACCTTGTATTCCACCGACGGCGCGGTAAAGACTACATCCAGGTCATACTCGCGCTCAATCCGTTCCTGGATAATCTCCATGTGGAAAAGCCCAAGAAAACCGCACCTGAAGCCAAAATTCAGCGCTTCTGAAGACTCGGGTTCGTAGGTTAGCGAGGCGTCGTTGAGCTGCAACTTCTCCAGGGCTTCTTTAAGGTCTGAATAATCTTCCCCATCCACCGGGTACACCCCCGCAAAGACCATTGGCTTTGCCTTGCGATAACCAGGAAGAGCTGCTTCTGCTGGCTTTGCGGCATTGGTGATGGTGTCGCCAACCCGGCACTCCGATACAGTTTTCAGTCCTGT
>DJGU01000071.1:0-2404 GCA_002432795.1 Anaerolineaceae bacterium UBA5838
TTCCAAGTTTTGCTCAATTTTTTTACATTTTCCCAGCTAAGCCTCAGGGATGTTAAACAAAAAAGCCCCCTCGAAAGGGGGCGATTGTTACCTTAAAGACTAAATAACGGCGACTTCAGCGCCTGCTTCTTTGAGTTTGGCGGCAGCGTCTTCGGCAATGTCTTTGCCAACAGCTTCGAGAACCTTAACGTCAGCGGTTTCAGCCATATTCTTGGCTTCAACCAGACCCAGGGAAGTGAGCTGGCGGATGACCTTGATGACTTCGATTTTCTTAGGACCAGTTGCTTTGATCACAACATCGAATTCGGTCTTTTCTTCAACTTCTTCTGCAGCGGCGGCAGCCATAGGACCAGCAGCCATAGCCACAGGTGCAGCGGCGGAAACGCCCCATTTTTCTTCCAACAGTTTGACGAGGTCAGCAGCTTCCAAGACGGAGAGTTTGCTCAGTTCCTCAACGATTTTTTCTAAATCAGCCATTTTTACTCCTATTTTTTCCTTTTGTTTATTTTTTATATCAACTTCTCGCTAAAAAACGAGCACTCTTATGCAGCCGCAGGCTGCTTTTCTGAATTAGCTTTGATGACCGCCGCCAAACCACGTGCAGGTTCAGCCAGGGTGCGCACCAATTTGCTGGCGGGCGCCAAAATGGTCCCCAACAGCATCGCGCGCATAACGGGCAGTGTGGGCAGGTCGGATAATGCAGCAACCTGCTTGACAGTCAGACCAGCCTTGTCGAGGTAGCCACCCCGAACGGCGAAGGTCTCATTATTCTTAACCAGTTCCGATAATGCTTTTGCCACGGATGGTGCATCCTCAAATGCGAAGATCACCACGTTGTTGCCTTCCCAGAATTTGGGGTCGTATTGATAACCCTTCTCTTCCAGGACGCGGGTGAACAAGCGGTTTTTGACGACATGTAAACGTCCGTCAGCCTCGCGCAGTTTGGCACGGGCTTCATTAACCATCGGCATGCGCATCTTGTTGTAAGACATGACAAAGATCGCCTTGCTTTCGTCGACCCACTCGCGGTACTGGTCAACCATCATTTCTTTTTGTTCTTTAGAAAACGCCAAAGTACTTCAACCTCCTTCCGATCAAAATAAAAAAATCCCTTTCCGTTTTCCCGCGGAAAGAGATTCATGTTTATCAGGATCAATTTGATCTGACTTTGAACCTCCACCTCGGCGGGAAATTAAGCCGTAAACGGCACCAGCTTTCTTAAGCAGAGCGTGCAATGTTGCACTATTCTGTTGTCCAACTCCGCAAGTATATCACAAATTCTTACCGGTCAAGTTTTTTCTGTAGTGTGTGTTTTTCTGTAGTGTGTTTTCTGTAGTGGTTTTTCTGTAGTGGTGGTGTGGTGGCAATCTGCCGTTGTATTGGCTTAGGCGGCTTGGGGATGATGCCGCCCAGGCTTTCATTTCACCTGCTGCGCCAGCCCGATATGCAAGCCTTACGTTTAGGTCTCGTTACAAGCAGCCAGATGTATGCTATAAGCTGCTGCCGCGCCTAGCGTGTGATGAACGGCAGGAAAAGCTGCATCCTTGCGTTGTACAGCTCCGCGCTGGCTAGATTGCTGCTGCTGTTAGCATACCCACCCGCTACCAGCACCTTGCCGCCGGGCAATAGTGTGGCGCTGTGGTCAGTACGCGCCGTGGCCATGCTGCCGGTGCTGCTCCAGGTACCAACCGCGGGGTCGTACAGCTCCGCGCTGCTGAGATGGCTGCCGCCATACCCACCCGCTACCAGCACTGTGCCATCGGGTAATAGTGTGGCGCTGTGGGCAGAACGATACGTGGTCATGCTGCCGGTGCTGCTCCAGGTGCCGGATGTGGGGTCATACAGCTCCGCGCTGCTGAGATAGACGCCGCTATCATAGCCACCCGCCACCAGCACTGTGCCATCGGGTAATAGTGTGGCGCTGTGGTCATAACGTTCCGTGGCCATGCTGCCGGTGCTGCTCCAGGTACCAGAGGCGGGGTCATACAGCTCCGCGCTGCTGAAATAGTTGAGGCTACGGGCGCCACCCGCTACCAGCACCTTGCCGTCGGGCAATAGTGTGGCGCTGTGGCCATAACGTGCCGTGGCCATGCTGCCGGTGCTGCTCCAGGTGCCAGAGGTGGGGTCATACAGCTCCGCGCTGCTGAGATAGCCGCTACTGCCACCCCAGCCACCCGCTACCAGCACCTTGCCATCGGGCAATAGTATGGCGCTGTGATAATAACGTCCCGTGGTCATGCTGCCCGTGCTGCTCCAGCTGCCAGAGGTGGGGTCATACAGCTCCGCGCTGCGGAGATAGACGCCTCCTGTAGTACTGCCACCCGCTACCAGCACTTTGCCATCGGGCAATAGTGTGGCACTGTGGGTATAACGTCGCGTGACCATGCTGCCCGTGCTGCTCCAG
>DJGU01000071.1:2416-17974 GCA_002432795.1 Anaerolineaceae bacterium UBA5838
GGGTCATACAGCTCCGCGCTGCTAAGATAGCCGCTGTTACCATAGCCACCCGCTACCAGCACCTTGCCGCTGGGCAATAATGTGGCGCTGTGGCCATAACGTTCCGTGGCCATGCTGCCCGTGCTGCTCCAGGTGCCAATGCCAGCAGCTTGGGCCGGCACGGCTGCGATAACGGCTGAAGTAACAACAATCATCAGGGTGAGAATAAGATAGAAGAATTTGGGCGAACGCTGAGCGGACATGTAAAGAACCTCCTTCAGGGTCGTAAAGATCTCATTAATAGAAAATATAAGCTCTTATATCAAGAGTTTATCATGAAAATATTATTCGCGGACACTACTGGTTTGGATTTTTATTAACTGGGGATAGTCGTTGGTCAGTCTATCTTGCCGGTCTCTGACCGGACCCGAGATCTGACCAACGGATCTTCCCTACATCATCACAGATTAAACCTGTTCGGTCTCCAGCGTCATAGCTGCATTTACATCCACCCTGACACCAGGTCCCATAGTGGAGGCGAGTGTTACCCTGCGCACGAACATACCCTTGGCGCCAGTTGGACGAGCTTTGCGTAAAGCCGTCATCAAAGCAGCCATATTGACATGTAAATCTTCCGCTGAGAAGGAAGTCTTGCCAATCGGAACGTGAATGTTGGCGGTTTTATCGAGCCGAAACTCAACGCGGCCTGCTTTGGCAGCTTCGATAGCCTGGGCGATGTCGCCGGGCTGTACAACAGTGCCAGCCTTGGGGTTCGGCATCAGGTTGCGGGGACCAAGCACACGACCAAGACGCCCAACTTTTCCCATCATGTCGACGGTACCAACTGCGACGTCAAAATCCGTGTAACCGCCCTGAATGCGGGCGAGATCATCATCAGTCTCTGCGACAAAATCAGCGCCAGCCTCACGAGCAGCCGCTGCGGCTTCGCCCTGAGCAAAGACCAGCACACTTACGGTCTTGCCAAGTCCCTTTGGCAGCACTACCACATCGCGAATTTGCTGATCAGCCTGACGGGGATCAAGGCTGGTTCGAACATGGACCTCAACGGTCTCATCGAATTTCGCAAATTTCATTTCTTTTACTAATTCCAACGCTTCCCTGGGGCTGTAAACTTTATCAGCCTCAATTTTCTTGGATGCGTTTTCAAAATTTTTCCCGTGTTTAGACATGCATACTCCTTTGTGGTTCAATCGGGCTCAGGTGCCCTCCCACTGTCTCTGATTGCTGTTTGGTTAGTCGCTAATGGTGATGCCCATGTTGCGGGCAGTGCCTTCAAGCTGTCTCATCGCTGCTTCAATATCGTTGGCATTCATATCCTTGAATTTTGTTTCAGCGATTTCGCGCAGTTGGGAGCGGGTGACCTTGCCAACTTTGTCTGTGTTGGGGGTCGAAGAGCCCTTCTCAACCCCGGCAGCCTTTTTGAGCAACATAGCAGCTGGCGGTGACTTCAGCTCGAATTTGAAAGAACCATCCTGGAAGATGGTAATGGCGGCGGGAATAATCTCCCCGACGCGATTAGAGGTGCGCGCGTTGTAGTCCTTGCAGAACGCCATGATATTGACGCCATGCGGAGCCAGCGCGGGACCGATTGGGGGTGCAGGATTGGCTTTACCAGCCTGGATCTGCAGTGTAAGTTGTGCTTTTACTTTTTTTGCCACTTAAAATCTCCTTGGTGGTGCAAACGGGCAGCAGCCCTCCCACGAAAATCCGGAATAATCCGGTTTATGACTTTTCCACCTGTAAGAAGTCAAGTTCCACAGGGGTTTCCCGCCCGAAAAAGTTCACCATAACGCGAATCTTCGAACGTTCCATATTGATTTCGTCCACAGTACCGCGGAAGTCGTTGAATGGACCATCCACGATACGCACGCGGTCGCCGGGTTTGTAGGTGACCCGATAGGTTGGGGCTTCATCTTCCATGCGCCGTAGAATCGATTGCACTTCTTCGGGGCGCAGTGGGGTAGGATCATCACCCATTCCCACAAATCCGGTCACACCGGGAGTGTTGCGCACCACAAACCACGATTCTTCTTCCAGGATCATGTTAACAAGAACATAACCCGGGAAAACATGGCGCTCAACTGTGCGGCGTTTACCATCGCGAACTTCGATTTCTTCCTGAGTTGGGATGACCACATCAAAAATCTTGTTTTTCATGTCCATGGTTTCAATGCGCTGCTCAAGATTCTTGCGCACTTTATTCTCATAGCCAGAATAGCAATGGATCACATACCAATTGCGAGCGTCGCCTTCAGTCGATTTATCAGGTTTGCTTGATGAATCACTGGAGGTCTCCTCAACCGGTAAGCCTTCACTTTCTTCCGGCAGGCTGGGAATTACATCTTCCATTGATCCATCTTCTTTCGTTGTCATCACAACATCACTTTCGCACGAACTAAATGTTGACCAGCAGCCCAACCAAGCGTGCAAAAATAAAATCGAGGATACCCAAAATCGCTGACATGATGATCGTTACAATCAGAACAATACGGGTCAGAGCCAGAGCTTCCTCACGGGTGGGCCAGGTAACCTTGCGCAGTTCTCCTGCGGTTTCTTTGAACCAGCGTTTGATTCTCTGAAAAATGTTTGGTTTTTCATTCTTTGCCATCAAGGCCTCCTGCTTTACAACTCAACGCCGTAGTTGCTACGGCGTCGGTTAACTTCAACAGGTCAGGTAGGAATTGAACCCACAACCCCCGCTTTTGGAGAGCGGTGCTCTGCCAATTGAGCTACTGACCTAAGCTAACTCCCATTGCTGAGAGCTACTTGACCTCACGATGCAGCTTGTGAGCGCGACAGCGAGGACAATATTTACTAAGTTCCAGCCGACCCGGGTCATTCCGACGATTCTTTACTGTGGTGTAATTTCGTTCTTTACACTCAGTGCAAGCCAAATGGATGACTGGGCGAACATCTTTTTTCTTTGATGCCATTTTTTGTTAACATGGCTGCCTTTTTGGAGGCAGCCATGTATCCTCCATCTATTCTTTCTTAGGCAATGATCTTAGTGATCCTGCCAGCACCAACAGTCAGACCGCCTTCGCGGATAGCGAATTCGGAACCTTCTTCGATGGCAACTTTCTGGATCAGTTTGACTTTCAAACCGTTGACGTTGTCTCCAGGGAGAACCATTTCAACACCATCAGGCAGGGTCACATCACCAGTAACATCGGTGGTGTGGATGTAGAACTGCGGTCGATAACCAGTAAAGAATGCACTGTGGCGGCCGCCCTCTTCCTTCTTAAGAATGTAAACTGAGCATTCAAATTCGGTGTGGGGGGTAATGGAATTGGGTTTAGCCAGAACCATACCGCGTTCAACCTGATCGCGATCGATACCGCGTAGCAGGATACCAGCGTTGTCACCAGCCATACCCATATCGAGTTGCTTGTGGAACATTTCAATACCAGTTGCAACGGTGGACAGAGGTTTATCCATCAGACCAACGATTTGAACAGGATCGTTTAGTTTCAAAGTACCGCGTTCGATACGACCGGTCACAACAGTACCGCGACCTTTGATTGAGAAGACGTCTTCGATGGGCATCATGAAATCTTTTTCGAAGTCACGCACTGGTTCTTCGAAGAAGTTGTCAACAGCATCCATCAACTCAACAATCGGCTTGTATTCAGGAGCGTCGGGATCTGTGGAAGTGCTGTCGAGGGCGACCTTGGCGGAACCGCGGATGATCGGTACATCATCGCCGGGGAATCCGTTCTTGGTCAGAAGTTCACGAATTTCCATCTCAACCAGCTCGAGCAATTCGGGGTCATCCATCTGATCAGTCTTATTCAAGAAGACCAAAATAGAGGGAACCTCAACCTGATGAGCCAGAAGAACATGTTCGTTAGTCTGAGGCATGGGGCCATCAGGAGCACTCACCACGAGAATGGCGCCATCAACCTGCGCGGCACCAGTGATCATGTTCTTGATGTAGTCACGGTGACCAGGCATGTCAACATGGGCATAGTGACGTTTAGCGGTCTCGTATTCAACATGGGTAATGTTGATGGTAATACCGCGAGCTTTTTCTTCCGGAGCATTGTCAATCGTGTCATATGCGCGGAATTGACCAAAGCCACGCATAGCCTGGACTTTGGTAATAGCAGCGGTCAGGGTAGTTTTGCCATGGTCAATATGACCCATCGTTCCGATGTTCATATGTGGCTTTGAGCGGTCAAATTTTTGTTTCGCCATCTTATCTCCTTAAATAATGACTATTTATTTTCATTTCAAATATTCGGCAGAGCCCTCAATCGGATTCGGACCGATGACCTCATTCTTACCAAGAATGCGCTCTACCAACTGAGCTATGAGGGCAGCCTTGCCAGCCCGACCGTGCGATCGGGTTAATGGACGGTGAAGGATTCGAACCTCCGAAGGCGCCAGCCAGCTGATTTACAGTCAGCCCCCGTTGTCCACTTGGGTAACCGTCCAGTTTTTTCCATAGGGCGCTTGCATTTACCCGCTGGAGATTGTGATCGAAGTTTTCGACCACAATCGCTAATGAGTAAACTGAGCCGACGATGGGAATCGAACCCATAACCTACCACTTACAAGGCGGTTGCTCTACCATTGAGCTACGCCGGCGCCCCTTGGATATGCTTTTGTTAACATGCGTCAAGACTAATAAGTATATCAAAATCGCCATGCTTGCGCAAGCCTGATTTTTCAATCAGTCTCGTTTCGCAAGGGGTGAGTCTATCAGATGTGAGGATAAGAGTCAAGAAATTCGCACTGGTTCATGTGCGTGGGTCAGGATTATTGCGGTGTTCAAGCCTGGATGTGTAGTGGTTCGATCTTCACTTTGAACGTCTCTTGAAGAATCTGCACCGATTCAGTATGAAACTGACACTAATCAAGACTGCAAGTTGATTTTACCCGCAAAAAAATGTACTTTAAAATGGTTGCTTGCATTATTGCAGAGGGCAATTGCAAAGCCATAGATCAGGGCAGGGTTTTGATGTAACCGTCCAGCAGATCCTGCTTGATGCGTTCAAAAAGGATCATGCGTCCATCAGAAAACAAATCGCGGTTGACCTGCTTCAGTTCGATGCCGGCTTTGACCACACCCACAGGTTCTCCGAGCAGCAGCCGCCCCAAGGCTGGCTCCAAGTCGATCCCACTGCTCAGCACGCCCAGCAATTTCTGGATGCTTTCCAGATTGGATTGACCCTCGATGCCGATCAGGGTGATGTTCTTGCTGTTCAGGTAGGCAATCAGTTCGGGTGTGCTCAATTCGGGCTGAACGAAGATACCGGTCACAGATTTTGCCAATAGGGCGTCCACAGCAGCCTGCCAGTCCGCAGGGTTAGCTGGGTCGCTCACCTCAGCGGTGAAGGGGTAGTATTCCACAGGCGCAAAACGGGCATTGCAGAGTCCACAGTGGAAACGCGCACCCGTGACAAACGCGTCGCGCGTGGTTTGCCCTTCTGGTGTAGCTGCCTGGCTCAGCACCCCGACCCGAAAGTCCGGAACGCCAAGCGCCAGGGCGTAGCCCGCCAGGAAACTTAGCTGATCGCGGCTGGATTCAGTCGTGACAACCAGGCTGAGGTTTTCAGTTGGGACGAGATCCGGGGCATTCAGCGCCAAAAATTGCACTTGCGAGAGTACCGAAGCCAGGGATTCAACCTCACTCGGCGAGGCAAGGCTCACCACCACCCGTACGTCCGGGCTTAGTTGGGCTGCGTTGAGAGAGGTAGTGAAGGCAAAGCTGTACCCATTGGCATCCGCGTAAGCACTCAGCTCATTTTCAAGTTGTTCTGCCAGATTGGGGTCCGCGTTTTCGGGTGCCCACAGTAGCAAATCCGCGTCCAGCAAAACGATCGGAGTGGCGGTTGGCTGTTCAGTTGGCTCTGTTTCTGTTGGTATCTCGA
The DNA here is from genome assembly GCA_002432795.1 of Anaerolineaceae bacterium UBA5838. Lineage (GTDB taxonomy): Bacteria > Chloroflexota > Anaerolineae > Anaerolineales > Anaerolineaceae > Mesolinea. The sequence continues at coordinate 8,293 of DJGU01000071.1, forward strand.
TTGCAGTCGGCTGGGTTACTTCCACAGTTGCGGTGGGCTGCGTGGGAGTGCTGCAGGCGGAAAGCAAGAGAGCAATTACCAGCAGGATTAGTGGAAGGTGGAATCGCTTATCAAACATGCCCCAATTCTACCTTAAGGCTGCCGGGCGCAAGGATAGCTGTCTAATACCACCACCGCAGTTAACAGAAAATCGGGAATGGTTTATTTACTATTGGGCATCTTACAACTCCTGGTGCAAGCATTCAGGCATGGATAATGCAACTATAGCAAAAGTACAACCACTGTCACTTTTTACGAACCGGATAGCACAATGAGCATACCAAAAACAGAAACCAAACCAGACGGCCTGCAGAATCTTCCGCCCAAACGAAGGCGTTCGATGCGGAAGTACATCGAAACCGCCAGCAACCGCGATAAAAATGAGCTCCTGCTTGGTATTGCGCAGCACTCTCTCCCCCACATGCAGCATTATGGGCAGCTTCTGATCTGTTTATTTCTGCTGGTGATTGGATATCTGCTGGGATCGAACCTGATCTTCCTGGCTGGCATTATAGCCATCCCGATGGCAAAACCCCTGCTGAGCCTGGTCTATGCCGGCGCGCTGCCTTCAGCCAGGCATTTCTGGCAAGCGCTGTTGGGTTTAATCATTACAATTGCTGGTTTCTTCTTAGCAGGCTGGTTTGTTCGCAATGCCAACCCTGTGCAGATGGATAGCTTTTTAGCTGGAGTGAACCTCTCAGGAGTAACCGAAGGCGGTTTGTTTTGGTCTATCCTGATCATTACAGCCGCGTTGACAGCCTATTGGTTCACCTATCACGACGCCCTTTCCAGACTCTCTTCCATTTTGCTTGGATACCTGGTGTTGATGCCGTTTTTTGCTGCAGGGCAATCAGCTCTGCAGGGTTTCGCCGCCGGTAGTGTACCATTGCTCACCGTTGGTCTGAACAGGCTCGGTTTGGCGCTGCTTGTGATGTTTTTGACCACCTGGATGTTGGGGTTTGCGCCGCGCAAGGCGTTTGGTACATTTATTGCTGTTTTGATACTCACTGTGGCAACGGTCAGCCTGATTGAGATCATCCACCGCGAACAGTCCTCCACCCAAGCCCAGACTCCCGAACCTACTCTGGTAGTCGTTCAAACTGCCACACCAGTGCCCCCCACGCCAACTACTCCCCCTCCAACTGCCACAGCCACGAGCATCCCCAGCCCAACCCCCGAACCCACTCCGAGTCCGGAACCAACAGCGACCGTCCTGGCTTACACTTCAGCCCGCGTGACTGCCCCGAACGGTTTGGTCATTCGTGAGGGTCCCTCCCCATCATTCTATGTACTTGCATATGTCAACTTCGATGATATCGTTTGGCTGACGGGTGTTCAGGAAACAAACCAGGGAATAACCTGGGATCAGATTGTGGCGCCAGATGGAGGAATCGGCTGGGTTTCCACTCGCTATCTTGAGGTGATCAATCCTTAGGCTGTGACATCCATCAGCAGGAGATTTGTGATTGGCACGCGGATAAGCGCGCCATCCTGGCGTTCCACCACCGCGACTTTAGCCATCAAACCGCTTGCAAAACGCTCCGGATGTTCCGGCAGCTCCAAAACCCGCCCGGTGCTGCCCAAATAGGGCTCTCCAAGCAGCCGCACCCGGCTGCCCACCCCCAGTGAGACTTCCTCATCAAAGAGCGCGGAGTTTTTCCCTGCCTCGCCCGGCAGAACTAATTCAGCCGCTTGACCAATGCCGTCGGAAAGTAAAAACACTTCCTGATCCTGCATCTTTTCAAGCAAACCGAGGCTTACAGGGTCAATTTCCTGATCCCCAAAGCCATTCAAGCTCATTACGGCGACAGTGCTATTAAGCGCTTCATGGACCAGTGCGGGCATCAGTGAAGGTAAGACGATCGCGGTCGGTTTTTTTGCCAGGAGTAGACGGAATCGCTCAAAGGTAATAATCGCTCCTGAAAAAACAATTTTGTCTTTCAGTTCCGGTAAACGACCTCTTTGTTGGGGGTCATTAAAGTCAAATTCCAAACGAGTAAAACTGCCGCTGGCATTCAGACCGTTGCTCCAAACGCCCTGGATCAGGCTGCCAGCCAGACCGATAACTGCCCCAAACCCCGGGATCAGCTCCACCACAGTACCTGCAATCGGGGCCGTCACCTGCAGCTTTCGCTCTCCCATCGCCAGGGTTACCCGCCCTTCCCGCAGCGAAACGATTCGCCCGTCCTGGGAAGCTCTGAAGATGCGGGTAATCAAACCGGGTTTTTGAGCAATCACATCGCCCTTACTTACCGGTTCGCCATTCATTCTTTTGAGATGCTGATCCAAGCGACTTGGATGGATTTTTAGGTGATTCACAATGTCAAAAACCTGGAACTCCTCCGGAATGACTGCTTCAGCCAGCACATCACCCACCTTCACTTCCTGCCCGGTACGCACCAGAACGGTCCCCGGCTGTGAAAGGCGGACTTGTTTATAGACTGGCTGACCGGATCGGATAATTACTTTGCGCATGTTTATCCTCCCAGTTCCCAGAGCCAGTTGCGCAGGGCTTCTGCACGGGCAATTTCATCCACGGGCAATTTCAGCGGTCTGCCGCGCGCGTCAACCACTACCCCCACCTTTGAGTTCATTACGCCTACCCAGCCGCCAAGCCCGGGTATCCCCATGCCAACATCACTCTCATCCTCAGGGGCAAGATAGAGTTCGGTTTTACCATTCAGCAGGGTTTCAATGCGCTTAAGATCGCCCATTTGAATTTTGTGGAAGAGCCTGGGCGTCTGTTCGCCTTCATCAACCTCAATCTGGAGCACCTTCTGGCCTTCAGCCGCCAGTGTATCTACGGTGATGATTGTTGCCAGATTGGTAAACACCTCCGTGTCCATTACCTGCACAGGCAGGAGGGGATCGTAAGGCGCAAGGTTGCCCAGGGCAGTTAAAAGCTGCCGCTCATCCTGCAGGATAGTCGTAATCCCATGCGGCAAGATGCTGTCCAGCGCGATCATCAAGCACTGGTGCGGCAATGATCGGTGCATTTCAGATCCCGAAAGGATGATTGGTTCATAAGCGCGCATCAAACCCAGGCTGAGGTTATACCCGAAGTGGGGATCCAATTTCTGCAGCGCGTTCAAAGCTTCCCGGATGCGAACGCGCGCCCAGGCCTGTTCGATGCCCAGATCTTCAAGCGTGGCAGGCGTGTAATCCGGGAATAGCGTGCGGTTGTAAATATAAGTCGCGAAGCTGTTCACATCCGTCAGCTGGTTGGAGAGCCCTCTTGCTGTATCCAAAAGCGCGTCAGTCACTTGAAGCCGATGATTGATGCCGTTGAGTCTCTGATCCCGCGCCGCAATTACACTTACGGAATCCGAGTCAACACGCAGCATCAACACGCCTTTTCCGTTTTCGCTGCTTTGTTCCAGATAGCGCACCATTCTGCCAGCCGAAAAATCACTGGGGATCACGCGGGTGTGCAGATCATTGACAATATCTGCCAGGCCGGGAATCTGCTGAAACTGCAGACGTTCAAAAGCCGCCAGCATTGCCTTCCAGACCAGGGTTGGGTCTTCCTGCCCGGGGTTAGTCTGAATATTGCTCGCTAGGTGCATGTCGAGTCCGGCTTCGATCTCGCTTTGAGCGTATTCTGCCAGGTCCTGGTTGCCGCAATAGACAATTTGAGGCCGGACAGTGCGGGGGATGAGGTGATAGACCAGGCGCAGGTTTTCAATTGCCGCCTTGAGTGTTTTTTGAGCGCCGCCGTTTACGCCCCCACTAATCACATACAACTCAATGTCGCTGGTGAGCAGCCGCTCAAGCTGAGCTGATGCGTTCAGGTTATCCTGGAGATTGACTTCCAGTACCACCTCGCAGTTAAACAAACTTACCAGCCGGCGCAAAGGCGCGATGGAGTAGGCTTCGGAAAGACCGATCAGAGCAGCTCGGATAGGCTTGCCAGCAGCCAGGCTCATCCCAACAAAAGCAGGAGCGCCTTCCAAGCGCTGGATATCTGTGATTTGTCCGCGGTCGTCGAGCAGACTGACATCGTTGGATTGTTCGATTTGGCTCAGGAGGGTCTGAATACTCTTGCGGAACTGAGAGCCGTCGCCTTCAATCACGGTCGGAACGCTGGAATTCGCCTCAACCGCCCACATACCCTCTTTCAGTGCGAAGAGCCAGGCTTGTGTCTGATTTTTTCCGATATCGATGCTGAGACAGGTCTTTGGCACGTTATCCTCTAAAACCACAAGCTAATAAATCGAATAATCTCAGAGAGGCTGCTGATCAGCGCGATCAGGGCAGAGCTGAAAAGCCCGACAAAAAGAGCTCCAAAGGTGATCCCAATGAAAATCTGTCCGATGCTGCCAACCCCTTCGAGGAAGACGGGTCGGACCAACTCGCCGGCTTTCGACTGCCCGCGATGGTGGAAGACAAACAAAACAGATATCACGCCGAGCAGAATCATCAGGGCTTCCAGGATGGCAGACCATTGAGGCTGAGCTTCACGCATCAGTTGGGCAGGTTCAAAGCGACCAAGCATGCTCAGGATCTGCGGTGCCAGCGTGCCGCGTGTGACCCCAACGATTGCCAGTGCTGCCATTACGCCCCCCAGAAACGCCAGTGGGATAGCGCCAGCCTGGATGCCTCGCCGGAAAAGCGTCAGGACCAGCAGGATCGAAAGCACCAAGGGTACCAGCGCCAGCCAAAAGCCCGAACCATCTGGATCAGCTAAGGGAAGGATCAGGTAAGGCAGAATGACTTTTTGAATCGCCACCAACGCCAGAAAACCAGCACTGACCCCAATCAGAATATGGGTGGCAATCCCAAAGAAAAGCCGGTCTCCGAGGATATAGCTGAAGACCATCAACGTCAGGGCGACACTGATAATCAGGGTGATCAGCTCAGGCAGGTTCATTCAGCTCGCTCCTCTTCTCTTTGAATAGCATCCGCTTCACCTTTTGAGATCATCCCCAGCAGCAACATCACCAACATCAGCAGCAGACCAACCCGATAGGCGCGATAGCTAAACACGGGTTGTGAACCTATATTTCCATCAGCAATGCCCGCAGCATAACCAACAAGCTGGCCTGAGTCGAAATAAGGCAAAAGCACCGGGGCTTCCATCTGGGTAGTGACAGCCGCAAAGTTCAAACTCTCAATCCAGGGAGCAATTTGCTCCAGCCAACCGCGGATATTGTCTGCGGAGTCGCTCACCAACAATACCAGACGGAACGAACGCAGGTCTTGCACCTGGGAGAGAGCGCCTTGACCATCTGAAATCGCGGGATTCATTGCCCGGCTTATCAAGCTCAGGTAGCTGCCAGGCAGATATTCCACCTGCGTATCCTCCGCCAGCCCTGCCTGCTCCAGGAGCGATTGCGCCAGGAACAAACCGGATGGTTGGGTGGTCAGGAAGGCAAGATTGGCACCCTGCGTGTGCAGTTGCTCGAGCAGAGGGGCCGCAAGGGCTTCGAGCTCACGGCTGGTCGCGGCCTGATAATCCAGCACGATCAGGACCTCATCGTTTTCAGTCAATGTTTGAATTTGATCACTCAGTGCGATTGCCGGAATGCTTTTGGGAGCATCTGCGGGCATGGCAGCAGGACCAATCAGGATCGAGACAACCAGCCCGATGAGAAGCAGCAAAGCCACTGCAAGGCGCCCCCCCCTGCCAGAAGGCTTTTGAATCGCCTGCTTACCGGCTGTGACACGCCCTTCCTGTTCGATCAGAGACGCCAGCAAACTGGCACGATTCTGCTGATCGCGCAGCAGCAGTAAATCGGGGGGCACAGCAGCACTGTCTGTTGGCTGTTCCTCTTCCTCAGGCTCCTTATCCTGCTCCTCAGGTGATAACTCCAGTTCAACCGGTTCAATGGGAGCTTCTTCGGGCACTTTCTCAGATACAGACTCCTCAGGTTCAGGTTCTTCCGGCTGAATATCACCCTGCTGCGGAATACCTTGCCCGGGTTCTTCCAGAGCTTCCTTTACCAGGGTATCTGGTTCATCTTGCGGTGCTACGATTTCTCCAGGCTCCGGTGTGTCTTCCATTGCTTCTTCAGCAATCGTTTCTTCAGCTTCGCTTGAGTGGCTTAGATCATCTTCGGGAAGCAGCTCTTGAAGCTCTTCCTCATCATCCGGGATGTTATGGAAATCTTCTTCGAGCAGCTCAGGTTCTTTCTGAACCGGCTCGCTGAGTTCTTCCATTTCGGGCTCGGCAGGCAACTCTCGTTCATCAGAAATCGTGCTGGCAGGAGTCAGTGGTTCTGTTTCCTGCTCCTGATCTTCCGCCAGGGCTTGCCGGCGAAGCTCCTCCAGAGCTTCGTCTGTCCATTCCCGCGGCATCTCATCCACATAGCTGGGGTTGGTTTTGACTTCATGCGTGATTTCTTCTTCGGACTGCGGTCGCAGGGCGCGGATACGCTGAAGCCAATCCGGCACCTGGTCAGGATCTTCGCTGTCATCTGGCAGTTGACGCGCCCGAACGCTGTTTTCCTGCTGGCTTTTCTCACGGATACGGTTGATCCAGGCGTTGAACTCCTCTTCCACGCCTGCTGAAGCTTCCTCGCTGCGAGCCACATCCATGGCGATCGTGCTGCTTGCCAAATCGCCAATGGCATCCTCTTCTTCCTGGGCGCGTTCCCGCACCTTCGCCAACCAGTCAGGTAATTCTTCTGAGTTGAGCAATGATTCATCAATTTGCTCAGCTGGTTGAATCTCTGGGATTGGCGCAACCTCAGCGGGTGTTTTCAGGGAAGGGTCATTGCGGATTTCTTCAATAATGTCGGGCAGGGAGTCTTCCGATTGTTCATCTGGATCTTGAGATTGCCCGAAAATAGTAAACAGGGATTCCATATCCGACCCGCAGTGCACGCAGCGGGTCGCCATTGGCAGATTTTCCTTGCCACAGTTTGGGCACAGGTTGAGTTCAGCATGATCTTCAGTCATTACCGGACCCTTCCATGCCAAACAACACTCTGAACGCCATCATCAGCAGCCCAATCCCAATCCCAATCAGCAAACCGCGCGCGCCGATCATCGGCAGACCTTCCACGAAACGAATGGCTTCGTTTAGCACAGGGATCTTTAGATTTTGCAGGAAGCCAAGCCCGAGGATCAGGAAAACAATCGCGCTGATGCCAAAAGAAACCGTCAGCGCGGACCAGCCTCTCTCACGGAAAATCTTCATCGCGGCACTCATCATCACCAAGGCTACCAGCCCCAGCAAGGCGGTCTCAATAGGTCGGATGATCGCGCCAACTAATCTTAGAAAGATCGGGTTATCCACGCCGAGCAGAATACCCAAAGCCAGCGTGGTTATGAAGCTGACCACCAGGACGATACTGAGCAAAAAGCCCTTTTTGCCTTTAGCAATGAAGCGTAGGTGCGTAAGCACCAGGCTGGCAATCGCTACAAGCAGCGCTACGGAAGCGACTGCAATCACCCAGTTCAAGACCGCTGAAAGGATGGCGCTGCCCTGGGGGACAAAAAACATCGCAGCCAACACAACCAGGCCGCTTAGAGCACCAACAATTAGGGGTAGCAGGCGCTTCATGGCAGCACTCCCCCCATCTTCAGGATCGCGCCCAACAGCAAGCCGATACTGATCGCAATGCGCAGCCAGTCCTGTGCGCTCAAGCTCGCCGGTACTGACTTCCGCTGGTCAAGTTTGCCGGCGGCGTTAAAAACATCCTCGCCCATCAGATTCAAGGAATTTCCGAAGAAGCCCGCCGCTTGTCCGCTTAGTGAAGAAAGGGCACTGATTGCTGGAAGCACCTGGCGGTCAGCCTGATCGAGCACCAGCAGCATCAGTGGGCTCATCTGACCTGCCAGCAGCAAGCCGGCATTAGAGCCGTCGGGAATTTGATTGACCAGGCTGGCGGTGTATGCCAGGGGGCTCGTGCCACTCAACTGGCTGAGGGAATCGCGGAAGAGTTCGCTCGCCAGTGCGCCGTGATAGGCTCCGTGCACCACCATGCGGCTCACGCAGGCCAGAGTCCCGTCACCGCTAAAAGATTGGAGTGGGTGATCGTTGAAAAGCGAGCGCTTCAGCAAAGCCCGCTGCAGGTTCAAGCCGGAAGCCCCAGCCAGGTCAAAGCTGGCATTGGTAAGGGCGTGTCCCAAACCGACCACCAGGCGCTTGCCCTGCTCAGAAGAGACATGCAGCAGATCTTCGACAGCTTCTTTAGAGGGTTCGGGGATATGTTTGGGTTGGTTTCTTTTGAGCAGTAACAGGTTTATCAGCAGGAAGAGAAGCCCTGCGATTCCAAGAGCAAGGGCGAGCTGGTCATTCAGAGAAAGGGTAGAAAGCATGCTTTCGCCTTAGACCCTTCCTTCAAAACAGGTCTTCTTAAATGCACAGCAATGAGAACCAGCCGCTGATTTCATGGATAAAGTATAGCATAATCGTGAGTCCGGGACGGGAAATTCTGACCTGAGATGAACTGCGGAACCAGCTCTTCACGAGGACCAAAAATCGTAGGGCGGGGTTGAGGGCACCATCAACATTGTGATGGAAAACACGTAACGTGCCCTCAATCCGCCGTGTGAACAATCGATGATGTGATGACGGATTGGAAGAATACCAAGGTCTCTGCGTGATGATATTCGCAGTGCTTCCAAGCTCGCCCTACGGGTATATCACCTCGCCTAATTTGGAGACCTACGGTCAGGTGCCGTGCTCGGTCCCCCTGGATTAAAAACCAGTGCAGGTGAGGCTACCCATCCGTTTCACGGTGGGCACAGGCGGCACGATCACAAACAAAAAACGGGATGAGGTAAAAGGCCTCATCCCGTTTTGTTATTCTACCTTACCCTAACTATGGATCGCGCTGCCAAGCGCGGCTTCGGCCGCTTCCATAACTGCTTCTGCCAGCGTTGGATGGGCATGCACAGCGTGGGCAATTTCCTCTACCGTGAGTTCGTTCCCTTGCGCCAGGACCAGCTCAGGCAATAATTCGGAGGCATCAGGTCCTACGATTGTGGCACCCAAAATCTCACCATACTTTTCATCAGTGATGATCTTCGCCCAGCCCTGGTACTCTCCCAGGCCGAGTGCCTTACCGTTAGCCTGGAAGTTGAACTTTCCAACCTTCACCGCAAAGCCCGCTTCCTTCGCCTGCGCCTCGGTGTAGCCAAAGGACGCCACTTGCGGCGAGGAATAGGTTGCGCGTGGGATCATGCGGTAATCCAGGGTACGCGGTTCTTTACCAGCGATGTTCTCGGCGCAAATGATTCCCATCGTTGAAGCAGTGTGGGCAAGCAGCAGTTTCCCTGTCAGGTCGCCGATGGCCCAGATGCCGGGTACATTGGTTTGCATGCGTTCATCCACCACCACAAAGCCGCGCTTATCGGTCTCGACGCCCACCTCTTCCAGACCGATACCCCTGGAATTGGGTTTGAAGCCCACTGCCACGAGGGTCACCTCAGCTTCGAGGGTCTCTTCACCCTTTTCGCTCTCGATTAGCACCCTGATGCCAGTCTCCGTAGCCTCAACGCTCTTGACCTTCGTGCCGGCATGCACTTTCACGCCGCGTTTTTTGAGGGCTTTGGCAAGCTCAGCGGCGGCTTCTTCATCTTCATTTGGCAGAATGTGCGGGAGCATTTCCACCACGCTCACTTCCACGCCGTAGCCGCTCCACACCGTCGCAAACTCAATCCCGATTGCTCCACCGCCAATGATCACAGCGGA
>DJGU01000071.1:18031-22516 GCA_002432795.1 Anaerolineaceae bacterium UBA5838
TCTTCGCCGCCATCCGTGAGCGTCACCAGGATCTTACCCGGAGCCGTTAATTTGCCTTCGCCATTGATGACCTCGATATTGTTCTTTTTCATCAGGAAACTGACGCCCTTGGTCAGCCGCTGGCTCACCTGCCGGCTGCGCTTGTAGGCCGCGCCATAATCAAGCTGGAGGTTGTCGAAGCTGATGCCGAAATCCTTTGCTTCATTGCGCAAGAGATGCGCCAGTTCGGCGTTCCTCAAAAGCGCTTTGGAGGGGATACAGCCAACGTTCAGGCACACACCACCCAGGTATTCCCTCTCGATAATGCCGACTTTTTTGCCAAGTTGCGCAGCTTTGATCGCCGCGACATAACCGCCGGGTCCTGCTCCTAACACCACAATATCAAATTTCTTCATGGTTGCTCCTTCTTACTTGATAAATGTTCCAGCTCTGAGTTCGTCAAAAGCCAGCTGCAGTTCTTCGCGCGTGTTCATCACAATCGGTCCGCCCCAGGCAAGCGGCTCATGCGACGGTGGCGCCGAGGCCAGGATGAAACGCAAGACCTCGCCCGGCAAAGCGCTGACTTCCACCATTTCACCATCACCCAACAGCAAAGCTGTTTTCTCTTCAAAAATCTCTCCATCGAGCATGCCCGCGCCTTCGATCAGGAATACAAAGACGGTCTCGTTTGCTTTTACGGGAATCTCAATGCTCTGACCCTCATCCAGCTTCACATCCAGCAGTGTCGCCTGGATGTGGTGCGGGGTCACTCCTCGGATGCCTTCGTATTCGCCGGAAATGACCTTCACGAATCCGCCATTTCCTTCCACCAAACCCACATCCTGCGGCTCGATGTCAAAATACTTTGGATTGGTCATTTTTTCAGCTGCGGGCAGGTTCAGCCACAGCTGCAGCCCCAGCAGGCGCTCAGCTTCCTGCGGCATTTCCTGGTGCAGGATACCGCTGCCAGCCGTCATCCACTGGCAGGCGCCTGAGGTGATCAGCCCCTTGTTGCCGAGGCTGTCCTCATGCGCGAGCTCACCCGCCACCAGGTAGGTAATGGTTTCAATCCCGCGATGGGGATGGGTCGGGAAGCCCCTTATGTAGTCATCGGGGTTGCGCGAGTCAAAAGAATCCAACATCAGGAAGGGGTCAAAATCCTCGATGGTACTGCCCCCCAACACCCGGTTGAGGCGGACGCCGGCGCCATCAACAGCCGGCTTGCCCTGCACAACACGCGTTACTTTTCTTAACTTCATTTTTTCTAATCCTTATAAAATCAGTAGCCAAACTCACCGGTCAGGGATTCGTCGTTATCGATCCATTCTTGCACGGCAACCCGGCGGTAATGATCTTTATCGTCACGAATAAAAACCTGCTCTATCCCCGCGTTGATGATCAAGCGTTTGCACATCGAGCAGGGATTTGCGTTCTTCACATAATCATTGTCTTTTATGTCGATGCCCGTCAGGTAAAGCGTGCTGTTCAGCATGCGATCACGCGAGGCACTGATGATGGCATTTGCTTCGGCATGCACACTCCGGCACAATTCATAGCGTTCCCCACGCGGGACTCTCAACTTCTCGCGGATGCAGTAGCCAAGGTCAATACAGTTGGCTCTTCCGCGCGGCGCGCCCACATAACCTGTGGAAATGACCTCATCGTTCTTGACGATCACCGCGCCGTATTGCTTTCGCAGGCAGGTTCCGCGCTGACTGACTGTTTCAGCAAGGTCGAGATAATAGTTGATTTTGTCACGTCTGATCATTGACAACCTCTTTGTTTTTTCGGGTTACCAAATTGTAACCGAGCCGAACAGAATTGCGTCCGCTGCTCCCGCTTGCTAATCCTCTCATATTGCCATCAATCCTACCAAAATTGAAGGCCGGATGAAACTGCCCGGCTATACAAGCAAAGCAGCGTTTTTCTACAAACCTTCGTCTTCCACAAACTGGTAGAAGGCTTTTTCAGACTTCTGATCAGCAGGGGATATCGTGCCAACCGGAGAGGCGTAAACCGTAAACTCTTCCTCGCCGTCCAACCCAAACAGGGCGTCGCAAACTGCCAGATCGAAGGCGGCGATGGCGCAAGTGCCCAGTCCAAGCGCGGCACAGGCCAGATACAGGTTCTGACCGACATGACCGGCATCGATCAAGGCAACCCGGTGCGCCCAAATACCGTAACGCCATTCGCAGCGATAGGGCAAAAAACTCCAATAAAAGACCACACTGGCTTTGGAAGCCCAACTTTGCCCTTCGAGGGAGAGGGATATCGCGGCAGGCAGGTCTTCCACCGCATGCAAGAATTCAAGCTGGTGACCCAGGGGCAGATAGTGGTACGCTCCCGGCTGCAAACCTTCCACATGCTGCACCAGCAGGTAGGTTTCAAAACCGTGGCGCGCGCCGCCCGAAGGAACCGTGCGCAGAGTGGCATAAGATTTGCCGCGGATGTCTTTGATCCCCTGCGTCGCCCAAAGCATGAAGGAAAGCTGCAGCAGGCTGATGGGCTGTTGGGTGTAGACCCGCGAGCTCCTGCGCTCGGTCAGCAAGGCAATGAAATCCTGCCGCAGGTCAAGATCCTCGAAATTCCTTGGAAGCGGCAGGGCTTGTTCGGTCATGGGCGCTTTTACCAGCGGAGGTTGCGGCAACTTCAGCTGTTGGTCTGACACAAAGTTGTCATAAGGGCTGGCGGAAAAGCTTTTTATGAAATTGCGCCCCTCAGCGATCAGGTTCTTTTGGATTTCAGGATTGAGCATAGCAGAACCTCCTCGGTTGCAATAATAAGCCAATTATAGCCGGTCCATGGTCAAAGACTATCGTTGGAACGGTCTTGTGCCGTTCCGATTGGTTGTGTTGCGGAGGAGGAACAATCGTACGGCTGGGCCTTGGTCCAGCCGCCACCAATGCCCTAATAAAATATTTCCGATGAAAGCACAGAACCTGCCGAGTCGGACAATTCCGGAAGGGGTCAAGCCCCTTCCCTACCTTGGTTGGTTGTTTGTCGATTGAGCACCGTTCCGATTAGCTGTGTTGGGGAGGGAGCAAGCCCCCTCCGTACGGCTAAGCGTAAGTCCAGCTGCTGCCTGATCTTCCCTTCAGACAGCATCAAAAACGCGGGGTTTGCAAGATCCCGCGTTATCTTTCCTAAACATCATATTCCAATGCTACTTGCCCGAAATGGTTACGCCCTTTACTCTGATCCACGGCAGAAGCCAATAGCCTGAGTTTTCGCGTTCCTGGCTGACTGCAACCGTGTTGCGCAGCATATCTGCCAGGTTGCCGGAGATCATCACCTCGCTCAGGGGCTTGGTGATCCGCCCGTTTTCGATCAAGAAGCTATTTTTAGCCACGCCGCTCAGATCACCCGCCGGGCCAGGGTTCCCGCCTGAGAATCTGCCCATCAGGATGCCCCTCTCCACCCCGGAGATCACTTCTTCCAGCGGTGTGTCGCCATTAGCAAGCACGTAGGTACCTCCGCTGTTTTTAGAACGCGGCAAGCCTGTTCGGGCAGCGCCGTAACGGCTGAGGATGAAATTCTTGAGCACACCCTTTTCGATCAGGGGCATGTTCTCAGCCACATAGCCATCACCGCTCAGCATACTCGTGCCTGGCAGCTCGGGATGCTCCGCGACCAATTCAAAATTGATCAGTGGGCTGGCCACCTGCTCGCCGATCTTGTCTTTCCAGGGGCTGGTTCCGGAGATCAAGGCTCCATCCTCAAGGTAGGTGTCCGCCACGTAATAGAGGATGTTTTCAAGGCAGCCTGGCGTGATGACCAGGTCACCTTCAAAACTGCCCGCAAACTGTTCCGTCACAATCTGACGCTGGGTCTCATCCAACATTCGCCTGACCCGCTTCTCTTCGCAGACACGGTCAGCAGGATTCTCGTAGACCGTGGCAAAGTAATTGAACGAAGAGGTTTTGCCGTCCTCTTTAGCCATGAACATATTGCTCAGCTGGTAGAGACCCCTCCGCTCAGATAGTCGGACGCCATTGGTGTTGGCATAGAGCTTCTCTCCGAAATTGTGCTCAATGCCGATCGAATCAAAACTGATCTTTGGAAAGTCCTGCCTGACGTCCTTCAAAAGCTGCTCCAACTGCCCATACATGGCATCCAGGTCGGGGTGCTCTTCGCCGGCAGAAAAGCTAAGGTTCTCCTGGAGCTCGGCGATCCCTTCCGCCTCGTCCGGGGCAGCCGACTGCGCCGCCTGCCATGCTTCCTCTACCGCAAGACGGATATCCTGCGGAGCAAAGCTGTTGAGGGTGGTGCTGCCTTTACGCTTATCCTTCAGCAGCTTCAGGCTGACCTTGTCCGAAAAAACCGTGCGCACCATGCTGACTTTTCCGAGTTCGTAATAGACCTCCGTCAGCGCGCTGCGGCTCACCCAGGTCTCGCCCTCATCCGCGCCGATTGCCTTGACTTCTGCCAGGATCAACTCAGCTGCCTCGAGCAGCGCTTTATCTCTCACTTCGAATGCCTGCTTCATGACCGACCTCCCACATTGAT
>DJGU01000071.1:22538-49657 GCA_002432795.1 Anaerolineaceae bacterium UBA5838
GCAGTTTTGAGCACCTCGAACGCCACACCCGAAACGGTTGTGTCCTTGACTGCCCGCCCAAGCTTGCCGTTCTTGATCTCAAAGCCCATCGGCACACCAAACATGAACTCGCCGGTCGAATCCGCCTGACCGTTGTTCATGTCAGTGAAGTAATAGCCATCCTCGACTGAAGCGATCATATCCTCCAGCTTATCCGTGCCGGGCAGGATGCAGGTGTTGCGCATGCGGATCAGAGGTTCGTCAGAGAAATCATAAGCTCGGGCGTTGCCATTAGGCGTATGCCCGTATTTCAGGGCTGATTCTCTGTTGTGCATGTAGCCTGTGAGGATGCCATTTTCGATCAACATCTGGTCCTGAGCCAGCGTGCCTTCGTCATCCACAAAGACCGGCACGGGTGCCAACTTGCCAAAGGCAGTATGGGCAATATCCACCAGACTGACCTTTTCGCTGGCAACCTGCTTGCCGAACATCGGACCGCCCACTGAGCCAGTTTCCACAAAATCTGCTTCCACGGTATGCCCGACAGCCTCATGCGCCAGGATGCCTGCCAGGTCCGAATCCAGGATGACTGTCTGGATACCAGGTTTGGCGTAAACACCTTCAGCCTTGAGGATCAGTTGCTCGTATTGCTTTTCGAGCTTGCCAAAAAGGTCCTCAGCCTTGGGAAAAATGTTCAAAAAATTGCCATAACCGCCCATGACGTCATAGAGCTCCACGGGCTGACCGTCTTTGTCCTGGGTGGTCATGAAAACGTAAACGTTCGAGCGCGGAACATACGAATGCGAAACCACGCCGTCGCTGGTGTAGAGCAGTTTCTCCATGTCGAGCACGCGGGCGAAAATCCGCCGGCTGAGCAGCTTCGGAAACCGCTCGGCAATGTAACTGTCGAGTTCATCCACGATGCCCAGCAGGTAACTCTGCTCCACCGGCACATCATGCTCGAGCCCGTCCTTGCGGGTGAAAGGCGCGTTGGCAGCGAAGTCCGGCTTGCCGCGCTGAACGCGGCTATCCAAAAATGCGGCGTGGCTGCTGGCGGTTTGGACCACTTTTGCGATCGCTTCGATGTCGTCGCTGTATCCAGTGCCAGAGGCGAAGCCGTAGGCGCCCCCCTTGACTACCCGCGCCGAAAGACCCCGGCTGGTGCCGCTGTTGTTGGCAGTCAGGCTGCCATTGAGCATCACCACGGAGCGATTGCGGTTCTGCTGCGCGCGAAGTTCGGTGTATCCCGAAAAACCATATTTCTTGACATAAGCTTGAAGAAAATCCTGAAGCATTCACTACCTCCTGTTTCTACTATAGGAAATGATAACACTACTAATTGTTAAAGGACCAAAACTTGTCGAATAGTTGTCCCTGCCTGCAGAGTAATTGCACCCTGTTCAAATTTTTATTTACAAACCAGAATACTCATGAATCAGTAAAGACACCCCCTAGCCCCCTTCTCCCTTTTGCTGCGCCACACAGATCTGCGATCTTCGCTTCGCTGGAGGGGACAACGGCTGACCACTATAAGCCACTATTTCCAGGCAATTAAGATTTTCTGGGAATGAAATCTCCTTTGTTTGGCAACAACTCCTGATTTAAGCGAGCCCTGTGCCGACCTGATAAAAACTTGCCTCCAGCGCCTGCGAATGCTACACTTAAGCGAGGTGAAAGGCGGTTCATGACCACTCCGGAACAGCAGACCAACTATCAGACCGTTCTGAATAAGTATCGCCCCAGCTACCCTGAAGGGTTACTGGGTGTGATGGTCTTTGAGGGCAACAGCCTCGAAGCTTCGAGCGGCTCGCTGCTGCCGACATCCCTGGAGGGTTTTCCGCCGTCCCCCACACCCCAAAAGATCAACGCGCGCAGGGTGAACGAACAGCCCTGCTTGGTCTATAGCGACTTCCTGCCGGATAAAAAGCAGGTTTGCCTGATCTTCCCTGCTTCTATTCGCCTTTCTTCCCTGCGAAACCAGGCTGCCAGGGCTATGGAAGAGCTCAAAACTTTGAGTGTGCCAAAAACCGGCGGTCTCAGCAGCCATGAAGAAGCCGTGCTGGCGGAATTCATCCAGGCTGCTGCCAGTTCAAAATACGCCCAAGACGCCGAAAACCACACCCACCCTGTGCGCGTCAGCCGAACGCAAACCACCCCAACTTCAGCCCAGTCTGCCACGCAAGCGCTCTACTGGCCTTACTGGTTCCAAATCTTCTAAAGAGGTGCTCATGCCCAAAATTCTCTATCTGCTCGACGGTCACGCCATTGCATACCGCGCTTACTTTGCCCTGACTTCCGGGGGTTCCACACGCTGGGCAACCAGCTCGGGTGAGCCTACTGCCGGCGTCTACGGCTTTGCCAGCATGCTGCTGAAATTGCTTGAACAAGAGGAGCCTGATTACCTTGCCGTTTCTTTCGATACCGGAAAAACCTTTCGTCACGAGATGTACCCCGAATACAAGGGCACCCGTGCCAAAATGCCGGATGACCTGCGCGGGCAAATCGAACGCATCCGTGAAATGGTAGACAGCTTCAACATTCCGCGCATCGAGGTGGAGAATTACGAAGCTGATGACGTCATTGGCAGCCTCGCCACCTGGGCAAGCACCAAGCAAGGATTGGGCGTCAAGATCATCACCGGCGACCGCGACTTGTTGCAATTGGTGAACAACCGCATCGTGGTTTCCCTGCCCAACAAAAGCGGCTCAAATGAGGATTACTTTCCAGAGGATGTTGAATCCAAGCTGGGCGTTTTGCCGGAACAGGTCGTGGACTACAAAGCGCTGCGGGGCGACCCTTCGGATAACATCCCTGGCGTGAGGGGTGTGGGCGAGAAGACTGCCGTGAAGTTAATCCATGAATACGACAACCTGGATAATATCTATGCCCACCTGGAAGAGATCACAGGAAAAGCCGGAAAAGATCTGGCAGCAGGCAAGGATGCCGCCTACCTGAGCCAGAATTTGGCGCGCATTCGTACTGACCTGCCGGTCACGCTCGACCTCGAACAGGCAAAACCTGATCGTTTTGACCCCCTCGCCGTGGAGAAGCTGTTCCACGAGCTTGAGTTCCGCACGCTGACCCAGCGTCTGAAAAAGCTCAATCAGCGCCTCAAACCTACGTTGAACCCTCAAGCAGAGCAGGGAAACCTCTTTGGCAGTGAACCCGCTGCAGCATATCCTGAACCGACAGAGCCGCTTGATACGGAATTCGAAACCGTCATCGTAGACAGCCCTGAGAAGTTGAAAACTTGCGTGACTGACCTCAAAAAAGCCCCGATGATCGCTTTTGACACCGAAACCACCGGGATCGATCCCCTGCAGGACCAACTGGTGGGCATTTCGCTGGCAGGCAGCCCGGAAAAAGGCTACTACATCCCACTTGGGCATGACAAAGGCCAACAACTGCCATTGGAAGAAGCGCTATCTGCCTTGAAACCACTTCTGACTGACCCAAAAATCGGCAAAGTGGCACACAATGCCAAGTACGATCTGTTAGTACTGCGCCAGGTGGGGATCGAGGTCAGCCCGATCACCTTCGATACTATGATTGCCGAGTGGCTGATCACTCCCAACTCGCGCCACCTGGGTCTGAAAGCCTTAGCCTGGGTACGGCTCGGGGTGGAAATGACCCTGATCGAGACTCTGATTGGCAAAGGCAAAAACCAGATCACCATGGCACAGGTGCCCATCGCCAAAGCAGCGCCCTATGCCGCTGCTGATGCCGTTATGACCCTGCGGCTGGTACCGCTTTTGGAAGCTGACCTGCAAGACCACGGCGTGGAGAAACTCAACCAAGATATCGAGGTCAAGCTCATCCCGATCCTGGCGGACATGGAAGAGGCTGGCATCCTGTTGGACCTGCCGCTCTTTGACCAATTCTCGCACGAACTCGGGCAGGAGATCCACAAGCTTGAGCAGGCAATTTACCAACAGGCTGGCGAAGAATTCAACATCAACTCCACCCAAAAGCTTTCCGATGTGCTCTTCAAGAAGCTGGCGCTCGACCCACCAGACGTCACCAAAAGGACCAGCAGCGGAAAGTTTTCCACTGCCGCAGGCGTCTTGGAAGAAATGAAGGGCATCCATCCGATCATTGACCTGGTTTTGAACTACCGCGAACTGACCAAGCTGCAATCCACCTACGTGGAAGCACTGCCACAGCAGGTGAACCCCAACACCGGGCGGGTGCACACCACCTTTAACCAGACCGGCACTGTCACAGGGCGCATAGCCTCGCAAAACCCAAACCTGCAGAACATCCCCACCCGCACCGAGCTTGGTCGCAAAGTTCGGCAGGGATTCATTGCCGCGCCTGGCAAAAAACTGCTGGCAGTGGACTACTCCCAGATCGAACTGCGGATTGTGGCGCACATCGCCCAGGATAAGGCTATGATGGAAGCCTTCCACAGAGGGCTGGATATCCACGCCGCCACCGCCGCCGCCATTGAGAATGTGCCGATAGACCAGGTGACCAAGCAGCAGCGCCGCCATGCCAAAGCCATCAATTTCGGCTTGATTTACGGCATGAGCCCCTTCGGCTTGACCCGCACCACCGATCTGACCCTGGCGGAAGCCGAAAACTTTGTCAGGGAATATTTCAAGGAGTTCCCGGGGGTGAAAGCCTGGCTGGATAAGACCCGCGTTGAAGCCGCCCAAACCGGCAGCGTGGAGACGCTGCTGGGGCGCAAACGCTACTTCCCGAATCTGAAAGCTGGCACAAACTACGTGATGCGCCAAAGGGAAGAACGTGAGGCGATCAATGCGCCTGTGCAGGGCACTGCTGCCGATATCATCAAAATTGCCATGGTGCGTTTGCCGGAGGTCCTGCGCAAGGCCGGGCTGAAGACGCAGATGCTGTTGCAGGTACACGATGAGTTGATCTTTGAAGTGCCCGACGCGGAAGTCGAAAAGACCATGAAAGTGGTCAAGGAAGTGATGGAAAACGCCCTGGAGCTATCCGTTCCATTGGTCACAGAAGCACGGCTTGGCAGCAATTGGGGCGAGCTGGAGAAGGTGGACGAGGAACCAGTGATTTTGGACCTGGAAGGGTGATGAAAGCTGGTTTCCAAGCCAGCTATCGGCTTGAAAAGGCATGACCTATTTCATGATTTTCCATTAGGTTCCTGAAGGATGTGACTTTGAGGGGTCTTTTGTCATTGTGAACCTTTGAGAGTCCTTCAGGTCGAGAGTTTAGATCGCTTCGTCCCTCGCGATGACAGGTTCTTTGTCGTTGCGAACCCCCGTTATTGGGTCTCAAAATTCAGTGGCCGATAGAAAGGGGGTGTGGCAATCTCTCCTTTGCTGTTGGGTAGACACAGAAATAAGACATCGCCACGTCGCATTGCTCCTCGCGATGACTGTAAACCTGTCATTGCGAACCTCTGTTGCAAAGCAATCTAAAATCTGGGGTGACCAACAACACTGGAGGAAGCAGAATCAAGTTCATTACATGCGAGGCAGATTTTATTCGGGTGTAATCGTGAACCTTTGGGAGTCGTTGAGGTCGATAGTTTAGATCGCTTCGTCCCTCGCGATGACAGACAACCTGTCATTGCGAACCTCTTTTGTGACACGTAGTGTGCTATTTCGCAAGCAATCTAAAATCTGGGTAGATCGAGAACACCTGAGGCAGCAGGATCACTTTCCTTTTTTGCGAAGCTGGTTTGATTAAGGTTTAATCATGAACCATTGATACTCACTGAGGTCGATAGTTTAGATCGCTTCGTCCCTCGCGATGACAAACAATCTGTCATTGCGAACCTCTTTTGTGAAGCAATCTAAAATCTGGGTAGACCGAGAACATCTGAGGTGGCAATCTCTTTTTGCTCTCTGGCAGACTTGAAAGAAGAGATCGACACGTCGCTTTGCTCCTCGCGATGACAGGTTCTTTGTCGTTGCGAACCCCCGTTATTGGGTCTCAAAATTCAGTGGCCGATAGAAAGGGGGTGTGGCAATCTCTCCTTTGCTGTTGGGTAGACACAGAAATAAGAGATCGCCACGTCGCATTGCTCCTCGCGATGACAGATTCAGGCCATCGTTAACGTGTGAGAGTGCTTGAGGTCAAGAGTCTAGATTGCTCCATTCCTCGCGATGACAGGTTCTTTGTCATTGCGAACCCCCGTCATCGGGTCTCAAAATTCAGCGGCCGACAGAAAGGGGGTGTGGCAATCTCTCCTTTGCTGTTGGGTAGACATTGAAACAGGAGATCGCCACGTCGCTTTGCTCCTCGCGATGACAAATTCAGGTTATCGTTAACCTCTGAGGGTTATTGAGGTCGAGAACTTAGTTCGCTTCGTCCCTCGCGATGACAGAAGAATCCCCAACTACGCCGGCACGTAGTGGCTGTTGAGTTTCTCGCGCAGCTGCGACACCTGGCGGCGCATGCGGTCATCGCTTTCCATCATATCTGCCACCCGGTTGCATGCATACATCACGGTGGTATGATCGCGTCCGCCGAGTTCCTGCCCGATACGCGGCAACGAGATTCCCCCATCCTCTCGCAGCAAATACATAGCCACCTGGCGCGGCAGTGCCACATCGCGTGAGCGATTCTTGCCGGTCAGACTGTCCTTGGTGGTGCCGAAGAAGTCCGCCACCACATCCACCACATAAGCCGGCGTCAGGCTCGTTCTCTGTGGCAAATAGTCCGTAAGGGCGTGTTTTGCCAGATCCAAGGTCAGTTTCTGCCCGCTAAGATCGGCATAAGCATTCACG
Source organism: Anaerolineaceae bacterium UBA5838 (assembly GCA_002432795.1). GTDB lineage: Bacteria > Chloroflexota > Anaerolineae > Anaerolineales > Anaerolineaceae > Mesolinea. The sequence goes on from DJGU01000071.1 coordinate 29,234, forward strand.
CGGTTCCAGGCACCCTCAAGTTCCCGAACGTTGGTGGGAATGGCACGTGCAATCGTCTCCATCACGTCCAACGGGACGTCCCGGCCTGCTATTTCAGCTTTGCCGCGCAGGATGGCAAGGCGCGTCTCATAATCTGGCGCTTGCATATCCACCGTCAGCCCCCACTCAAAGCGCGAGCGCAGGCGTTCCTCCAGGGTGGCCATCGCCTTGGGTGAACGGTCAGAAGTGATCACAATCTGTTTGTTCTGCCCATGCAGGGCATTGAAGGTGTGGAAAAATTCTTCCTGAGTGCTGTCTTTGCCGGCGATAAACTGAATATCATCGATCAGGAGCACATCTACCTGACGATATTTTTCGCGGAAAGCCGGGGTTGTTTTGTGGCGGATGGCATCGATCAGATCGTTGGTGAATTCTTCCGATGAAACGTAAAGAACAACTTTACCCTGCGTGACAACCTCGTTGCCGATCGCGTGCAGGATGTGGGTTTTTCCCAGCCCAACGCCGCTGTAGATGAAAAGCGGATTATAAGCCCGGGCTGGATTCTCAGCTACAGCCATGCTGGCGGCCTGTGCCAGGCGGTTTGCCGCACCCACCACAAAGTTATCGAAGCGGTAATGCGGATTGAGATGCGTGTCGAATGTGTTGGGCTCCACCACTTCCACCCTTCTGGGAGCCCGAACACCTTGCTCTTCCACCACCGGAGACGGCGCAGACCAGACTTTGAATTCCACATTCACCTGGCGCGCCATTATGCCCGACAGTTTATTAGTAATGATGCTCTTCAGGCGGCTTTCGAGCCAATCACAGGCGTAGGCATTGCTGGCACCAAGGGCAAAAGTTCCTGATCCTTCCTCGTAGGAGATCAGTTGTGTGTTCCGAACCCAGGTGTCAAAGTTCGCCTTTGAGAGGTCCATTTGCAATTGTCCGATTGTTGCCTGCCATGCCTGGTAAGCATTCATGGGCATTCTCCCTTCCCGTTTCCTATGGGGGATTGTGATTGGTCAATGTTAAACTGAGCGATCCGATTACCTCTAAATTCGCATCACTTGTGAGCTTTACTAATTTGTCTTGCTCAGTGAGTAACAAGATTCTAACACTCAACAACAGGGTTTCAGGTTTTTAGTCTTAAAGATTAACGATTTTTTAAGATTCAGAATTCTCTTGCCTTTTTCATCATCAGGTCTGGTTCAATACCTGTTCAGGAAGAAATCCACCTGCCACTAATTAGCAGGCACTCTACCTCTCTTTTACCCCCATATATGGGTGTAGGAGGCTGAATTCATGATAAATTACCAATAGATAGGCATAATAATTTCCATCAAAATCACCGCGAAAAATGCTCAAAAATTCGGATAGTGATTCCAGAATCGGAATCAGTCTTTTAAGAATCGAAAGACTACACGATATCCGCGCTTTTCTCAAGATGCATCAATTTTGCGGCTCGCCGACCGATCTCCACGGCAAAGTTCGTGCCGCGATCCCAAGGGTACACCTGGCTCATGCTGGCAAAATACAGACCGGGTATGGGTGTCTTAATCGCCGGGATATTGGCGGAATGGTTTGGCAGCGGAATGGGCTGAGCGTAAGCCGTTTTGGAGACCCAGATCTTGTTGACCCAATCCCGATTGAAGTCAGGGTTGATCTTCTTGAGGTGCGGCAGGAATTCATCCGCCAGTTCAGCATCGCTCTTGCTGAAGTTGGGGTGGTCAGTTTCAAGATAGTCGCCAATGTAGAGGATATGATCGCCGCCAAAGTACTCCGGTTTGAGAAAGTTCGTGTGCTCCACCAAAGAGAGGAAGGGATAACCGGCTTGCTTGGGGATGTTATACCAGTAGTAACCTTGGGGAGAAAGCGGGTGCTTGATGGAAACGGTCATCACCACCGCTCCCATACTTTTGAGTTTGAGCAAACCCGCAAGATACTCCGGGGGCAAATCGGGTGCCATTTTCGCCATCACCCCGGGTGAAAGCGTCACCAAGACCTGGTCAAAGCTTTCCGGCTCACCATCCACCAGGTTGACGGAGATTCGCCCATCTTCCTGGCGCCTGAGGGAACTGACGCGCGTGTTGTAGCGAATGGTGACCCCGGCTTCTTCATTTTTGGCGGCAAACTTATTGGAAAAAACCTGGAAACCGCCTTTAAATGTCCCCAGGCGTGTGGTGCGGACGTGTAATCGCGCCCACATCCAGGCCATGCTGACTTTATCGTGCCAGTTTTCGCCGAACTTGCCGATCATCATTGGCTGCCACATGCTTTCATAGACCTTGTTGCCTGCATATTTGCGCATCCAGGCGTCGGTGGTGGTCTTCTCAAGCGCCGGCCAGTTTTTGGTCAGCTTCAGGTAGACCCCCACCAAGCCAAAGCGGATCTTATTGATCCCAAAACCCAACCCGGGGTAAGCCAAGGCAGCTGGAATGGAATCGAAGGGGTAATACTTGCCCTTGTGATACATGACGCTGACCGGTCTGGGGAATAGCACCTGGTCAGACCAGCCCAACTCTTCGATCAAACTGAGCAGATGAGAGTCGGTTTGAAACCAATGGTGATAAAAACGCTCGACAGACCAATCCCAATGGGGTTCTTTAAAGCCGGAAGCCAAACCTCCCGGTTCTGCTGAAGCTTCAAAGATGCTCACCTTATGCCCGGCTTTAGCCAGGTCCCAGGCGGCACTCAAACCGGCAAAACCTGCCCCGATGATGGCAATACGGCGTTTGTTATCAGTCATTTTCTGTCCTTCTCGTGTCAGTTTTCCGTTCCTTCATCCGAACGGTAATCTGTCTGTATTTGCTGCAAGTTGGTGGTCAGGCTGAAGCCTTCTTTGATAAAAAAGAGCGCGCCAAGAGCAGTAATGGGGATCCACAAAGCCACGCGCAGGATCAGCGCGTAGCCCAGTGCCTGTTCCGCGGGTATGCCAAACAGCGAAAGCATGAATTTGGCGGCGGCATCAAAGGTGCCCAGTCCACCGGGGGCAGCAGGAATTAGCAGCACCAGGTTGACCACGCCCTCTATCAGCAAAAGGCTCATAAAGCTCAGCTCGAGCCCCAGCGCTTTCATCACGCCCCAATACAAACCGGCTTCAAAGATCCAGACCAGCATGGAAAGCGTCAAAACCAAAAGGGATTGCCCGGGGGAGCGCAGCACGCGCAACCCGTCAATGAACTTGTCCAGGATCCCGCTTACTTTCGGGCGCAGCTTTTGGGGTAATAACTTGTTGATGAACCAACCGCTCACAGCCTGGGTTTGCTTTGGCAGGAAGAGCATCGCCAAAAAGACCAGCAAAACCAGCGCAAAAATCGCGCCCACCAGGATCGAACCGGTCTGAATTCGCCGCATCCACTCGGCATCCGGCGCGATTTGCATCAACTGGCGGAAGTTCAACAGCACCAAAGCCAGGATGGTGATTCCGTCGAAAAGGCGCTCCACCACGATTGTCGCCAGGGAGCCAGAGATGGGCACATCATCGGACTGTTTCAGCAGGATCGACCGCAGCACTTCTCCAGCCCGGGCAGGATAGACGTTGTTGCCCATGTAGCCGATGCAGACCACCGGGAATAGCTCGCGCTGTGGGATGCGCTTGAGGGGATTGAGCAGCACCTGCCAGCGCCAGGTGCGCACCCAGACGCCCAGAAAATAAAAAACCAGCCCCAGCAGCACCCAGCCCCACTTCGCAGAGCGCAGGTATTGCCAGAACTGATCGAATTCAATTTTACGAAATGCGAGGTAAAGAAAAATCGCGCTGATCAGTATTCCTAATGCTATGTGCCAACGCTTGATTTTCATGAGGCGATTGTACCATCAGTCCGCGTTCAGGGCATTACTTTCACAGGACAGCCAGATTTCCACGCGCTATCCAGCCAGGATGTGAGTCACCGCGGCAGAGCCCGTGCCAGCAAGGGACTGGATCATGCCATAGCGAGCGTGAGATATCTGGTTTGTGCCTGCCTCTCCGCGCAGCTGCAAACTGGCTTCAACCGCCTGGTAGACCCCCGAAGCTCCCAGCGGGAATCCCCGCCCCATGTGTCCGCCCATGGTCGCCACTGGTAAGGACCCTTCCAGCGTCAGCGAGGCATCCATGGCGAGCTTCCAGGCTTGCCCCCGTGGGGCAAAGCCGGCTGCTTCGAGCGACAAGAGCGCGTGCAGAGTGCTGTTATCGGAATACTCAAAGAAATCGATATTCGCCAGCGGAATATTCGCCTTGAGGCAGGCCTGCCTGGCGGAAACTGCGGCTGCCTCAAAGAAAAGCGGATCCTGGCGATCATGCACAGCCAGCCGACCTGCAATCAGGCTGGAGCTCAGTAACTTGATTGGTTTGTGTGCCAGATTTTTGGGAACCAGGTCAGCCCGGGTCAGGATCAATGCTGCGGCGCCATCCGCGTGTGCCGCCAGGTCAAAAGCGTTGAGCGGTGCGGCTGCTGTGGCGGCTTTGTTGTAAGCCTTGCCTGTCAGCGCCCTGCGGAACATGGCATTGGGGTTGTTGACGGCGTTGTTGCGGGCAATCATCGCAAATCCCTGCAGCACCTCGCGCGGGAACTGGTTTTCGTAAAGATATCTCTGCAGCAGTAAGGCTGCCTGCCCGGCTGGCGTCAGCCCCTCGGAGGCTTCATAATCCGAGTCGAGGCTCGCCCCCAACAAGTTCAGCTCCTCGCCGGCGCCGACAACATCCGTCACTTTTTCCACACCCACAACCGTCGCCACATCCACCATGCCCGAGCGGACAGCCTGCCAGGCGAGGTTCAGCGCGGCCGCGCCGGAAGCCTCGGCAGCCTCAGCCGTAACGCCTTCGGCTTGCCCTGCCAGCCCCGCGACCTCACAGATCAATGCGCCCAGGTTAGCCTGGTGTGAGGCGCTGGCAGCCAGCATACTGCCCGCGTAAACTGCCTGAGGTTGGAGATTAGCGGCGTCTTTGAGGGCGGCTCTCAGCGCTCTCCCTGCCAATTCCCGCAAAGAAACATCCCAGTGCTCGCCCACCGGCTGCTGCCCAATTCCAACGATGACGACTTCAGGATAAACCGTCATCTCAACCGGTCACGATCTCTCCGCGATAGCGGAGGTAGGTGGCATAGTCAATGGCAACGCGATTGGCGATGTAGTCCTGGGTGCTTCTGGCCTTTTCGCGGCGTTCTTTGAGTGCCCGGCGAACTTTCACGACAAAAGCGTCTGAGCCCGCGCCAGAACCATAGGACGTCATCAGGATCAAATCCCCTGCTTTTGCTTCGTCCAAAATGGCGGTCAAACCAATCATGGCTGCCCCGCTGTAAGTGTTGCCAATAGTTGGAGAAAGCAAGCCAGTCTCAATTTGCTCGTCTTTGAAACCGAGCAATTTTGCGACCCGCCTCGGAAACTTCTCGTTGGGCTGGTGAAAGACAGCGTAAGCAAAATCAGTTGGCTTCAGACCGGTTTCGCGCATGATGGTTGAAGCCGCGGTTGAGATATGGTCGAAGTAAGCCGGCTCACCAGTGAAACGCTGACCGTGCTCAGGATAGATGGCATGCTGCCGCCGCCAGAAGTCGGGCGTGTCTGTGACAAAAGAATACACTGCCTCAATACTGACCAGTGAACCCTGCTGCGGACCGATGATGTAAGCCGCGCCGCCGGAGGCTGCGGTGTACTCGAGCGCGTCGCCCGGCTTACCCTGGGCGGTATCCATGCCAATGGCCATAGCGTAATCCGCCATACCAGAACCCACCATGCCAATTGCCGCCACCATAGCTTCGGTGCCAGCCTTGCAGGCAAACTCCCAGTCGCCAGCACTCACGCTGCCCGAAGCGCCAATGGCTTCTGCCACCACCGTGCCGCTGGGCTTGACCGCGTACGGGTGCGATTCGGATCCCACCCAGACTGCCCTGAGCTGCTCAGGGGAAATCTCCGCGCGTTTCAGCGCGTTGCGGGCTGCCTCGATGGACATGGTGATCACATCTTCATCCAAACCCGCCACCGCTTTTTCCTTCACAGGCAGTCCGTCCTCATTCTTACCCCAGATACGGGCAATCTCCACCCCAGGCAAGCGGTAACGTGGTACGTAGGCGCCATAGCCGGTGATGCCGACTTTGCGTTTAGGGATCAAGAGTTTGCTGCCATCAGCGTCATGATTTTGCGTTGTTTCCATCGTCAGTTCCATTCCATTGTTCAAGAATACGTGTCGCTTCACTTAATGTGATCTTGCCTGCGGCGACTAAGGCTTGCGCCAACGGCTCAACCTGCTCGGCTTTTGCTCCAGCTGCCAGCGCTACCTGGCGGGCGTGCAGGCTCATATGCCCCTTCTGGATGCCCTCCGTAGCCAGCGCGCGCAGTGCGGCCAGGTTTTGCGCCAGGCCTACCGCGGCGATGATCTCGCCCAGGTCAGAAACCCGCTGGATGCCCATCAGTTTCAGGTTAGTCTCCACGCCGGGGTGCACACGCGTGGCACCGCCAACGATGCCAATCGCCATTGGTATGGTCAGGCTGCCCTTCAGGCTGCCATCTTCGGTCGTAGTCCAGGTGCTCAGGCTCTTATAGCGCCCGTCGCGTACCGCGTAGGCATGCGCGCCGGCTTCCACCGCGCGCCAGTCGTTGCCAGTCGCCAGCAAAACCGCATCCACACCGTTCATAATGCCCTTGTTGTGGGTGGCAGCCCGGTAGGGGTCTGCCTCGGCAAAAGCCCAGGCTTCGATCACCCCGTCGCGCACCTGTTCCCCGCTGTAGCCCTCAAAAGCGAGCACATTTGGGGGCAAGCAGACCTCTGCGCTTGCCACGCGGCGGTCAGAAAGGTTGCTGAGGATGCGCAAATGCGCCCGGCCGCCAGTCAGCTCTTCCAGTAATGGCGCCAGGCTTTCGACCGCAGTGTTGACCATATTGGCACCCATCGCGTCTGCCACGTCCAGGATCAGGTGCACCACCAAAAAAGACCCAATTGGAGATTCGTCGATCCGCCTTACTTCCAGTCCGCGGATGCCGCCGCCGTGGCGCGCCAGACCGGGGTTGAGGGCGCGAGCTTGCTGCAGCAATTCGGGTTTGTGTGCTTCGATCAAGTTTTGAGCTTCATCGATGTCAGCCAGGTCAAGCAACTGCACCTGACCGATCATCTCCTGGGAGCTCATCCAGGCTCTGAATCCGCCAGTGGACTGCGCCAGTTTTGCCATAAACGAAACCGCTGCAATCACGGAAGGTTCTTCCACCACCATCGGCACCAAGACCGACCTGCCGTTCACGATGAAATTCAGGGCGATCCCCAGCGGGAGGCTGAAGAGCCCTACCGCGTTCTCGATCATGTGGTCGGCGGTCTCAAGGCTCAACCCGGAGCCAGGCAGCCAGGCTTTCAGGTCATCCTCATCCAGGCTGCTGTTTTGCAGCAGGAACGCATAGCGCTCAGGCAGGGTCATCTTGTAGAATTTTTTTGCCATATTAATTCCATTGTACTGAAATCTGCACAACTATAGCAAGCAAAGCCTCTAAAAAACTCTCAAATATCTACTAATAACGAAAGACAAGTAAGCAATAATAGTCCGTACAATCATTGGAGATCAGCCTTACTCATCGGTATACTTGTGGGGATATTTGGAAAGAAGGTGACACTTGGAATTATCTGATTCAACACTATACGACATTCTCATAATCGGCGGCGGACCCGCTGGAGCGACTGCCAGCATCTATGCCGCCCGGGCTGGACTGAAAGTGGGTATCCTGGATAAGGGCCTGACCACCGGCGCGCTTGGCACCACCAGCAAGATCGCGAATTACCCTGGAATAGAGGGGGAAATTGGCGGAGCTGAATTGCTCCAGATTATACGCAAACAAGCCTTGGAGTTTGGCGCGGAATTTATCAACGATAAAGCTATTGGCAGCGACCTTTCCAGCAGTCCAAAGTCGGTTTTTGGCAACTTTGGGGTTTACTCAGCCCGCTCCATCATTATCGCCACCGGTTCGATGGGACGTGCCAACTTGATCAAAGGCGAAGAAGAGCTTTTAGGGCGGGGAGTTTCATACTGCGCCGTTTGCGATGCGGCTTTCTTCAAGGGCAAGGACGTGGCGGTAATCGGCAAAAGTGACGAAGCGTTAGAAGAAGCCCTCTATCTGACCCGTTTTGTGAAAACCCTGCATTTCTTCTCACCCACTGAGCAAGTGAATGTATCGCCCGAAGCCTTGGCGGAGTTGACTGAGAAAGAAAACGTCGTAATGCATCCGGGCAATGTAGTCCGAGAGATCTGCGGTGAGGGACATGTGAATTGCCTGCGGGTTTCAGCCCGCGGCAGCAAAGAGACAGAAGCTTTGCCAGTGGAAGGAGTATTTGTCTACCTGCAGGGCGCCAAACCCATCACCGATTTTGTCGCGGGGCAGCTGGAGATCAGCGATGAAGGTTGTTTGCAGGTGGACCGCGAGAACCAGACCGCAATTCCGGGCGTCTACGCCGTGGGAGATGTTTTGTGTTCGCACGTGAAGCAGGCAGTCATCGCCGCGTCAGATGGCGCGGTAGCGGCAATCTCAGCCGAGAAGTGGCTGCGGGGCAAAGCCAGGTACCGCATGGATTGGGGCAATTAGCCGTAGATTGGGTTGTTAATATCTAAAATACACCACACCAGCAACCTTTTTTTGCGTAGGGAACGGCCTTGCGCCGTTCCGGGTGTGAAGAGGAACGGGACACCCTATCCGCTTCGTTGCCAGGGCAGGGCCACGTTCCCTACAACTATGAACTCGCAGGTCGAACCTTTACGCTCAATGAAGTCATGGATTTTAAGCAGGCATCTCTAACTTCGTTCCTGATCATCATTTTATCCATTACAATTCACATGGAAAGACCTTACTTATGGAAGAAAACACGCCATCAAGCCCGCTTGCCACTTTGCGTCCTCACCATGCTTTGTGCGCCTTGTTCTTTGAGGGCAAAGGTTACAGCCAGACTTTCGTTGATAATATGACCACTTTCCTGGCTGACCCCACCCGGATGCTGCAAATCACGAGCGGATGCGATGCGCTTTGCCAGGCTTGCCCGAACAACTTCAATGGATTATGCAGTGATGAAGCCAAAGTGGCGCTTTTTGATCAGCGCACTTTAAGTTTCACTGGCGCGATTTTCCAGGCAGACCAGCCTGTCCCCCTTTATGAACTCTGCCAGAGTGCTTTCGACAATATCCTGCAGCAAGGACTGCTGGCAGAGGTTTGCGGCGAATGCGAATGGGCAAAGCTCTGCCAAGGCAAATGGCAAAAACGCGATTTAAATCGTTCGATGCTCCCATACAGCGGAATTGATTCCAATGGTGGGTAGGCTATACTGAGGTCGAGGAAGCCAGAAGCAATAAGACGCCAACCTACTCTACATGACTACAAGACTGAAACATCTGCGAACCAAAACCGTTATAATGGCTTTGAACACGCTAATGGAGGCACCATGACCAAACCTGACAATGGCGTTCCAACGCCCCAAAATGAAGCCCCTGAGCGCTCCAAACGCGCTCAACTCGAACAAAATGCCCGAAACGGCTCCTCCTACTTTTTCTGGATCGCCTTTTTCTCGGTCTTTAACCAGGTGATGGATCAGCTTAGTGCAACACGCCGCTTCGTCTTTGGTCTGGGCGCCCCCCAATACGTCGACCGCATGCTGGGAGGGTCCAATCACGCGCTGATCTGGGGCATGATCATCGTGCTGGCAATCATTTTCGTACTTTTTGGCATCTTCTCCCGGCGCAGGAACGTTTCAATCTACATGATTGGCATCATTATTTACCTTGCAGACATGATCTTATCCATCCTTGCCGGGGATATTGTTGGCACCGTGGTCCACGTGGTCTTCACTGTCCTGCTGGTGATGGGGGTAATTGCGACCAGTAAACTCAAGGATCTACCGCCTGCCTGACGTTGCTCATCCAAGATCAAAGTTCTGCAGTCGCTTTTAAAGGGCGACCTTCTACAGATTCTGCCTGTTTAATCGTTTATTAACATTAATAGTAAAATTAACAATATTAAGAAATGTGAGCTTGCGATGACAGAGATACCCTTGCACGAAATATTTTTACGCCTGGCAGCCGCCCTTCTTGCCGGCGGCGCAATCGGCTTTGAACGCGAACGCGACAGCCAACCAGCCGGCTTGCGCACTCACATGATCCTTGCCCTGGGTGCTGCCCTGGTGATGATCCTCTCGATCAATATCGCCATCGATTTCCAAGGCCAGGACGCTGAACCCACCCGCCTGGCGGCACAAGTCGTATCGGGTATCGGTTTTCTTGGCGCGGGTGCAATCCTGCGCTTTGGCTTCAATGTAAAAGGTCTCACGACTGCCTCCACCCTTTGGACCACCGCCATGATAGGGCTCGCAATTGGTTATGGTTATTACCTGGTTGCGCTTTTCGCGGTCGTCATCATGCTCATCGTACTAACGCTGGTGGAACGCTTTGAAAAGAAATTTGTGCGCATCAACGTCATTCGGACAGTGGTGATAGAAGTTCGCGACCGTGAAGGCATTATCCGCGAGGTGCGCAAAACCATTTCAAAAATGTCAGATGCCGTCATGGCGTTTAATGTGCAGAAAAGCCTCAAGAACAAACATTTGCGGATCGAAATCGTGGCACGCTTCAACCGCAGTGAAAAGCTTGAGGACATGATGGAAGTCCTCTCCGCTATTGAAAGCGTAAGAAGTATCAAAATTGAATAGCCTGATCGCAAGCGAGGGGGCGATTGATGTATACTTTTCAACACCATGCCGGATCTAAAAACCCTGTTAGCAAGTTACGACCTTGCTTTTCTGCGTGATATCGCCGAGCTCTGGGGGATCGAGCTCCAGGCAGTTGAACGCCGCACCGCCCTGGTAGAACTCGCTAACGCGATGACCTCCAGGCAGTTGTATGAGGAGGTATTCGCCTCGCTGCACCCTTCAGCTTCTGCCGCGCTCATGGAATTGAGTAGACTAGGCGGCAAGATGCCCTGGCAGGCTTTTGAGCATACCTATGGTGACCTCCGCCCGATGGGCCCAGCCAGGCGCAAACGCGAAAAACCTCACCGCTTCCCGCAAAATACCACTGAGAAACTCTGGTATATGGGGCTTGTCGGGCGGGCAGCTTTACGTGAGAACCAAGAACTGAGCGAATTTGCCTTCGTCCCTGAGGAGTTCCTACTCTGGCTGCCTGAAACCGCTCAAGCCGGGTTTGATGAGGGTTCTTTGCGTCAGCTGCCAGCCTGGTCTGGTGTCAAAGTGACCACCCTCCCACCTCAAAGTGACCAGGTGCTGGATGATATTTGCACCCTGTTCGCCGCACTGCGAATGGAACTCGTGGGGCAATTACCACGCTTGAGCACCAAAGAAGCCGACTATTGGCAACTATTGCTGACTTTAACGAAAAGCCTCGACTTACTTGACCAAAACGATCAACCCAACGAAAACGCGCGTGTGTTTCTCGAAAAGCCGCGCGGAGAAGTCTTGAGATGGCTGGCGCAAAGCTGGGCGCAATCCCAGGATATTGACGAATTGCGCCTGATGCCGCAGTTGCGCTGTGAGGGCAACTGGCAACATTCTGCAACTTCCCCTCGCCGGATAATTCTCGATAGGCTCTCCGCACTTCCAACCGGAATCTGGTTCAAAACTCAGGATCTGGTGGATGATATCTATCAACACCAGCCGGACTTTTTGCGCAGCGGTTCAGACTACAACACCTGGATCATCAGCAGCGCCGACCCCGAAGCCCGTTTGCTGCATGGTTTTGAACACTGGCAGGACGTGGAAGGGCAGTATATCCGTTTTCTCGTCTCGGAAGTGCTCTTTGATCTGGGCATGCTGCAAATTGGCCAGCTGACAGATCAACCTGAAAGCCAGGTATTTCAGATCACGCCCCGGTTTTCCAAATCGCTCAACCCGGAGGAAAAGCTGGAGCTGCCAGAAGAAAACCAGCCAGTACTGGTTGGCAGGGATGGCAAGTTTGAGATGACGCCCCTGGTGCCGCGCATTGCGCGCTACCAGCTTTCACGTTTTGGGGAATGGCTTACACTCCGCCCGGACCGTTTTGTTTTTCAGCTCACGCCGGCTTCACTGCAGGCTGCCGCGGAGCAGGGCCTGGAGCTTAAGCATCTGCGCGCTTTGCTGCGAAAATATGGCAAACCCGGCATCCCGCCTGCGCTGCAAAAAGCCCTCAACCGCTGGGAGAGCCGCGGACTGGAAGCCCGCATTGAACCCCTGCTCGTGCTGCGCCTGGCGGAGCCAGAACTGCTCGAGAAACTGCGCGAATCGCAGGCTTCAACTTGCCTTGGTGAAGCCCTGGGACCGACCGCCGTATTGGTGAAGCCCGGGTGCGCGTCCAGGCTGAGAGCTGCCCTGCGCGACCTGGGCATTCTGACCGACTTTCCTGGAGATGGCGAATGATATCGCCCAGACCCGGTTTCTTTAGCAGGATGCTGCGTTTCAGTTTCCTTTTGGCTGGTCTGGCGGGCTTTTTACGGCTTTATGGGGCTATCACCCAACAGCCTGACATCCTCGGCTTTAGCGATAAAGAATGGCTGCCAGCCTATCTGATAGTTGCGGGCGGGTTGATGGGGCTGTTCAACCTGACCGTTTGGCTGGTGCTGAAGCTAAAACCAGCAATGCTTGCCTGGCTGCCCTGGACAGGTGTGGTTTTGAACATTACTGCGTACTGGCTTGAACGGCTCTTTCTCTGGGCACCTGCCCAACGCGACACCAACACAATTTGGGTTGTGGGAATGCATACTGCCTGGCTGTTGCTGGCGGCACTCAGCGCACTGCAAATGAAACGGAGAATAAATGAACACAAATAACCAGGAAATTGAGGTCAAATTCCTCATTGCTGACCTGCCAGCCCTGCTGGAAAAGCTCCAGAACCTTGGCGCTCTTATGCTGCGCCCGCGCATGCTTGAAGTGAACCTGCGTTTCGATACACCCGACATGCAACTTGGCAAACGTGCCCAGGTGCTGCGCCTCAGGCAGGACGACCAGGCGATCCTGACTTTTAAAAGCCCTGGCGAAATTATTGATGGAGTTATCTCCCGCACCGAATTGGAAGTGCTTGTCAGTGACTTTCACACCACCCGCGGGATCCTTGAAGCGCTTGGCTTCCAGGTTTTCATGACCTATGAGAAATATCGACAAAATTTTAAGTTAAATGATCTGGTAGCTTCGGTGGACGAGATGCCATACGGAAACTTTATCGAGCTTGAGGGAAACAGCCCGGAGCACGTCCGCGCGACCGCTGCTCTGCTTGGCTTGGATTGGGATCAGCGCATCAACCTGAGTTATACAGCGCTGCTCGGCCTGTACAACCAGAACACCGGGCATACCTTCCAGGACTTAAGCTTTGAGACCTTCTCTGGTATACGCGTGCTGCCTGAGCAGATTGGGCTGGCTTACGCGGACAATATGTAGGAAACACTGGCTGTTCTCAATGTTCACATGGTCGTAGGGGCGAAGCATCTTGTCAAGACAGTGATTGTTTACACATTGTTTGAGGGGATACTTTATATTTTTATATATTAAACACATCCCTTTTGAAGGTTGTGTTGATCTATGTTATTAACAATAACGGGTAACCAGAGGCGGTTACCCCTACACGAACCGGTTGAAATTGAATATATTCTCACGTAGGGNNTGCCTGTCCGCAGCATTGGTCCGATGTATGCGCTGGGTAAACAGAGGTGGATAGACACACAAAATTGTAAACAATCACACCGGATATTATGTAAATAATCATACTTGTCTATATAGCATCCCGAGCAAAACCCTCCATTGGTATAGGCACGTTGATAGAGGATGCTTCGCCCTTACCATCAAATATCGGAAATTTCGGCAGTTTCCGCAGTGAAACCCTCAACCGCTTTTTACTCTACCACTTCTCATAGCGTACGATTTCGCTCAGCGGTTTGCGCGGTCGGGCGGCAGGCTGCTCGGCGGGGTAGCCGATCGGGATCACTCCCAACACAAATTTATTATTGGGAATACCCAGAATCGGACGGATTTCATACTGGACGAAGAACCCGACCCAACAGGTGCCCAGACCCTGCGCGTCCGCTTCAAGCAGCAGGTTTTCAACAGCGATTGCGGTATCGCGAATGGCGCGTTTCAGCTCCCAGTGCGGGCTGTTCTCATCAACGTAGATGGGCAGATCGGATGGCGATCTGGCAGCCATATCCGCCACCGCCACAATGAAAGTGGGAGCTGTCATCATCCAGGTCTGATTGTGAGAGGCTTCCATAACGGCGCGGCGCTGCTCCTCGCTTTGAACTACGATGAACTTCCAGGGCTGTTTGTTGTTCCCCGAAGGTGCCAGCCTGGCAGCTTCAAGCACGCTCTGCAGTTTCTCCGGCTCTATTGGAGCGGATGTGTATTTACGGATGCTTCTGCGATGTTGGATTGATTCGATCAATTTCACCTTCCTTACTATTAGTTTAGTCGAAAATCATCAGGTCGTCCTTAATTGTGATCTAACCTGGCAATGAGCCCGTCGTCACTACCCGGTTCATGTTGGATTACAGGTTGTTTAGCCCAAGATTTGGTTAATGGGTTAAAATAGGAATATGGTTTAACATGCGTGAGATTACACCGTCTTTCTTTCCCGATCTCGAAAAGCACGTTGAAGGTCAGGTGCTGAGAAAGACCACGCCTTTTCCCGTCCAGACTTATCACGAACTTGTCCGCAAAGTTGCCCAACTCTCCTTCCTGAACAAAGACTACCTGCTCTTTTACCGCGGGCAGGACCAGGACTACCAGAATAAAGCCGGCTCCAGCACTTTCTACCCCAACATCTACCGCAAAGAAATTCTGACCTCCCAGGAAATTCGCGCCCGCTTTGAGCTGCTTGATGTGGCTACCTACAAGCTGATTGAAGTTTTTGAAAACGAAAAATTGGATGGAAGAACTGACATCCGGCGCAAACAATATATTGCCTGGAGCATCCTGCAGCACTACGGAGTCTGCGATACCCCCCTGCTGGATCTGACCCAGTCCCTGCGCGTCGCTGCCACTTTCGCTCAACTGGGCAACAAGGCTGAACGCGGCATGGTCTACGTGTTTGGCCTGCCCTACACCACCAACCGCATCACTTACAACAGCGAGCAGGACCTGGTGATCGTGCGCCTGCTTTCCATCTGCCCGCCTGAAGCTCTGCGCCCCTATTTTCAGGAAGGCTATCTGTGCGGCACACTCGATATCACCGACACCTACGCCAATAAATCCGAGTTGGACTTCAAAAACCGCCTGATCGCCAAATTCTCCATTCCCACTGAGGCATCCTTCTGGGGCAGCGGTTTCTCGCGCATCCCCAAAAACCTGCTCTTTCCTGAAAACGACAGGATTGAGGCCATGTGCATCCGCATCCGCGAAGAAATCATCAGCGATATGAAATCCGTCTTTTTCAATTAATCCTGGCACCCTCTTTTTCAACAGTTTTTTTTGCCCAAGGAAAACTCATGAAAGAAACAGCCTCAGTTAATCCCAAGAAACGCGCCCAATTCATTTGGACTTCTGCGATAAACCTGGTTTTCCTGATCATCCTGGCCTTCTATGTTCGCTTTCTAATGCACCTCAGTGGTTCGCCCTTGCCTGCCAATGGAAACGCTGCCGGTTCAGAACTGCCGCAATTGATGTACGTAATCACCCCACCGGCTTTTGGCTTGGTTGGGCTGTTGCTTGCCCTCGCCTGGAAGCCATTGAGCAGAGGGATTATCGTCTTGCTGGCACTGCATTACATATTGATATTGTCGCTTCTACTGTTGGTTGGCTATGCAGACGTCATGCTCCTGGTCACTCCATTTAGTCCCAAATCAGTTGATGCTCTCCTCCTGTTTGCTCTGCTTGCGGTGCTGATATTCCTGTCTTTCTGGAATGTCAAATCGCTCAAGGATCTTGATCTGCCATCAATTTTTGGTAAGAGATAGCCTTTTTTCACCCCAAAACAGACGCAATTTCCTCCGTAAAGCAGGTCATTCTGAGTTATTTGATCGTTTATTATTCTTTCTCCCGGATATATTTGCGGTACAATCCAAAAAGCTCTTATGGAAAAGAAGAAGAAGGTCCGCAACTCCGCTAAAGCAGTCATCATTCGGGATGGAAAACTGCTCGTGATCCTCAAACGGGATCAGGAAGGACCCTACGCCGTTCTACCCGGTGGAGGTCAGAAATGGGATGAAACTTTAGCCGATGCTCTCAAACGCGAGTGTGAGGAAGAAATTGGGACGAGTGTAAAAGTCCGTAAGTTGCTTTTCATCCGCGAGTATCGTTCCTGTCAGCACGAATTCGCGGATGTCAGCCCGGAAGTGCACCAGGTGGAGTTCTATTTCAAGTGCAAAGTCAGCAAAGATTACGAACCCTCCCAGGGCGTACACCCCGATGATGGTCAGGAAGAAGTTTGCTGGGTGCCGCTGGACCAGCTCGATTCAGTTCACCTTTACCCCCGCACGATCTGCTCAATTCTTGTGGATCTCAAACACAGCATCTACCCCTTTTACCTAGGCGACTGCAATTGATGTGGTTTTGGTGTCATCCTGAACGCAGTTGGCTTTGTCGGAGTGAGCCCGCAACAGTCTTATAAGAAACAAACATCATTAGGCGGTCTCATTCCGACCTACTTCGCTGGTACTTCGTCCTGCCTACAAGTGGTGTGTCTGTCATCCTGAACGCAGTGAAGGATCTGGGCTTTTATTGATTCAGGACTTAGTGATAGATTCTTTGCTTTGCTCAGAATGCTGAGGGAAAAAGTGGGCAGGCAAACTTATCTGTCAGCCATATACATGTCAGCCATATACACAGCAGCCATTTCGCACACAGGTATAATTAGCCCAATCATATTAGTCCATGCCCTGGAGGCATATCATGCGCCAAACCTTCCTTACCAATGACCAACTACTTTTCCTGCAAAATGAAAAACAAAGCCTGAATGAGATCCTGGCTTCTTTGAGGACCTTTAACCTCAGTGATGATTCTCTGCAAAATTTGCAGAAGGCTATCAATCAACTCGATGAGCTTTTCCTGATCGTGGCGGTTGGCGAATTCAACGCCGGAAAAAGTGCCCTGATCAACGCCATGTTGGGGGAAAAGGTGCTGACCGAAGGTGTCACCCCCACCACCGCGCGCGTTACCCTTGTGCGGTTTGGTGAAACTGTCAGTGAACAGATCGTGGACGAAGGTTTTGCCATCGTCACCCATCCCCTGGCGCTGCTAAAAGAACTGAACATCGTAGACTCACCCGGCACTAATGCCATCAACCGCCAGCATGAACGCCTCACCAATGAATATGTGCCGCGCTCAGACCTGGTGTTGTTTGTCACCTCTGCTGATCGCCCTCTCACCGAAAGTGAGCGCATCTTCCTCGAGAAGATCCTCGCCTGGGGCAAGAAAATCGTGATTGTGATCAACAAAAGCGACATCCTTGAAGACGCGCAGTCCCGCCAGGAAGTGGAGGACTTCGTGCGTGAGAATGCGACCCGCATTCTCGGTACCCAGCCTGAAATCTTCAGCGTTTCAGCCCGTGTTGCGCAAAAAGCCGTGTTTGCAAGTTCTGAAACTGAACAGGATTCTCTGCGCACAGCCAGCGGCATCAACGCCCTCGAGCACTATATTACTGAAACCCTGGACGACAATTCGCGCTTGGAGCTAAAACTGCGCAATCCATTGGGGGTCGGACTGCATCTGCTGACCGAAGCAAAAGCCCACAATGAGGATCAGATCCGTGAAATCAGCGAAGATGTCAGCCTTTCAGCCACCCTGGAAGGAATGTTGGAAAACTATCGTCATGAGCTGCAGGCTGAATTGCCGCCCCGCCTGGCTGAGGTGGAAAATGTGCTCAATGGCTTTGAAAACCGCGGACAGGAATACCTGGACAACACCATGAAACTGGCCCGAATTTTTGACCTTGCCAAGCCAGACAAAATCAAAGCCGAGTTCCAGGAAGAGGTCCAGGCAGATGTGGCGGAAGAGATCGACGGAAAAGTCCGCAGCCTGATCGACTGGCTGGTGGATAAAGACCTCAATGTCTGGTACCAGGTGGCAGGCGCGCTGGAACGCCGGCAGGCACAGTCGCAGCGGGCTATGCCCGCCAGTGCCAGCCCCCAGACGGAACGCCGCCGCCAACTGATAGACAGCGTCAGCACGACCATCAAAGCGATTGTCAACCAGTATGACCGCAAGCGTGAAGCTGAGCAGCTTGGCGCCTTTGTGCAGGAGTCGGTCACCCAGACCGCCCTCTTCGGGGTGGGTGCAGTGGGGATTGGCGCGCTGGTGGCAACCGTGCTCACCACCAAAGCCCTGGATGTTACCGGCATCGTTACTGCTGGCGCTCTGGCTGTATTGGGACTGTTCGTGATTCCCTATAAGCGCAAACAAGCCAAGGAAGCCTTCAAGGATAAGATGGCTGAACTGCGCCAAAATCTGATGAAGACCCTCAGCAACACATTTAAGCTTGAAAGCGACAGCGCCATCCAGCGGCTGGAAAACAACATCAGCCCCTACACCAGCTACGTCCAGAGCGAACAAGTCCACCTTCAGAGCGATAAAGAGACCCTTGAAAATTTACAGGGCAAGCTGGACGCGTTGAGTCAATCCATCCCTGAAATACTGGTAAAAAAGAGGCACTAAAGAAAAAGAGGCAAAAGACCCAAAAAGGTTTTTTGCCTCAGATTGCTTGCTCAGGTAAGAGCCAGGCTGCCTTAGCCCTCGTGGTCCACCAGGGTCCCCACCTGCTCGCCAAGGACGGCGCGCATCAGATCACCGGGTTTCCAGAGATCCAGCACAAGGATAGGCAGGTTGTTTTCCATGCAGAGGGTCACAGCGGTTGAGTCCATCACGTTAATCCGCCGCGCGAGGATTTCAAGGTAGCTGAGCTTTTCAATGCGCACAGCATCCGCATTGGTTTTTGGATCCTTATCGTAAATGCCGTCCACCTTGGTGGCTTTTATCACCACGTCCGCTCCAATTTCAGTCGCTCGCAGAGCAGCTGCTGTATCGGTGGAGAAGTACGGATTGCCAGTGCCTCCGCCAAAGATGACCACCCGCCCTTTTTCAAGGTGGCGGATGGCACGCCTGCGGATGTAGGGCTCAGCCACGGTCCGCATCTCGATCGAGGACATGACGCGCGTTATCACCCCAATTTTCTCCAGGGCATCCATCAGCGCCAGGGCATTCATCACGGTTGCCAACATACCCATATAGTCCGCAGTGGCGCGATCCATGCCGGTGTTTTCGCCGGTTGCGCCCCGCCACAGGTTGCCAGCACCAATCACAATCGCCACATCCACCCCGGTTTCATGCACCGACTTGACCAGTTCTGCAATCGTGCGTGCCTGGCCAGGGTCAATTCCCTGCCCGTTTGGGGCCGCCAGCGATTCGCCCGAGAGCTTTAGTAAGATACGTTGATATTTTGCAGTCTTGAGAGTTTCAGTCATGTTATCTCCTTTGTTTGGTACTGGCAAAATAAGAGCCAACCCCTCGGTTGGCTCTTTTGTTTCTTAAGCAGCTTCTTCCTCATCCGCTGTCTGTTGGGTGGTTTCCCCCAAAGACCAGCGCACAAAGCGTCGAACCACGATGCGTTCACCCAGGGCGGCAACGCGATCGTTGATCAGATCGGTGACTGTGCGGCTTTCATCGCGGATGTATTTCTGATTCAGGAGGACATTCTCATCCTTGAACTTCTTCATGAAACCATCCACAATCTTTGGGATGATCGCTTCGGGCTTGCCCTCTGCGCGCACGCGCTCAGTGATCAGGGCGGTTTCTTCGGCTATCACCTCTTCGGGGATGTCGGCCTCGGAGACATACTTGGGCGAAGCGGCAGCGATTTGCAGCGCGATTTCGTGGGCAAGTTCCTTGAAGGTATCAGATTTGGCGACAAAGTCGGTTTCCGAATTGACCTCAACCAGAACTACCATGCGACCTTCACTGTGGATGTAGACTTCCAGGCGCCCTTCGGAGGCTTCGCGATTGGCGCGTTTTTCAGCTTTCTTCAAACCCTTCTCACGCAGTTCTTCCACGGCTTTGTCAAGATCGCCTTGTGAATTTTGCAGCGCACTACGGCAGTCCATGATGCCGCAACCGGTTTTCTCGCGCAGTTCTTTGATCATATCAATGGTGATTTCCATGTTTTTTCCTCTCTTGTCCGCAGCTCCAAGGAGCTATTATGCTTGTACGTCCGTATCATCCTCTTCGGACTCAGACTCTTGCTCATAAACAATCTTGGCACGAGTAGAATCGCCAAGCAGCATTTCGTCATCAAGTTCTTCATCCTCGTCAATGCGGCGTGAGATGGTGGAGCGGGTTTCAACCACAGTTTCCTCTTCTTCATCCTTGCGCATCATTTTGCCTTCGATTACTGCATCAGCCATGCGGCCAACAAGTAATTTGATGGCGCGGATAGCGTCATCATTGGAAGGGATCACGTAATCAATATCGTTAGGATTGCAGTTGGTATCTACCAATGCGATCACAGGAATGCCCTTCAGATTGGCTTCACGCACAGCGGTGTCTTCGCG
>DJGU01000071.1:49711-50905 GCA_002432795.1 Anaerolineaceae bacterium UBA5838
TTGATCTCGCGCTGGATCATCAGGCCTTCTTTTTTAGTGAGATTATTGATCTCACCAGTTTCGAAGAGTTTTTCCAGGCGGGTCAGTTCAACAATACGCTGCTGAATGGTGACCCAGTTGGTCAGTGTGCCGCCCAGCCAACGCTGATTAACGTAGGGCATGCCGCAGCGTTCGGCTTCAACCTGAATGGTTTCCTGAGCCTGGCGCTTGGTGCCGACAAAAAGTACGCTGCCGCCAGCGGCAACAGTATCGCGAACCTTGTTAAAGGCTTCGTCGAGCAGCTTTACAGTTTGCTGCAGGTCAATAATGTGAATCCCATTGCGTTCAGTAAAGATGTACTGACCCATTTTTGGGTTCCATTTGTTAGTTCGATGTCCAAAATGGACGCCGCTCTCGAGGAGCGCTTTCATAGAAACAGCGGGCATGATAACTCCTTTGCGTTATGCCTCCGCCCGGCTTTGCGACTGCTCCGAACCCATCTCTGGGCACGCAGGAGAGTCTGATCCAGGGCGTGTGTAATAGTAGTCTCCGGCATTTACCGGAGCCGTTGCAAAGTATATCACAGAGTCTGGTGAGTCAAGCCTCAAATATTGGGTAGGACATTTCTATTTAGCCTTGACACATCAAATATTGGGGTCAGGCGCATCAGCAGGAGCAGCGCGATCATTCAAACTCCACATCCCATAGGTGCACATGCACTGGCTCGCGCTGATCCAGGCTCTCAATTCTCAGGTTGAGCGACCTGACAGCCAGTTTTTCTCCAAAATCGAGGCGCACAGGATGGATTGCCTCCATGCCTGTGTCAAAAGCCTCAAACTGGTGGTGCTGACCCTGACTGTCGATCAGTTCCACGTTGATGGCGCTGCGGGCATTCCCCAGCCACACAGTTATAGCCTGTATTTCTATCGTGTTGCCGAATGTCAGCGTCAGGTTGAGAGGATTGGCTTCAAAAGTGCGAATCAGGGTGGCACGGTCGCCATCGAAAGCATCCCCAATCTCACCAATATCCAGCATCGGGTAGGTTACGCCAGCGGTCTGCCCCCATATCTCAACCTGCTCAATCTGGGGCTGCTGTCTTTCCGCCAATTCAGCCGCAAAGATTGCCTCGGCACCCGCCGCGTAATCCAGCGAAATAAAATAAAAGCCCGGGTTTCCGTCTGGGTATGCCAATACTTCCAAGACTTCGATATCAGC
>DJGU01000071.1:50958-55945 GCA_002432795.1 Anaerolineaceae bacterium UBA5838
ACTTCTCCATCCTCAAAGGGCAGAAAGTAATTGTTGTGCGCGTCAAGCGTGCCCATTTCAACCGGCAGCGGATCGCCCAGGAAGTAGCGCATGATCAC
Organism: Anaerolineaceae bacterium UBA5838; assembly: GCA_002432795.1. Classification (GTDB taxonomy): domain Bacteria; phylum Chloroflexota; class Anaerolineae; order Anaerolineales; family Anaerolineaceae; genus Mesolinea. The sequence goes on from DJGU01000071.1 coordinate 51,057, forward strand.
ATCGGTGTTGTTTGCCCAGGTGGGGCTGAGGGTCAGCTGCGCCTGGGGATGAGCCTGTTTGAATTCCAGGATCTTTTCGCTGAGCTGCTGCCCGCCCCACTGCATGCCGTAGAGCGAATAATCGCTGTACCAGGTTGGTCCGTTCAGGATAGCGTCGCGCGTCATCCACCCTGCGGCAGCAGTCAGCGCCAATGCCATGCCAATCGCCGGCAGACGCCAATCCTTGATTTTTGCGCTGAGCCAAACGATGACTTCATTCACCCCAACGGCGGTCAACAGCGCCAGCGGCACGACCATCACCAGCAGCCTCGTGATCGCTAGGTCCACCAGAGCCGCGCCGCTTGGGGCGACCAAAAGCGCGATCAGCAGCGCGCGTATGGCAAGCTCCTCTCGCCGGCGGATGCAGCACCACAGCCCGAAAAGCGTGAAGGGCAGAAACAACCAGGGCAAATGCCCATAACCTTTCATCAGATGGCGGATCAGGTCATCCTCGTTCGGGAAGTACCAATAAAGCGGGTTGAAACCTTTTAGCCAGCGCCAAAAGAAAAGGGTGAACTTTTCAAACAGGCTGATGCCGCTGACCCAATAGGAATGCACAATGCGCAGGTGCTGCCCAAATGCTTCAGCATGCGTGAGCCGGAAGAACAGGTAAGGAGCAGCCAGCAGCAACAGTGCAGCCAATCCTCTCCGCCAGCTTTTGGGCTCCGCAAAGTGATAATGCCAATCCGCCAGCAAAAAGGCTGCGCCGCTGAGCACCACCACCAGCTGCAAGGGGCTGTAGCTATAGAAAGCCAGTGCTCCCGCTGCCAAAGCGGGTATCAGCCAGCGTCGGTCCTTGAGGCGGTAATTGGCATACAGGAACAAAAACAAACTGTAGAGCGATGTCCCAAGCGCGGTCTCAAAAGCCGTGCGTGAGTGCAGAAACCAGGCCGGGATCAGGCTGACCAGGTAAGGCGTCAGCCACCAGAACCGCGCTTTGAGATGGTCGCGCAGGTAGAGCCCTCCAAAAAGGGGAAGGAGCAGGCTGAGCAGTGCCGGTAGACCGCGCGTCAGCCAGACCGAGTTGGGCAGCCAGGTAATCAGGACCTGCAGCCAGACCGAGATCGAGAGGTTGTATTGCCCCCCATTTTCAAAGTACACCGGAAAGAGGCTGCCGTCAACATCCCTCAAGCCCCGGCTTACCAGGTCCCTGGCAGTCATGGTCTGGATGGCTTCGTCTGAGAAGAAAAAGATCGGAAATTTGTCCAGGGCAATGAAGCGCGTCAGCAGATAGAGCGCCAACCCGAATACAAACAGGGTGGTTGCCAGTTTTTTTGTCTTATTGCTTATTGCCGAATCACAAGGTTCAAGCATGCTCTGATTTTAATGGATATTTATCCGTAGGGCGCGATTGGAAGCACTGTATACCTGAATTTTCACAGGTCTTTCTGTGCTTCCAATCCGCCATCACATCATTGTTATTCGCAATAAACATGCCTCGTCACCCAAATCTCCATCTGCGGCGGATTGAGGGCACAATACATTTATCGGTCACATTATTCTTGGTGCCCTCAATCTCGCCCAACAAATCCTCGTCTCGTCCGATTTGGATTTAAAACTAACCGCTTACATTCCCCGCAACCACAATAATAAAGCTGTCAATCCAAGGCCGTCCTGCATCTCCCCCCGCGCGATGATGTCTTCCACCTCATCTTTGGAGAACCATCCGACCTCACTGATCTCATTTGGATCAAAACTCCCGGTCTGCTCACCAGCACGGCAAAATACGATCTGGAACAATTTATTGCTACTGCCCTGCTGGGGATAATAGGTGTACACCAGGCGGTGATCAAAGGACTCAAACCCGGTTTCTTCCCACACCTCGCGCCGGGCAGATTCCAGGGCATCCTCGCCCTTTTCCACTCCCCCCGCGGGCACAGACCAAGCGCAGGTCATGCTGGTGTAGCGCGGCACGCGGCAGAGCACCACCTGCCCCCGCTCGTTCTCCACCACCACCCCCACCGCCGGACGCGGATACTCCACGTAGTGAAAGCGTTCGATAATAAAGCCATTCGGCTGGCGCACACGGTCAAGGTACAGCCGCAAGTATTCGCTCTCGAAGACCGTTTCGCGGCTCAGGCGCTTGGGCAACTGATTGTCATCACTCATTCTGTTTGCTATGCGACCTGCCATTCTACAGAACTACCGCTTCTGAGCAACCAACACTGAGACAAATCCAATCAGCATTCCCAGGATCGGCACCAGAAGCACCAGCCGTGACAGGTTGCCCTGGAAGACTTGAAAAACAAAAAACACCAGGGCTAAGAAAGAGAAAATGATCAGGATGATCCCCATCACCTTCAGGTTACTTGAAGAGCTTAGTATTGGGGAAGGCGCCAGTTCTGTGAGCCCGGGATCATCTACAACAAAAACAGACGCTTCCGGCAAAGGCGATTCAGGCGCGGGCTCTTCAGGCAGCGGGGCTGGCTCAGCCTCTGCAAGCAGTTGTGTTGACTCAAGCTCAATTATTTCTTCCTCTGCCTGGGCAAGCTCCGCTAAAAGAATATCTCCAACTCTTGGGGTCATCAGGTGCCCACACCAGGGGCACTCAACAGTGCCAGGGGTCAACTCCGCGGTACACGCGGGGCATTGGACCTTAGTTTCTTCGCTCATCTCAAACTCCTTTGTCTGCCCTGGCGCGCTAAACAAGCCAGGGTGAGGCGTTGAAAAAATGATTATCCGAAAATTGTCACCAACGTATTCGATTATAGCATTGCTTGGCTGCGGTATAATTCGCCTCAGCAAATCAAAAGGAAAGCCCATGAGCATTAGCAAAATCAGTTCCGAACTTTTTCATAAGCTGGTCGGTTTGGCAGCGCTTGAACTCACCGCTGCGGAAGGCGCGTACCTTCTGACCGAAATGAACCACCAGCTCAGCTCAGTCAACGCCCTGCTGCAGGTGCCGCTTGAAGAAGGCATCCAGCCAACCCTGCACGGCATCCAGTGCCTTGGGGCAGGTCCGCGCGCGGACGTCTGGCAGCCCTTCCCCACGCCCGGCGAGATTTTGGCTGGCGCGCCGGAGATCGAAGATGGTATGTTCGCCGTCCCGGACGTGAAAGGAGCGAAATGAGCCTGAACCAGCTTTCCGCTTTAGAAGTTGCTGCCCAAGTGCGCGCCGGCGATATGAGCGCTCGCGAAGCCCTGGAAGCCTCACTGGCGCAGATCCACGCCGTTGACGGCCAACAAGGCAGTCTTGACCAAAAGCAACTCGGCCCTGCTGAAGAGCAAAAAGTACATGCCTTCATCCGCCTGACCGAAGATCTCGCCCGCCAGCAAGCCGACGAAGTGGACCGCAAGATCTCTGCCGGTGAAGACCCCGGAATGCTGGCTGGCGTGCCCGTCTCGATTAAAGACATCTTCACCCTGCAGGGCATCGAGACCACGGCAGCTTCGCGCATCCTGTATAACTTTAAACCGCCTTACACCGCCACGCCCGTTCAGAAGCTGATCAACGCGGGCGCGCTCATCCTCGGCAAAGTCAATCTGGACGAATTTACGTTCGGCTCCTCCAGCGAATCCAGCGCTTTTAAGCCTGCGCCGAACAACCCCTGGGACCCATCCCGCGTACCTGGCGGCTCCTCGGGCGGCTCCACTGCCAGCGTCGCCGCCGAAGAGGTGGCGCTTTCGCTTGGCACGGACACCAGCGGCTCCATCCGCCAGCCGGCTGCTTTTTGCGGTGTGGTCGGGCTCAAACCGACCTATGGGCGCGTTTCACGCTACGGTCTGATGGCTTTCTCGTCCTCCCTGGACTGCCCGGGTCCAATCGCCCGCAACGTGAGCGACGCTGCCCTGATGCTGCAAGTCATCGCGGGAAACGATCCAAAAGACAGCACCTCCTCGCTTGTGCCGACCTCCAATTATCTCGATGCCCTCAACCAAGGTGTCAAGGGTTTGCGGGTTGGGCTTTCGCCCGATTATGCTCATCTCTTTTACCCGGATTTCGAAACCGGCGAGCTCGCCATGGAATCCATCCAAAAAGAGATCAGCCAAGCCGTGCAGCATGCGGCTTCGGTTCTGGCGGACCTTGGCGCGGAAATCGTCGAGAACGTGCCGCTGCCCAACGCCAAATACAGCATCCCAACTTATTTTGTGGTTTCGCGGGTCGAGGCTGCCTCCAACCTGCACCGCTTCGACGGCGTCAAGTATGGCTACCGCACGCCTGTTGAGGTGGACGACCTGCAGGATCTCATCCGCCGCACCCGCGCCGAGGGGTTTGGCTCTGAGGTCAAACTGCGCATCCTGATGGGCATGTACCTTTCCTCGGAAGGCTATGCCGCGAATTACTACCAACGTGCTCTCAAGGTGCGCGCCATGATCCGGCGCGATTTTGAGCGCGCTTTTGACCCCCACGGCGGGCATCGCCTGGACGTGATCCTCACCCCCACCACCGCCACGACCTCTTTTAAACGCAACGACGTCTTCGGCAACACGGTGCGCATGCAGTATTCGGATCAGATGACCGTTTCTGCCAACCATGCCGGTCTGCCGGCTGTGAGTGTTCCTGGTGGGTTGGATGCCGACAATCTGCCCATCGGGATCCAGTTCATCGGGCCGGACTTCCGCGAGGACCTGATCCTGCGGGCGGGTTATGCCTACGAGCAGGCGACCCTCGATGAAGCCTGGCGCTCGGTTCGCCCGGCAGTCCTGCGCCAGGAGGTGGCAAAATGAAAGATTACGAAGTTGTTATCGGGCTCGAGACCCACATCCAGCTCAACACCCAGACCAAAATTTTCTGCTCCTGCAAGGCTGACTCCTGGGAAGCCGAACCAAACACCAACATTTGCCCGGTCTGCTCCGGCATGCCCGGCGTGTTGCCCGTGCTGAACCGCGAAGCGGTCCACAAAGGCGCG
>DJGU01000071.1:56051-68487 GCA_002432795.1 Anaerolineaceae bacterium UBA5838
GCCGGCAAAACCAAGCTCGATCACGGCCTGCGCATGGTGGACTTTAACCGCTGCGGCGTGCCGCTGGTTGAAATGGTCACCGAGCCGGATCTGCGATCCGCTGAAGAAGCGGCTCAATACCTGACTCAGTTGCGCCAGCTTTTGCGCTGGATTGGCGTCTCAGAAGCCGATATGGAACGCGGCCACTTGCGCTGCGATGCCAACGTCTCGATCCGCGAACGCGGCAGCCAGGTGTTGAACACCAAAACTGAGATCAAAAACGTCAACTCCATCGATGCCGTCCGCCAGGCGATCATCGAAGAAAGCAAACGCCAAATCGAACTGGTGGAGTCTGGCGGGAAAGTGGTCAGCTACACCCTCGATTGGGACGCGGACACAGGCAAGCTGAGCATGATGCGCTCCAAGGAGACCGAGGCGGACTACCGCTACTTCCGCGAGCCGGACCTGCTGCCGGTCGTCCTGACAGAAGAAGAAATCGCACGCGTCAAGGCTGAACTGCCCGAACTCCCGCTCGAAAGAAAAGCACGCTTTGAAGCGGATTATGAGCTTTCGGCATACGACGCCGAGATCCTGACCTCTGAACGTGGACTGTCGGATTATTTTGAAGAAGCTGTGAAAAGCTTAGGCGGAGAGGCAAAAGCTGTTTCCAACTGGATGATGAACGACCTCTCGCGCCTGATGAACGATCTGGGCAAGACCGCTTCTGAGCTTGCGCTCACTCCTAACTCATTGGCGCAGATCATCCGCATGGTGGAAGATGGCAAGATCAACGCTGCCACCGGCAAAAGTCTGCTGCGCAAGGTGGAAGAAAGCGGTCGTGAACCAGCGCAGATCGTGGAAGCTGAAGGGCTGGCGGTGATCGCCGACAGTGGCGCCCTGCGGGAGCAGATCCAGGCAGTTCTGGACAGCGCGACCGCGGAAGTGGAAAGCTTCAGAGCCGGTAAGGAGAGCCTGCTGGGCTGGTTCGTGGGGCAGGTAATGCGCGCCACCGGCGGCAAAGCCGATCCGAAGCGCACGCGCGAGATATTGCTGGAGCTGCTCAGCCAGAAATAAGTCAAGTATTGACAGCCTTAGGTCGCCATCTCCCAACAACCCCCTCGAGGGAGGGGGAATTAAAGGGGGTGGGTCATTGCCTGCGCGAATTGTTTGACAGCTAAGGCGAATCGGCTAAAATAAAGGCTACGCGGGCGTCGCCAAGTGGTAAGGCATTAGCCTTCCAAGCTAACATTCGTCGGTTCGAATCCGATCGCCCGCTTTTTTTATTTAATATCCCTCGGTAGGGGCGACGCAGTGCGAAGCCTCCCCTTGCGGGATGCGTCGCCTCTACTCATCATCGGATAAAAATCCGATCGCCCTCGGTTGTCCCTTTTAATCCTTTGTAGGGGCTCGGCATGCCGTGCCCGTCGAAGAACCCGCTCCTTTTTGGGTCATTTAATTATCTCTTCGGTTCATATACCCCCAGGGGGTACAGGTGTCCGATCGCCCGCTCAATATACCCCCTCTCTTGTGAACTGCACCCCATTCATTGGGCATAAAAATGGTTATCAATAATCCCGATTTTTGGCAGGGATGTGTCAATCCAATTGTCTGCTCGATATACCTCCCTCGCATATCTCTTTTTGATCAAATATTCAAAAAAAACTGACTGCAAATACTTTTTGTAGTAAAATATTTTGAGCATTTCAGGGTGAAATTCTTGGTTTTTCACCTAGCAGTTGAAAGTCCAATCACTTTTTTCTTTAGATTCACAATTAAATACGGACATTAGTAGAGGAAAATAATGAAGAACTTGATGCAGGAATCACATTTGTCAATCCCCAAAGTAAATCTGTCCAAGCTAAGTCGTATGGTAATTACACTCATCCTCCTGATGAGTGTCTGCCTTTCGGCTGCCTCACCAATCACTCCTGTCTCATCCAAAGACCTGGGATTTGAATCCAACAGTCAATTGTATGAGACAGTCAATGTTTGCGACTCCTCCATTATCAGTTCCGATACAACCTGGAGCGCAGGTAATGTGTACCAGGTGCCAAACTGCGTCGTCACGGTTAATGCAGACGTCACGCTAACAATCGAAGCTGGGACAGTGGTGCAGTTTGGCGGTGGCATTTCAGGGATGATCATTTCCGGAACTTTGACTGCTATTGGTGCTGATACTTCACCTGTCGTCTTTACCAGCATAAACGACAACTCTGATACAGGCGGCTCAGATGCAGCCAATCCGGGTGATTGGTGGGGCATCGTTATGCGTGAAGACAGCAGCGCCACATTCGACTATGCCCACATCCGCTACGCCGGCTCGGATGTCTGCGCAGGTGCCTATGCAGATTCTGTGAATAACTCCTGCTACAACCGTGCCCAATTGGATGTTCGCAATGCCAGCCTGAGTATGGATCATTCTGAGATTGTCAATGGAGAGGCAACTGGGTTATTCCTGGATGGGGCAGGGCTAACCCCTCTGGTCCAAAATACCGAATTTAGAAATAATGTAATCGATAATGATTCGTCCAATGTGGGAGCGGCAATTCAACAAAAGACCATCAATATGCAGCCTACATTCACTAACCTTACGTTTACCGGTAACACGCGCGACCAGGTGGTGATTCCAGTTGGTACGCTTTCCCAGGACGTGACGCTTGGTGGGGCACCGCTTGGCTTTACCTGCGGCAGCAATTACTGCCCTATCACAGTTGCATCTCCCTACACACTGACAATTCAGCCCGGAGCTGAGCTTGACATGACCACCGGTTATTTGGTTTTTTTCCTCGTGCAAAACGGTGGGACCCTCTCAGCGATAGGGAGTGAATCAGATCCAATCTCAATTTTTGAGGGTCAATTTCGATTTGAAGCCGGATCAAATGGTCAACTTTCTCATTGTGAAATTGACGGGAACAATTTTGGAGCAAGTGTGCATGGTCTGATCATCAACACAGAGGGGATCAGTATTGAAAACTCGATCATTAAGAATTACTCAGGAATAGGTGTTTATGTCTGGGCACCGGCAAGTACGAGCGTCAGTGCGATTATTTTGGATACAGACATATTAAACAATTTGGAAGAAGGTATCTATCTGAGCACAACCATTGGTGGCTTGGTTAATTTCAGCATGGATGGCGGCACAATCCGTTCAAACGGGCGTTCCGGAATCAGAGGAGTCACATCAAGCGGGGGAATCAACGCGACGCTAAAAAACCTGCTGATTGATGCCAATGGCACAAACCCGACTTCGGACTCATACAAGCAAGGGCTTCATGTTGACACGTCGAACGCCAGTCTGATACTGGAAAATCTAACCATCACAAACCATCCCGGGGTGGCAATTTACTGGAGGGGTAGTAGCTCTATCAGCGCGAAGAACATCATTGCCAGCAATAATACAATCGGTAACGAACTAAAGGTGCCTGGAGGCGCTATCACAACCGGACGAGAATGGGACCTGGCAGATGCGGGCATTCCGGTACATGTTACAGATTATATTAACGTGGAATCAGGCGGGGTGCTTTCGATCGCCCCTGGAACCTCACTTGGATTTGAGCCAAGTAAACAACTTTATGTCAAAACTGGAGGGGCTTTATACGCTCTTGGTACGGCTGATGAACCGATTATTTTTACTGCCCATCAAGGAGTGTCTGGCTGGCTCGGTTTGAAAAACAATCTCAGCACCATAATCTTGCGCCACTGTGAAGTTTCTCACGCTACTACTGGACTTACATTAGGTGCCAGCACGATAACCACCCCCACAAACTCCATCGTCCAGAACTGCAAGATCCATGACAACAATGTTGGTATTTATGCATATGCTCCCACTTACGCGACCACCAGCATTGTTTACAATGAAATTTACGACAACACAACTTTTGGCATTGATTGGGGAGGCTTTGGCGCGGATGCGATTAACGCCTACCATAACTATTGGGGGGATCCGAGCGGACCTTATCATGCCACTTTGAATCCAGACGGGTCAGGGAATCCAGTCGATGACCACATCAATTTTGATCCCTTCCTGACAGCCCCTCCAGAAAATCAGACGCTGGTGGGGGAGATGTGGGTCAGTACGGCAGGACCTGCTACCATCAGCCCAGGGGAGACGAACGATTACGCCATCCAATACCTGAACCTGCAGACAGAAACGATTTATGACGCAATCGCTGTCATTCAGCTTCCCCTGGCGGCCAAATATCTGAGCAGCACCGAGGGCGGAGTCTATTGGCCAGCTCGCCACCAGGTTTTTTGGGTCTTGGGTGATATCACGCCAGGATCGCAAGCCATGCTGACCGCGCGCGTGCGTTTTGAGTGGGGCTTAGCTTCCAGCTATAAGGATGGATCTTACACCGTTTTGGCTGGCAGCAACTATCAGAGCGATGCAATCAATTTTGATGAGTATCTGAACTTTGATAAAGACGACCTGGAAGACATTATCAGCATTGAGACTGACACAATCCCTGCAAGCTCGAATTTTACCCAGCTTTACAACCAGGCAATTGCGGAGGGCTTTGAATTCCGGGAAGCTTACAAAAACTTTTTTGAGAGCGGTAAAGTCACCTATTTGGTCGCAATGCGTACGCCGGATAAAAGGCTAGCCCGTTTCATAAGCCTGGGTGAAATTGGTTACGCTACAGCATCCACAACAGACGGCAGCACGTTTATCTCAATCGAAGATGTAGAAGGCGGCCAATCCTTAAACTTACTGACCATGGAAAGCTCACTGTGGGGAAGCTGGGAAGACCCCGAGGCCCTCAACAGCATTATGGTGGAGTGCAACTACGCCCGCTGTATGCGCAACTGCAGTGCCAAAAGAGTTTCGATCGAAGTAATGAAAAGTGCCGCTAAGAGAGGTCTGGAATGGCTGCTGTGGGGGCCACTTTTGGGCAAATACGCTGCGGCAGGATGGGCTGTTTACGAATTTGCAGACACGTCAAATGAGCTCTACATTTGCCACCAAAATTGTTCAATCAATCCGCTTACCGGCTGTTGTGTTGCCAATGAAGTATTGTGGTCACCATCTTTCTGGATGGGCAATACCCATTGCAACAAATACATCTGCAGTGCCTCATCGCTTTCCTTTCCTCCCACCCCAACCCAAACGCCGTGTGGTTATGGTTACCGCTGTGTGGCGGGCAGTAATAGCCAGGGTGGCTGTAAGCCCTGCATCGAAGAATACAAATTTATGTCAGATCCAATGGGTCCTGCAATGGTCGAAGAAGAAATCTGCTCAGAGAACACAATCGATGGTGGAAAAACTAAATGTAGTGACCTAACCATCAGAGTTGCAAAAGACCCTAACGCAATTTACGGTCCGGTTGGCGATGTTTTGCCGGAGCAGGTGATGGATTACCGCATCACCTGTGAAAATGAAGGCGAGGGGGATGCGTATGGGGTCTATATCCTCAATGACCTTCCGGAACAGTTAGACGAAGACACTCTTGTAATAAATGACGATGGAATTTACCTGCCAGCAGAACGTCAAATCATTTGGTACATCGGGGAGCTTGGGCCAAAGGGAGATCCAACTTCCGAAGCAGAGGTGACTTACACAGCGCAGCTGAAAACCGATCTGGCAATCGGAACCGCGGTGGTGAACCAGGCGACTGTTTACTTCCCAAGCGTGCCGGAAGAAACCCCCACCAACATCTGGACAAACCTGATTTACCCCCTGGCGGCAACACCAATGCTGGAACTTGAAACTGATTACATGACCCCGCTTGAGATCACCCTCGCGGGTCGTCCGGCTGGCAGCCTGACCTTCAACCTGGAAAGCCTGCCAATCGGTGGCACCCTGGATGGAGAGCTGCCAGACCTGATTTACACGCCTGGAGAGGATTTCAGTGGTACTGACTTCTTCACTTTTAGCGTAACTCTAGATGAAGAAACAAGTCAACCGGCTCAGGTGACAATCAATGTTTTGTCGAGCGGTGATGAGACGGGTCCAAGCGTTCTATGGGTAAATCCGGAGGATCAGGAAACAGATGTTGAATTTTCCGAATCGCCAATCTTCACCATCCCTGAAGGGGATGTTTACGCACCAGTCATAGCAGTGAAATTGAGTGAAAAAGTTCAGGAGGAAACAATAACCTCATCCAGCGTATTCGTTACAGGATCTGGTGGAGCCCTTATCCCGAGCAAAGCGACTTTTGAGCCGGCAACCAACCTGTTGACGATTCAGTTGCTCGCTCCATTAGCCGGGATGAAGACTTATACAGTGACCCTGACGACAGAGATTTTGGACCTGAATGATAACCCTCTCAGTCAGGATTACAGTTGGCGGTTCTCCACGTTGATACCAAATAGTATCTTCTTACCGATAACGATCAGGTAATCACAACTTCTTTTACTAAGTGACTCAGACCGGGATGATAGACCTATCCCGGTCTTTGCTTCAGATAAGGATCATGATGTGGGCGTGAAATGGGCAGTCCTTGTTCCCATCGCTTCTTTCCAGGGTTACCACAGCCCTCGAGAGGGTGTTTACCAAGGGGTTACCCCTATCATATGAGACCTTGCGCTCAACCCCCTCGCTCGGCCTGTGCCTGTAACGCAGTGGCTGGGTATCAGGAGACTGGCGAGAACAAGTATTGGTTCGAATATCCACAGGGGGTGCAACTGAGCAATTTCACTCTTTTGATTGGAATTTCAATTAAATGACATGAATTAGATTAAAATAAACGACGACGTAAAATAAACTGTTGCTTATTAAACGAACAAGCAATTGGCTTTATTTATGTTTCGTTGTGAGTTTGGTTTTGTGGCGTGACCGGGTCGAAAAACAGGAGATGCTTCTATGAATACCAAAAATCCAGTGCTGACTGTCCTAATAATTACAGTTTTGATTTGTCTCAACCTGGGCTTGAGTAGTGCAAGTGCCAGCCCAACTCTTGCTCAAACTCAAAACATAATCCTTTATGTCAAGCCAGGGGAGGAGGGAAACTGCTCCAGCTGGGATACCGCCTGTGACCTGCAGGACGCCTTGGCTTTGGCGGACGCTGGGGACCAGGTTTGGGTTGCGACTGGCACTTACAAACCCACCACTGACACAGATCGCACTGCGACTTTCTTATTAGAATCAGGCGTTGCCATCTACGGTGGCTTTGCCGGGACGGAAACCAGCCTTAGCGAACGCGATTGGGAAACCAACCTCACAGCTCTAAGTGGCGATATCGGCACCGAAAATACAAATGCTGACAATAGCTATCACGTCGTGACTGCCAATAGTGCAAATTCTGCTACGATCCTGGATGGATTTACCATTAGCGGTGGAAATGCCAATGGCGTTACTGAACAAGGTCGGGGTGGCGGAATGCGTATCTCTTTTGCTAACATCATCCTTTCAAATATCACCTTTTCTGGAAACTCTGCTAATATAGGTGGCGGCTTGTATAGCATATACAGCAATCCCACATTGATGAATGTAAATTTCTATGGAAATTTTGGAGGGTTGGACGGTTGTGGAGGCGGGATGTATATTGCTAGCAGCAACCCCACGATTTCAAACGCAACATTTGCTGGCAATTTAGCCAGTTCTGGTGGAGGAATGTGCAGCTATAACACAAGTATCCCAATTCTGACGAACGTCACCTTTGACGAAAACACAGCAAGTGCAGGGAGTGGTGGTGGAATGTATAACAACAACAGCATCCCAACGCTTGTAAACGTTACTTTTTCTGGCAACATAGCGATTTCATCTGGTGGCGCAATATGCAACGACAACAACAACAGCTTTAGGCCCACGCTAACGAATGTCACTATTTTTGAAAACACCGCTTCAAGTGGGGGTGGAATTTATAACCGCTCGTCTTATGGCTCCGTATTGAAGAATTGCATTTTGTGGGACAACACAAATGGGCAAATCGTTGATCAAAGTTCTACACCACCAACAATTACCTATAGCATCATCCAGGGCGATACCGTGTGGGATGGCGAGGGCAACCTCAATACTGACCCGCTTTTAGAGAGCTTAGGGTTTAACGGCGGTTTCACTATGACCCATGCCCTTGGCGAGGGCAGCCCGGCAATTGACACTGGAGACTCATTGTCGTGTCCAGACACAGACCAGCGCGGTGTTCCCCGCCCGATCGATGGGGATGGAGATGATATTGCAGTCTGTGATATGGGTGCCTATGAGTATGTACCCCTCGTATACATATATTTACCGCTTATTGTGAGATAGGCGAAAAGATTTCATTTGTAGGGGCAGGCCTCGTGCCTGCCCAGGGTAACCACAGCCCTCGAGAGGGTGGTTGCCAAGGGGTTACCCCTACAAAATAACCAACTATTTTCTCTCCAACAACTTCCGTACCGCCTGGAAGAGCTTGCCGTTCAGGATCAATGCGATGGCTTCGGGGACTTTCATCTCCACGCCGCCGACGGCATACGAGCGCAAAGGCGCATCCATGATCGAAGCCTCAACAATACGGTCATTGGCTTCCTGGTATTCTCCCCCACCCGAAGCCCTCTTACGGCCAGCCCTGCGAAGGATCACGGCAAGCAGCTTGCCCCTGACGCGATTGCGGGCATCCCAAAGTGTGGAGTTAAGGTCGTAAACCTTTGGTTCCCCCTGCGTTTCCACCGGCAAAGGACTGCCGTAGATGGCTTCAAAAACCGCATCAGAAGTTTGCAGAGCCCCAGTTCCATAGGCGTAATACCCCGGGGCGGATTGGGTGTAATCCGGCACGCGCGCGCCAGGCTGGCTGCTTTCCAGCGCAACGGTCACCTCAAGCGGGGTCTCAGCAGCAGAGGTGCCCAGCAGCAGCCGATATTCGCCTGCTTCGCAGTGCCAGGCGTGCACGCGAGCATTCCAGTACGCAAAATCGCTATGCTCCAGCTTGAAGTGGACCGTTCGGCTTTCGCCAGGTTCGAGTTCAACTTTCGCGAAAGCTTTCAATTCTTTCTGAGGGCGGAAAATGGCAGAGGCAGGCGGCGAGACGTATAGCTGCAGCACTTCCTTGCCCACCCGTGAGCCCGTGTTGCTCAGCCTTACGCTGACTTCCAACGTTTCGCCAGGCGCCAGGCTTGGCTGGCTGATTTCGAGGTTGTCAATCTCAAAGTTAGTGTAGGACAGGCCAAAACCAAACGGGAATTGAACCTGCCTCGCAAAAGTCTGGTAGTAGGGATAGCCTACAAAGACGCTCTCACGATACAAGGTGTTGAAGCGTTTGCCAAACTGACCGTAGGCAGGGGTATCTTCCAGTGCCAGGGGCCAGGTTTCCGCCAGCTTGCCGCAGGGGTTGGCGCGCCCCATCAGCAGATCCAGCGCGGCTGCCCCACCCATCTGCCCCGCCAGTCCCATCAGCAGTACCGCTTTCACCTTGCCCAGCCAGGGCAACCGCACCGGCGAGCCGGCATGCAGCACTACGACCACATTCGGGTTTTCAGAGGCGATGCGGTCGATCAGGCCATTTTGCTCCGCGGGAAGGTCCAGGTGCTGACGGTCGTAACTTTCTGCTTCTTCGGTATCGCCCAAGCCGGCAAAGAACAAAACCGCGTCCTTCCCGCGGCAGAGTTCCAGCGCTTCCTGCTCAAGCTGCGCGCTTTCCTTACCGCTCAGGGCGTAACCGCGGGCATAAGGCCAATCCAGGTTTTCTTCACGCAGGGCATCCACAAAGGACACCATCCGCCGTGGGTTCACCCGGCTGCTGCCCACCCCCTGGTAGTGCGGTTTTTCGGCCATCGCGCCGATCACCGCCACCTTCAAATCTGCCTGAAGCGGCAGGATATCCTCCTCATTTTTCAGCAGAACGGCAGATTCGAGCGCGACTTTCTTTGCAATTGCGTCAAAATCTGTGGCTTGCCAGATTTTTTCAGGCTCGTGCTCTCCGCGCACCTTGCCGATCAGCTCCAAGAGTTTGCCAACCGCCCGGTTCAGATCGTTTTCCGCGATCCTTCCCGACTTCACCCCCTCAAGGATGCGATCCACGCCAAATTGTCCGGTCGGGGGCATTTCCAGGTCGGTGCCGGCAGGGATGGCGCTGGCGCGGTCATTCATGCCGCCCCAATCGGTCATGAACAAACCCTCAAAACCCCACTCCTGCCGCGCAATTTTGGTCAGGAGGGCTGTGTGCTGGCTGGCGTAGGTGCCATTGAGCTTATTGTAAGAACTCATCACGGTCCAGGGCTGCGCTTTGCGGATGACGATCTCAAACGGCTTAAGATAGATCTCGCGCAGGGCGCGCTCATCGATGACCGAGCTGTTGATCATCCGGGCAAATTCCTGGTTGTTGGCGGCGAAGTGCTTCAGGCTGACTGCCGTGCCCTGGCTTTGGACGCCGCTGATGTATGCGCTTGCCAGTTCGCCTGCCACCAAGGGATCTTCGGAAAAGTATTCAAAGTTACGCCCGCAGAGGGGATGGCGCTTGATATTCACGCCCGGCGCCAGCAAAACATCCACTCCGGCGGCTTTCGCCTCCGCGCCAAGTGCCTGCCCAAGTTCAAAAACCAGATCCCGGTCAAAGGAACAGGCCACCGCCGACAGACTCGGGTAGCTGGTGGCGGGATAGCTATTCTCCAGACCTGATTGACCCGATTTTGGCTCCGTTTTTCGCAAGCCGTGGGGGCCATCGTGCAAAGTCAGCGACGGGATCCCCAGCCGTGGGATCGCACGCGTATGCCAAAAATCCCCTCCGCCTGAAATCATCCAAGCTTTTTCTTCAAGTGTCAGTTGTTCAAGGATCCGTCGGATGTTTTCGTTATATTCAGGCAAGGGAAATTCTCCTTCAAGCAGGATTGGTCATTTAAGCGTAAATGAACCCAGGGATCAAATCACCCCGGTCAGGAGCAGGATCGCCAGGACGATAATGAGCACGCCGATCAGCAGCAAACCATAGAAATTGCACGAGGCAGTTTTATCTACGGCTCCCAGGTTGCTGGAAACATCGTTTTTGGCTTCCGCTTTGAAATCGACCTTGCTGAGGATCATATCCAGCTTTTGATAAAGTTCGGTCAGCTCAGGTGAAAGCGGTCGGGCTTTCTCAACCTGAGCGCCCAGAGCTTTCACCATTGGTTCAAGCTGCTCTGCGAAAGTTTTGATCTCACTGGTCTTGGTCTTGACTTGTTTTTCGAGGGCTTCGAGCTGATCGTCGAGGGGAAGCAACTCGCTTTTTAAGTCCCCTTCCAGAGCCTGGATCTGACCCTGCAAATTGTTGAGCTCAGTGCTTAAAGCCAAAGCCTGGTTTTGCAGCCCAGGAAGTTGCGCCGCCAGTTCGGGCTCGGCGTTGGTGGCATCCAGCAGGGAAGTGGTCAGGCTGCTAAGGCGGCTGTTCAGCTCGCTGAGTTGCTCGACCTTCGCGGGGTCATCCGAGCGTTCCATCTCGATGATGCGCCCGCGCGTGTCTTTCACGTCGCGCTGGAAGCGAATCTTTTCCTGCGCGGCCGCATCCAGTTCGGTTTCGAGCGCGCGCACGCGATTTTTTGCTTCGTTTAGGTCGCGATCTACGTTCTCCTGTTGGCTTTTCAAGGTTTCAATCTGCTGATTGAAGCGCTCAACCACCGCCAAACGCTGTTGAGCCAGGTCCGCTTTTTTCTCTTCGAGCGAACGCCGGTGATCCGTCGCGCCGTCGATCTGCCCCTGGACCGTTATCAGCTGGTTATACGCGCTCTCGTAGCTTGGGTCGCTGACTCTTGCTTCCCAGGCCTTTTGGCCCAGCTCGTCCAGCAGATCGCTTTTATCGCGTTCCAACCCTTTCAGTTCACCCTTCAGGCGAACATTTTGGGTTTTCAGGCGTGCAGTGGCGCTGCCGGCAGCAAACCAGACGCTGAGCTTACCAACGCGCCAGAGGTAAATTACCAATCCCAGATAAGCCAGCAGGAGCAAAATGCCCGTCACAATCGACACCCAACGCCCGCTCGTGTCGGCTGGATTGTCCGTTTGGGTGCAGCCGGTCAAAGCAAAAGGCATTAAAGTCAGAAGTATCAAAGCTGGGAGAAAAACACGGGGGTTTTGACGGCTCTTTTTCATAGCTCCTCCTCAATGAAAACAATTTGGATTGGTAGAAGTATACCCTATGCACATCCATCAAATGACCAAAACGCGAGCTAATTTTGAAATTAATCGCCGCGTGAGTGCAAAACCCCAGGTAATTTCGAATTGAAAAATTGGTCCTCACCGGCTATAATGTAGGTATGCAGGAGTTAGCCTGATACGATGATCAGTTCCAAGCTTGTGGTATGGACAGGAACACACGCCAGAGTTTTACGGCGCGTGTTTTTATTTAATATTTAACTGAAACGGAGCAGCAAAAATATGATGGACAGCGGTTTAATCGGTAAGATCGAAAAAGCAAAACGCTACGCAGAAGAAAAAGATCGCATCACTATCAACACATTTGAAGCCAAAATCCGCGGAGAAAACAATGACCACACGGTCACTTATGATCACGGCAAGTGGAATTGCACATGCAATTACTTCCAAGGGCGCGGTGTCTGCGCGCACACCATGGGAATGGAA
>DJGU01000071.1:68551-69080 GCA_002432795.1 Anaerolineaceae bacterium UBA5838
AAAGAGCCTTCGGGCTCTTTTTTGACAGCTTCACATATTCAGAAGGGACAACACTACAATGGACGTTGTTAATCAAGCCGAACTGGTAGTTAATCTTTTTTTGCAATCTCTGGGCTCCATTTTGCAGAGCCTCATGGGCATCATCACCGTGCTCGGAAATGAAATCTTCTACATCCTCTTTATGCCCACCATTTACTGGTGTGTGGATGCCTGGGCTGGCTTGCGCATCGGGGTGATGCTGCTTACCAGTACCTGTTTCAATGGCTTCTTCAAAGTGCTGCTCAAGGGACCGCGTCCCTACTGGATCAGCGACAAGATCGTCCCGGGCGTGCACGAATCCTCTTTTGGCATCCCTTCCGGGCACGCCATGAACTCCACCGCTGTCTGGGGCTGGAGCGCGATTGAAACCAAAAATCGCAAAGTGATTTTGTTTGCAGGCGTGATGGTGCTGCTGATCGCTACCTCCCGCCTGGTTTTGGGGGTGCACTTCCTGAGCGATGTGCTGCTCGGGCTGCTTTTGGGGCTTTTG
>DJGU01000023.1:0-382 GCA_002432795.1 Anaerolineaceae bacterium UBA5838
CACGGACTTTTGAAACGCATACCGATACGATGCGATATTTCCGCAAGCCTCTACTTCATGTTATACTGAGTTGCTTGGTTTTTCATACTTTTTTAAGGAGAATTTTTATGTCCGGACATTCCCATTGGTCCACAATCAAACGTAAAAAAGGTGCAGCAGACGCCAAAAAAGGCGCTATGTTCACCCGACTTGCCCGCGAAATTGCACTCGCCGCGCGTAACGGCGGAGGCGACCCCTCCATGAACGTTTCCCTGGAGCTTGCTATAGAGCGCGCACGAGCCAGCAACATGCCCAAAGATAGTATCGAACGTGCTATCAAACGAGGTACCGGTGACGACAAAGATGGCACTGAATTGTTAGAGATCACTTATGAGGGCTACCT
>DJGU01000023.1:417-24055 GCA_002432795.1 Anaerolineaceae bacterium UBA5838
GATCTGCGCCACATTCTTTCCAAAGGCGGTGGCGACCTGGCAAGCAACGGCTCAGTCACCTGGCAATTCGACCGCAAAGCAATCTATACCGTCAAATCAGATGGAAAAAATTTCGACAAAGCCTTTGAAGCTGCTCTCGAAGCTGGCGCGGATGATGTTACTGAAGAAGATGGCTACATCGAAATCGTTGGCCCTGCTGAAACCTTTAAAGCAATCCACGATAGCCTCGCAGATGCCGGACTCCACATCGAAGATGCCGGTTTGCGCATGATCCCAAAACAGGAAGTTGAGCTTGACCCAGATCAAACTCTTTCCGTCCTGAAAGTCATCTCTGCCCTTGAGGAAAGCGACGACGTTCAGAATGTTTACTCCAATCTCAAGTTCACCAATGAGGATCTTGAAAACTTGGAGGAAGATTAGGCATTAATGCTGATATTGGGTATCGATCCAGGTCTGACTCGCACGGGTATTGGTCTGATCAGCCTCAATCAATGCAATGAACCCGAATTGGTTCACTACGAAGTCATAGATTCAACGGCTGTGAGCTCAACCTCCAGCCGTTTGATTTTCCTCTATGACCAGCTAAGCACTGTGATTGAGACTTATCAACCGAATGAAGCTGCCATGGAAAAGCTTTTTTTTCAACGCAACATCACGACCGCGATGTCAGTCAGTGAAGCCCGCGGTGTAGCTACTTTTTGCCTTGCCCACCACAAACTCTCGCTCTCTGAGTACACACCCAATGAAGTCAAACAGTCCGTTTCGGGGAATGGGCGGGCAGACAAAAAACAGGTGCAGCTTATGATCAAAATGCTGTTGGATCTGAGTGAAATCCCCCAGCCCGATGATGCTGCGGATGCGCTTGCTGTCGCCCTTTGCCACGCCAGCCACCTCAATCTGCGCCGCCTGATGGAGTAGCCGCATGATAACCAGCTCAGCCAATGACCACATCAAAGCCCTGCGCAAACTTGAGCAGCCGAAGGAGCGCCGCTCCAGCGGAACTTTTCTTGCGGAAGGGCTTAAGGCAGTCGGTCAGGCTTTTGATTCCAACGCCAGTATCCTGGAACTTCTGATCTCCCCGGACCTGCTGATCAGTGAGTACGGTCGTTCTCTGGTCGAACTGGCAGAAAAGCGCGAGATACCCATCCTGGAACTCAGCCCGCAAGTTTTTGCCAGGCTCGCTCGGAAGGACAAGCCCCAGGGGATTGCGGCACTTATCTCCCAAAACTGGTCAGACATCAACTCCGAATCTGCCTCATCCGGCTCGTTTTGGCTTGCCCTCGAATCGATCCAGAATCCCGGAAACCTCGGTACCATCCTGCGCACTTGCGACGCCGTTGGCGTCAGCGGCTTGATCCTGCTGGACGAGTCCACCGACCCCTACGATCCTGCCGCAGTAAAAGCCTCCACGGGTTCGATTTTTACCGTACCTCACTTTCGTGCTGATTTCAGTAATTTTGAGGCTTTTTTGCATCGCAGCACCGATTTGATGGTGATTGGCACATCCGATAAAGTTGCTTCTTCCGCCTTTGAGGTGACATTCCCTTCCACTATCCTCTTGCTGCTGGGCAGTGAGCGCCAGGGGCTTTCGGACCAATATGTCTCTCTCTGTTCCCAGATGCTGCGGATCCCGATGGAAGGGGTTTGTGACTCCCTGAACATCTCAATTGCTGCAGGTGTATTGCTCTACCAAATCTACCAACAGCGCCACCCCCAACGGAGGCTATCATGATTGCTTCAATTTCCGGCAAAGTCATTCATCTGACCAAGGAAACCGTCATTATTGACATCAACGGTCTTGGATTTGAGGTTTTCGTTCCAAAATCGCTTCTTTCTGACACTGAAAAAGGAGATTTGCTTTATCTGTATACCTACATGCTCGTTCGCGAAGATAACATTTCGCTCTACGGGTTCGCAAGTCTTGAGGAAAAGCAATTATTCCTGCAGTTTCTGGCAGTCGGCGGGATCGGCCCAAAACTGTCGCTGTCAATCCTTTCAAGCCTTTCCATCGACAACATCCGCTCTGCCATTCTGAGTGAAAAGCCGGACTATTTCAGCCGGGTTCCCGGCATCGGCAAGAAAACCGCGCAAAAGATCATCATCCAGATGCAGGGAAAACTGCCTGACAGCGATGGTCTGGCTATTCGCAGCATCACAGATGTGGATGATGCCGTTGTCGATGCCCTGATCTCGCTTGGTTACAGCGTTGTGGAAGCTCAGACAGCACTGCAAACTATTCCCAAAAACACGCCAGATGACGTTGAAACAAAACTTCGGGTCGCGCTGCAGTATTTTGACCATTTTTAAGCTTGTTTTTCCCAATCACAGAGATGGTAAAATTGATCTTAAGAATTTATTTATTAATTGGATAAAACATGGGACTTTCACGAGAATTAGGCATTGACCTTGGCACGTTCAACACGCAGATAGCGGAAGGCAATCAAATCCTTCAGCAGGAGCCAACTGTTGTGGCGATTGTTGTCAACGAAATGAAGCTGGTCGAATACGGCACCACAGCCCTCGGTATGATGGGGCGTGTTCCTGAATCGATCGAGGTAATCCGCCCTCTTCGCCACGGCGTCATTGCTGAATACGAACTGACTGAGATCTTCCTGCGTGAGATGATCAAAAAAGTCACCGGACCAACCCTGTTCTTTAAACCTCGCCTGCTCATTTCATCGCCCTACGGGGTTACCAGCGTCGAGAAGCGCGCGGTTGTAGAGGCTGGTTTGGGTGCTGGCGGTCGGGAGGTGAACATCATCCCTCAGCCTCTGGCTGCCGCTCTCGGCGTGGACCTGCCCATCAACACTCCCACCGGCAACATGATCATTTGCCTTGGTGCCGGCACCACCCAGGCGGCGGTCATTTCCATGACCGGCATCGTCAGCGCTGAATCCAACCGCACTGCAGGGTTAAAACTGGATGAAGCCATCATCAACTACGTGCGAAAAAAATTTGGTCTGATCATCGGTCAGCCAACTGCTGAACAGCTTAAGCTCAACATCGGCGCAGCCACCCCCAGCCAGGAAGAAAAAACAATGGAAATCCAGGGGCAGGATCAGGTCTCCGGACTCCCCAAACCCGCCAGCCTGACCACCAACGAAATTGTCGAAGCCCTTCAGCCTCCCCTTGAGGAAATTGTTGCGGCAATTCGCCGGGTTCTCGAGAAAACGCCCCCTGAATTGATTTCTGACATCATCGACCGCGGTGTTGCGCTTTGTGGCGGCACCTCACTTCTGAAAGGTCTGGATAAATACCTGACTGTCGCCCTGGGCATCCCCGCTTACGTAGTTGAAAACCCTGTCACCTGCACAGTTGAGGGAACAGCCAAAGGTTTCTCGGTTCTCGAGGTGATTCTTCGCAACCAGGGGCGATAATCTAAGCTACTTCAAATAATAAGTAAATGTCTGCAGGTTCAAAACCGGATCAATATTGGATAGTTTGACACCTTCTGGCACCTTGAGTGTCACTGGCGCATAGTTAAGAATAGCCTTTACCCCACAATGGATCAATTGATCCGCCATTTCCTGCGCGTTGGCAGCTGGCACAGTCAGGATGGCTATTGGAATGCTCCGCGGACAGATAAGGTTTTGCATTTCGCTCACGTCCCGCACCTTTATACCCGCTATAGTCTGACCGATGACATTGGGATCATTATCAAATGCCATCACAATCTCAAATCCCTTGCGCGAAAACCCCTGGTAGCTTAATAGTGCCTGCCCCAATTTTCCAGCGCCAACCAACACGACTTCCCAAATTTGATTTAGATTCAAGATGCTTCTCAAAGACTCGAGCAGATTGATCACATCATAGCCTACGCCCTTTTTTCCAAAGCCGCCAAAAAAAGACAAATCTTTACGGATTTGAGCAGAAGTCATACCCAGGAATTCAGCCATTTCCTGAGAGGAGACATTCTCTCGACCTTCACGCACGAGTTGGTTAAGTTTTTGAATATAGACAGGCAATCTTGCGATAACAACTTCCGGAATTGATGTTTTTTCCATAGGACCCTTGACTAAAATTTACTAAAATACAAGTACGAATATCTTCTTTGATGATATCATCATAGTGTTCAATATATTATATAGGGTTTTGTCGGATGCATCGTGTTATGCTGATTATAAAATTAATAGCTAAGGAGTTCCTATGAAAGCTGGCAGCGTAATTTCCTATATTCTCGCGGCAATCTTCATCATTTTTTCCTTTTTGTTCCTGCTTGGAGCGGGTGGTGAAGGAGGTTCTCCTTCCTGGATCATTTATGGGATCATTGGGCTTGTCCTGGGATTTGTGTTGATTTTTGCAGGCGTTCGCCTGGCAGCCGCTTCCAAACAAACAGTCCAAAACGTGACCTATAACGTCGACCTTCCAGGCAATCTACAGATGGACACCATCAAGTGCCAATCATGCGGCGCTCCCCTGGCTCCCGACGACATGAAACTTGTTAATGGCGCGGTCACAGTGCAGTGCCATAGCTGCGGCACGACCTATCAAATCACTGAAGAACCAAAATGGTAAGCATATGAAAAAAATGAAACGAATTCTCTTGATTCTAAGTCTCCTATTGCTGCTGATTCCAAGCGGATCAGCCCAGGCTCAGGATTATCGCTTTTCACTTTCCGCTTACGAGGTTGAAGCCTATCTCGAAGCGGATGGCACATTGACCCTGTATTACTACATGGCCTTTCAAAATGATCCTTCGGGTCACGCAATTGAGTATGTTGACCTCGGTTTACCGACCACCCAATACAAACTCTCCGACATCAAGGCTGAAATTGACGGAATGGAAATGCCCCAAGTCAATGATTCAGCTTATGTTAACGGAGCCGAGTTGGCACTTGGCAAATACGCCATCCAGCCCGGGCAATCCGGTGTTGTTACCGCCTGGGTCTACGGCGTCAAGGGCATTTTGAGCCCATATGACAGTGAAGACCGCACGGATTATGCCAATTTCTTCTTTATGCCGAACTATTTTGGCTCTCAATACGATCGCTCGCAAAACACCGAATATCGCATGACCATCATCCTTCCCCCCGCGGTCGGTGCAGAGGAAGGCGTATGGTACACACCCTCAGGTTGGCCTGGCACAGGTGAGCCTGAAGCCACCCTGACCACGGATGGGCGCGTCAATTATTCCTGGTACACAAACAACGCCAATGTCCACAGTGAATACTTTTTTGGCGCCGCATTCCCTGCTTCCGCGGTTCCAGAAGGCATACTAATCACTGAGAAACCGATATTTGAGGATGGTGGGTCCACTGGCTCTAGTGGAACAAGTTTCTTTTCCAGGCTGTGGAGCTTTGTCAGTTGCGCTTTCGTTCCGCTTGTTTTTATCGGTTTCTTCATTTACGTCATAATCCAGGGCAAGAAACAAACCGATAAACGCAAAATGCAATATTTGCCCCCAAAAATCTCGATCGAAGGCAAAGGTATCAAGCGCGGGCTTACCGCCGTTGAAGCTGGCATCCTGCTGGAAGAACCGCTTGACAAAGTCCTCACACTGATTCTTTTCGGTCTGCTGAAAAAAGAGTTGGTAACCGTCATTAATCGTGACCCATTGAAAATCGATATTGTAGAGCCCCTCCCCGCAGGACTCTACCCCTATGAGCAAGCTTTCCTGGAAGCCTTCAAGGACAAAAACAAAGCCAAACGCCAAACAGCCATCAAATCGCTCATGATCGACCTCGTCAAAGACGTTGCAGATAAAATGAAGGGCTTCAGCGCCAAGGAAACCAAGGAATATTATCAGGACATCATCCGCCGTGCCTGGGAAGCAGTTGAAACCGCCCAGACCCCGGATGTCAAGAGTGCTCAGTATGACCACACCCTGGAGTGGACCATGCTCGACAAAGAATTCAACGACCGTACAGAGCGCACTTTTACTGGTGTGCCCGTATTTGTGCCGCGCTGGTGGCCGCGCTACGACCCTACCTACCGACCTGCCCCAAGTAGTGCCGGTAGTGGTGGCGGTCTGGCAGCTCCTGTCACAACCAGCAGCGGGTCCGGTAGCAGCCGTCCATCTATCAACTTACCCAGCCTGCCTGGCGCCGACTTCGCCGCTTCAATGGTGACTGGCGCTTCCAACATGGCCGCGGGTGTGATCGGCAATGTGACAGATTTTACCTCCTCGGTCACCAACCGCACCAACCCAATCCCCGTCACCACCTCCCGTAGTGGCAGCGGCGGTTTCCGCGGTAGTGGCGGCGGTTCTTCCTGTGCGTGCGCCTGCGCCTGCGCCGGCTGCGCCTGTGCTTGCGCTGGCGGCGGTCGATAAGCCCTCCATCGCCTGGGTCAAACTATGATTAAACCGCTCAGTGAAGGGATGTATCAGTACGACATCGAAGATGCCAACTCCAAGTCGCGCATCCATTTACGAGTCGATCCAGACCTGAGCGGTTTGCTTGTGGTTAACGCCTCCAGTATTATGCACCTCAATCCTTCTGCTCTCTACATGGCATTCCTCACCCTGGAAAAAGTTGATCAGAAAGCAGCCCTGAAGGCACTTCAAACCCGCTTCAAAGCCCCTTCCAAACAACTAAAACAGGATTATCTTGCCACACGCGAACGGGTGGAAGCACTTATCGACCAAAAATCAGGTCTCTGCCCGGTCTGTGACCTTGGGCTTGAAATGAATATGCCTTTCAGCCAGGAATTGAGCGCGCCCTATCGCATGGACCTGGCGCTTACGTATCGCTGCAACAACGATTGCGCCCATTGCTATAATGCCCGGGTTCGCACCTACCCTGAGCTTTCGACTCAGAGTTGGAAGTCCATCCTGGACAAAATCTGGAGTCTGAAAATACCTCACGTTGTTTTCACCGGGGGGGAACCGACTCTGCGAACGGATTTGTCTGAATTGATTGCTTATGCCCAACAAACCGGGCTTGTGGCAGGGCTCAACACCAACGGGCGCAAACTATCCGATCCCGCCTATGTGGACGCGCTTGTGGAGGCTGGTCTGGACCATGTCCAGATCACGCTCGAGTCGAACCGCCCCGCCGTGCACGACGAGATGGTGCGCAGAAAGGGCGCCTGGGAGCAAACCGTGCAGGGAATCAAAAACGCGGTCAACAATAAGCTCTACATGATGACCAACACTACTCTGCTGAAAAACAATAAAGCCTACTTGTTGGAACTCCTCACTTTTCTGTGGGATCTCGGCGTTCCTACGGTGGGTTTGAACGCCCTGATCTACTCGGGCAAAGGCAGCACCGTTAACACTGGTCTTAAAGAGGAAGAACTGCCAGAGCTGCTTGAAATAGCAACTGACTTTACTCAAAAGAGCGGTCAACGACTGATCTGGTATACCCCCACCCAGTATTGCCACTTTGACCCTCTACAGCTTGACCTTGGCATCAAGGGCTGCACCGCTGCATATTACAACATGTGCATTGAGCCGGATGGTCAGGTCATCCCCTGCCAGTCTTACTATGAAGCTTTGGGAGATTTTTTGTCTGCCCCCTGGTCTGCGATCTGGGAACATCCGCTTGCGCTTTCCTTACGCCGGCGCAAGGACGTTCCAGAAGCCTGCAGGACCTGTGACTTTTTCACCGAGTGCGGTGGTGGCTGCCCGCTGGCTCGTGAACATCAAAACCCGCAGCCGATTTACCGCGATCTTGCCTTGAGAAGGAGCTAAGCATGGCAGCAAAAGGTGCTAATCTACGCGCAAATAAAATTAATACTAAAGGCTTACCCCCTGGTTTTTACGCCTATCACACCGGGGCCGAGTCGCCGGAGCAATTTCGCCTTCACCTGCGTGTTGAACCCGACGGCGAAGGTATTCTGGTCGTCAACGCTTCCACCGTGCTGCATCTCAACCAGACTGCCACTGAATTTGCTTATTATCTGATCCAGGGCAAGGATAACGTCCAGATTGTGGATGTCCTCTCTGAACGCTATGATGCTACGCGCGATGTTCTGATGCGCGATGTCCAGCTGTTTATCGATCAGATCCTCTATCTGGGACGCCAGAATGATCTCTCGCCATCTGCCACAATCGGATTTGAATCACATGTTTTCGACAAAAACCTCAGTGCTCCCATGCGCATTGATTGCTGCCTCACCCACCGCACCTTTTCTGACGGAGATAACCACCTGCCGGCAGCCAATGAGCTGTCAACTGAGGATTGGAAAACCCTCCTCACAAAGCTTTTCAATGCCGGCATCCCCCATGTGGTCTTTTTTGGCGGAGAACCCACCCTTCGTGCTGACCTAACCGAGCTCATGACGTTCACCGAACAGCTTGGGCTTGTCAGCGGCTTGGTCTCCTCAGACCCCATCCTCAAAAGTACTGCCTATTTGTTGCCCCTGATTGAAGCCGGTCTGGATCATCTCACTTTCAGCCTTGATCCCGCAAGCCCGGAGGATCTGCAAGGTCTATCGAACATCCTTGACCAGGACCTTTTCACATGCCTGCGCATTCCCATCCACTCCGATCGCGATTACCATGACCTCATCCACGAACTGCAGGATCTTGGTGCCAATGCCTTCAACTTCCTCCCGGAAGATGAATTCTCGCATGCTCATGCCAACCAACTACAGCATGAACTCAGCGAGAATGGCGTCGTCTTCGTGGATGACATGCCCCGCACCTATCACCTCCATGAATCGCAGCCCCTTTTTAGCCTCTGGGACCCGGACTCACAGCCTTCACAGCAGCTTGTGATCCAACCCGATGGCAGCCTGGCAGACAGTGCCGGCAGCCAGGATAACTACGGCAGCCTGCTGCAGGAAGAATGGTCCAGCCTCTGGGCCCGAGTAATAACTGGAGGTGGCATTTGAAAATTTCCGATTGGCATGAGCGTTTTACCCTTCAGTCCACCTGGACCCGCGATTTACGCAACTTTATTTTTAGAAAAATCGACGCTCAACCCGGCCAGACTCTTTTGGATGTCGGGGTTGGCACAGGAGCCTTGCTGGATGAATATACGGGGCGCGGTTTGCAAGTTATCGGTTTGGATCTCGACCTAGAAAATTGCCAGTTTGCCAATCTTCATCCTTCGAAATCGATCATTTTCAATGCGGATGCCCACTGCATGCCATTCAAACAGCACCAATTTGACCTGACGGTGACGCATTATGTATTGCTCTGGGTCCGTGACCCAGCCCAGGTGGTCGCTGAAATGAAACGGGTTACCAAACCTGGAGGCTATGTGGTTGCCTTCGCCGAACCCGATTACCACTCGCGCATTGATTATCCAGAAGCGTTTCAGGACATCGGGAAAATCCAGAATCGCTCGCTTGCCTTCCAGGGTATCGATCTCAGCATGGGCCGGAAACTGGGGCACCTCTTTCGCACCATCGGACTGAAGGATGTCCGTCTGGGCTTGCTTGCCGGGCAGTGGCGCTACCCTGAAAAAGACGATTTTGATCACGAATGGGATATTATCGCCTTCGATCTTGGCGGCATGGTTCCGGTGGAGGAAATTCTTGCCATGAAGGAACAAGCGCTAAAATCCTGGTTGGATGGAGAAGCCACGGTTTTCATCCCGACCTTTTACGCTTACGGAATGGTTTAGCGCCCACCTAAATTTAGTTTCTCCTGCCAAAGGATGCTCGTAAAAAACATGATTGGGGCTTTTCATCATCATGTTTGTATTGTTGTTAATAAACGTCCGACTGCGCCGTTGACGAGATCGAAGCGCTGGTCTTGTTTGACACCTTTATCCCGTTGATCCTTGCTGGTGATTAATCTATTGTAAGCCGTGTTCCGCTTTTGAACCCCACTCTTTTGTTTTTCGTAGGCCGGGTTCCGCTTTTGAACCCGGCGCCTTGGTTTTTCGTAAGCCCGATTGCGATGCCTACCCCTAGAAGCGAAGCGGAAAAGTTTCAATCCGGCTTTATTGTTTTCCGTAGGCCCGATTGCGATGCCTGCCCCAGAAACAAAGCGGAAAAGTTTCAATCCGACTTTATTGTTTTTCGTAGGCCGGGTTCCGCTTTTGAACCCGGCGCTTTGGTTTTTCGTAAGCCCGATTGCGATGCCTGCCCTAGAAGGAAAGCGGAAAGGTTTCAATCCGGCTTTATTGTTTTTCGTAGGCCGGATTCCGCTTTTGAACCCGGCTCTTATTTACACGCTCGAATCGTGCCTGTGTGATGACTAAGTAGGGGCGACGCATGCGTCGCCCCTACGTTGAGAAATCTGTAATGGTGTATTTTATTCGAGATTTTTCGAATGAATCGATTGCGGATAAACAAATTTCCAGGTGACGATCACACAATCGTAAATCAAACCTAATCTTCTTAAATCAAAAAACCTCAGGATTCCTCCCAAGGTCTTCTCTGTCGGGGCGAAAGGATTTGAACCTTCGACCTTATGAATCCCTAATAAGTATACTATCTGGATTGAGCTTGGATCTTAACAACTTTTCATTTAACAACTTTTCGATCTTCTTGATAATCTCTAATTGTAGGTTTCCATTCCGAGACTGACACTTTCACTAAGCAAATTTCAGTCGGAAATCTTTTGACCGCCATTGTATCTGACAAGCTTCTCCCAATCGATGCCGCCATCAGAGCAACAAAATTGTGACGAGAATTCCATAGTGAATCGATTAATTAGTTTTGAATAAAGTACCATATAGTCGTCATTCTTTTGCTTGGCGTTATAGCCCAACGGTTCAACAATATCAGTGTACAAAGTTTCGCTGCCAGAAATGAACTTCCAAAAAACTTGCCCGCAATACTTGTAGTACTCGCCTTTATCTGGTTTTTTATCGATGCCATAACAACATCCATTGACTGCGACGACATCGATCCCCGAGTTCGTTGTTCTAAGTGTCCGCTTGGCAGAAGTAAAATCCACTTTCATCTTGTCGATTTGAGAGCGGTTAGCCCAATTAGGGCCTGATTTGATGGTGACGATATACCTGCGACCAGCGTTATTGAACTCAAGGTCTATGCCTGGAATTCCGGATTTCCAACCGCCGTATACTTGACTATTGATGTAAATCACCAAACCTTCTAGCCAATCCCCAAAAATGGTTTCTTCGTTGGATGAAATGTGGGCGTCGACGATCCCTTGCACGATTGCCTCGGAGGTTAATACATTTTTCGCTTTGTACAGGTAAGGGTTCTTTCTCTTAAGGACAGCTAGGAGGGCCAGTTTTTCCAGGGATTGGAAACGTTTGTAATGGAACTCTCCAATATGGTCGTTTACGTATTGTTTAATTGAATCAATGTTTAATGCTTCCATTATTCCTTCCTGCTGGAGTTCGCAGTTGATCCTTAGCCAGGCGGTTAATTGCCAACTCACAGAAACTCTGATTGATATCTATGCCAATGTAATCCCGCTTCAGTCGACTAGCGGCAACGCATGTCGTCCCGGACCCATTGAATGGATCCAACACAATATCGCCCGGTTTTGTAAAAAGTTTTATAAACCAGGCTGGCAAATCTACGGGGAAAACCGCGGAATGCTGCCGGTTGTAGCATTCTGTTGCCATATGCAATACATTACTTGGATAGACCATATCCCGATTGACCCAATTTGAGATATTCTTCCCAAAACCACTACCCACTCTTGATTCATCCCGTTTCTGGTCTGTTTCTGAAAGGTTCTTCAAACGAGATTTAGCCCAATCTCCAACTGGAACCATCACCTCATCCTGGTACATATTGAATTGCTTCTGTTTGGTGAAATGGATCAAGCGCTCCCAGTTATCTCGAAAACGGTTTGGCCATTTGCCTGGGTGGCTATTCTTTTTGTGCCAAATATACTCCTCGGTCCAAAACCAGCCCCGATTTCGCATAGCGAGGATAAGCTCGATAACATACGTATGCCGCTCGCCTTTAACAACCCGTTCCTTGATATTTAACACAAAAGAGCCATTGGGTTTTAGGACACGCAGGAATTCATCGGCTTTTGGTAAAAACCACGCAACATATTGATCCGCATCAATCCCACCATAAGTAGAAGATCGTTGGTCTGCATAAGGAGGTGATGTAAAGATCAGGTCAATCGATTCTGCGGGTAGGGCTGGCAGTATTGTTTCACAGTCCCCATTAACGATCTTATTGACAAAATCTGGAGCAGGTTTTACCTGATCCTTTAGCTCCTCATCAAACAAAGATATCTGTAATGTGTCATACAGTAAATCAACTGAAGGCTCGCGAATTGTGTAAACAGTAATAAGGTTCTCAGTCATATGACTAGTATAGTCGAGAAAATGCCTCTGAGTAAAGAATTGCTTCAAAGAATTACTTCTTGTACTGTGACGAAGGATCGTTTTATATGTTCACTCGGTATAAAAAACAACGGCACACCATTAGTGTGCCGCTGTATCTGTCGGGGCGAAAGGATTTGAACCTTCGACCTCTTGCACCCCATGCAAGCACGCTAGCCGGACTGCGCCACGCCCCGAGAACAAGCATTATACATGCACCCTCATCTTTTCGCAAGTGTTTTAATTTTTATCCAAAAATTCCCAATAATACCCTCACATATGAGCAGTTGGCAGATTGCCTTCCAGAACGACCTCAAGGCGCAAAATAGCGCTGCAGTTCATTTTTCATGAGATCCAGTGTCGCAAAGGACCGCTCCCCCACAAATCTGCCACCCAGTGCACCTGGATTGATCACACGAGTCGAGTCAACCCGCTCGTCCCTAAAGCGGTGTGAGTGCCCATGGATTACATAATCGTAGCTGCCTCTGGCTATCCGTTTCTCCAGTTCTAATCTTTGGTCACCATGGATCATGAAAATACGCTTGCCTGCCAAAGCCAGATCGAGAATTTCCTCGCACACAAACCGCTCCGACAACCTTTTAGCTTTCGAGGAAATAATTAGTGGATCATCGCCGTTCCCAAAAGACAAATACACAGAAAATTCTTTGAATTCTTCCAACAGCTCTGCCGAGATCAAATCCCCCGCATGCAGGATGACCTGAATGCCCAGCGCTCTAAAAATATCAAGCGCGTAACGCAAGTTGGGACGGTTGTTGTGCGTATCGCTCATTAATCCAATTAGCATGGCATTCTCCAGTTCTGAGAGGCAATTATAATCTGCCGTTTGATGGTTCCCTGTGGTAAACTTTATCTGGTATAAAATGTGCAATCCTTAAGTCTGACAGGAGAACCCGACATGACTTCATCACTTCAACAAGGTATCGACGCGGCAAAATCAGGCATGATGGAACAGGCCCTGGTGCATCTTAAGGATGCAATTGTTGAGGAGCCCGAAAACGCCAACGTTTGGGTGTGGCTTTCTGCCATCATTGAGGATGAAGAAAAGCAGGTTATTTTCCTCAAAAAGGCACTCGAAATTGACCCCGCCAACCGCCCTGCACAGCGCGGGCTGGCTTTCATTGAACGCAAGAAATATATCCCGCCCAAGCCGGGTGAGAAACTTTCAGACTACACCAAACCGATAGGAGTATTCAAAACCCCATCCCAGGCTGCCGCAAGCGTTTCCGCGTCTGCTCAGGCAGACCGCCCTGCGCCGCAACCACAGCCCGCGCCGGTCACGCCCCAACCCGTTACCGCTCCGCAGCCTGTGTATTCCCCCTCAGCGCGTATTCCCTGGCTGGACATTTTGCTTTACGGTCTGACCCTGACGGTTTTCATCATCATCGGGATCCTGATCGGCACCACCCTGCTGAATGTCGATATACCCTTCCTCACCCGCCCCGAGCCAGTCCTCTCAACGCAGCCGCCTTCTACCGGCGTCTACGCCCTGAATGAGGGACTCTACGCTGAGATGAAAATTTATGATATCCTCCCTGAAACAGAGGAGGGTATCCCACAATTAAGCAATCGGCAGCCCTCTGTGGTCATCAATGACCTCTACATCGTCCCTGAAAAGCTGCAATTGATCAACGAAAACGGCGAGTCCATTCCCTTCACAACCACTCCCGCCGAAAATAATACGTACTTGCTTGAGCCTTCCCAGGAACTATTACCAGGGCGTTATTGCCTTGTTCAAAAATTCAACCCGGATGATACAAAAGCGCTTTATTGGTGTCTGAAAGTAATCGACTGATTCGCAGTCAGATATCAATCCAAAATCAGCACCCCACAGGCAACCTAAATGCACGAATTGAACACGATTCTCGAAAAAAAACTGCTCGCAGAAAAGATCAACCAGTACGTCGTTTACTCCCCACATATAGCCCGCAAAGCCAAAGCCGGTCAATTTATCATCCTGCGGCTTGACGATGGCGGCGAACGAGTGCCGTTGACGATTGTTGATCACGACTCCGAAAAAGGCACCATCACCCTGATCGTTCAGACGGTTGGCAAGAGCACCATGATGCTCGACGCCCTCCAGCCGGGTGAGACCATTCATGACGTCCTGGGCCCCCTGGGCAACCCTTCCGAAATCAAAAACTATGGCAGAGTCGCCGTGATCGGCGGCGGTGTTGGCGCGGCTGTGGCATATCCGGTCGCCAAAGCCCTCAAACTGGCTGGCAATCACGTCACTTCCATTGTCGGTGCCCGCAACAAAGACCTCATCATCCTCAGACCTGAAATTGAGCAGGTCAGCGACCGTTTGCTGATCACCACCGATGACGGCTCTTCTGGACTGCACGGTTTCGTTACCGATCAGCTGCGCCTGCTGCTTGAAGCCGGCGAGCACTTCGACTACATCCTCGCCATCGGACCGCTCTTCATGATGCGCGCTGTTGCGGACCTCACCCGCCCTTACAGGATTCCGACTACCGTCAGCCTCAACACTATTATGGTCGACGGCACTGGCATGTGCGGTGGCTGCCGTGTGCAGGTGGGGGACAAAGTCAAATTTACTTGCGTGGACGGTCCTGAATTCGACGGACACCTGGTAGATTTTGAAACGGTAATTCACCGCAACCGCACCTACAACCACCCTGAAGACTGCCGGCTCGATGAAAAAATAGCCGATATTGAAATTTCACTGCTTGAGGCACAAGAGCCCCAGGACGCTAAAGAACGCCAGATCGTGCCCGAGCTGCCCGCCCATGAACGCGTGCGCAACTTCCAGGAAGTCGCGCTGGGACTCACGCCCGAGCAAGCCCTGATCGAAGCTGAACGGTGCCTGCAATGCCGCAGACCTCTTTGCGTGGAAGGCTGCCCGGTTGCTGTAAAAATTCCACAATTCATCCAGCTTATCAAAGCTGGTGACCCTGTTGGAGCTGGGAGGCTGATAAAAACCGATAATGCTCTTCCGCGCGTCTGCGGACGTGTCTGCCCCCAGGAGGATCAATGCGAAGGCGCCTGCATCCTCACCCGCAAAGGCAAACCCATCAACATCGGCGCGCTGGAACGCTACGCTTCGGACGCACTTGCCGCTGCTGAGCCCGAAGTTCAGCCCGCAGCAAAGCAGACCGCTTTCAAAGCAGCCATGATCGGTTCTGGCCCTGCCAGCCTGAGCTGCGCTGGTGATCTCGCGCGGGCTGGCGTACAGGTGACCGTTTTTGAAGCCTTTCACGATTTTGGCGGTGTTTTGCGCTACGGCATTCCGGAATTCCGGCTTCCCAAGTCCATCGTCGCCCAGGAGATTGATTCCCTTGCGCAGGCGGGCGTCAATTTCGTGCCAAACACCCTCATCGGCGCAACATTCACCATAGATGAGCTGCTTCACAAGGAGAAATTTGACGCGGTGTTCATCGGCACGGGTGCCGGATTGCCCAATTTCCTGGGGATTGAAGGAGAATCGCTCGTTGGCGTATATTCTGCCAACGAATTCCTGACGCGTGTCAACCTTATGAAAGCTTACGAATATCCGTATGTTGATACGCCTATTCTCAACATGCTCAATAAAACCGTAGGCGTTTTCGGCGGCGGTAATACCGCCCTCGACTCAGCCCGCGTTGCCTTGCGCCTTGGAGCAAAAAAAGTCACTATCATCTATCGCCGAACCCAAGCCGAAATGCCTGGACGAAAAGAAGAAATTGAGCATGCCGTCGCTGAAGGCGTTGATTTTGCCTATCTGAGTGCCCCGCTGGAATTCCATGGCGACCAGGAAGGCCGCCTCACCGGCGTCCGCCTGCAAAAAATGGAACTCGGAGAACCCGATGCCTCAGGTCGTCGGCGACCTCTCCCAATTGAGGGCTCGGAATATGAGCTTGAACTCGATATTGCAGTGGTAGCGATCGGAAACGGTTCCAACCCCATCATCCACCGTACCACCCCCGGCCTGGATGTGGACAAGTGGGGGCATATCCTGGTTGACCCTGAAACCTTGCAAACCTCCATCCCGGGAGTCTACGCCGGTGGGGATATCGTTACTGGCGGTGCCACGGTCATCAAAGCCATGGGCGCCGGACGTAAAGCCGCAACCAGCATCCTGAAACAATTCGGTTTGGTACCACAAGCATGACCCGCATTGTTTGCCTGGGCGCCGGAAGCTCTTCCTTTGGGCAGAGCACCCTTATCACCCTTCTGCGCAGTGACGTGCTGAATGGCGCTGAGCTTGCCCTGGTGGACACCAACCCCGACTCCCTTGCCACCATCACCGATTTCGCAAATTGGCTCAATTCCGCCTGGGATTGCCAAAAAACGATTACCAGCCACATCTCCCACAAAACCGCTCTAAAAGGAGCGGATTTTGTCATCTCCGCGGTCGAGGTGCAGCCTCGCGAGCAACTCTGGCGAGAAGATTTCGAGCGCACTTTACCTCTTGGAATTCGCCAGCCCTATGCCGAAAACGGTGGACCTGGCGGCTTTGCTCATGCGGCGCGCAATGTAAATACTCTTTTGGAAATCGTCCACGACATGGAGAAGCAGTGCCCTGATGCCTGGTTCATTAACTTCACCAACCCCATGCATCGCATCTGCTACCTCATCCACAAATACTCCAAAATCAAAGTGGTGGGGCTCTGCCACCAGCTTGCGGCGGGCTACGCGATGGTTGCCAAAGCCCTTGCTTCTCAGTATCAGCTCTCCGGAGCCGATGACTTCCTCAGTACGCATGCTGACCCCTGCAATGACAGGCCTATGGCTAATATGGCTTCCCAGGGTATCGAGCGCTTTGCCATTAAAGCTGCCGGGCTCAATCACTTCACCTGGCTGCTCGAACTTCGCGACCGCAAAAGCGGTGAGGACCTCTATCCGCGCTTCCGCCAGGCCTGGCTCGAGCTCCCGGAAAGCTTTGAGCCCCTTACCCGCCGCATCTTCGCCGCTTTTGACCTTTTCCCGATCCCTGGCGATGAACACCTGTGCGAATACCTGCCCTGGATGTCTGACGCGGTGGAGAAACCCTGGCAAAAATTTGACATCTCTCTCTATGACTGGGATTACTTTGCCAAGCACCGCGACCTGATGTGGCAGCAACTCAAGCAGGATATCCTTGCTGGAGCCCCTTCAGAAACCTACACCTGCACTCATTCAGAAGGTGCCATCGAGGTCATCGAGGCCATTTTGACCGATGCCAATCTCTTGTGGGAAGCGGTCAACATCCCCAACGCCGGTTTGATTGAAGGATTGCCTGAAGACGCGATCGTGGAAGTGCCGGCGCTAATTAACCGCAGCGGCATTCACGGGCAGCAAATTGGCTCACTGCCAAGAGGAATCACCGCCTTACTACAGCGTGAGGTTGTCACCAGCCAGCTTTGTATCGACTCCGTTGTCAAAGGCGACCGCACCCTGGCTCTGCAGAGCCTTTTGCTCGACCCCACCATCACCGATCTGGACCAGGCCGAAGACGTTCTTGAACAAATTCTGACCAGTTCAAGTCGTTTTCTGCCCCAATTTTTCAGCTAAAGGAAACCTCATGAAAGATCCCAAAATTGTTGATATTGGCGATGCGCCCCGCAACGCTGAAGACCTGCGTTCAGCTTTCACCCGTGGGATGATTGAACCACTCTCATCCAAAGGCTGGCCGCGTTGGCTTGTGCTGGGATTAGCCTTTCTTGGTTTAGTGTACGTGCTCAATCCCACCTTTGGCATCTTCGAACTGATCCCGGATAATCTCCCCATCGTTGGCAACCTGGATGAAGGACTTGCCTACATCTTGATGCTGCTTGGCTTGGTTGAGCTGCTCGAAGGCGGCAAGAAAAACAACCTCGATTAAGAGAGCATTTAAGGCCCTCGGGACACAGGAAATGCTTGCTGACCCACGCACAAATATTCATTAATTTTCATTGACAAGTGATTAAATTAGGTGTAATATATTGCTTGTATGTGGATGTTTGCAGTAGGAAAAGTCAACACTTTCTCGATAGTAAACCCCCAGAACAAAACAAATTGATTAGTTTATTTTAGAGAGGAATATCAAGTGATGTCAACAAGAGAAGTCGGAACCGTTAAGTGGTTCAATGGCGAAAAAGGTTATGGGTTTATTGCCCGCAAGAGTGGTGAGAAGGATGTCTTCGTCCACTACAGCGCCATTATGGGCGATGGTTTCAAGAGTCTGAAAGAAGATCAGGCTGTCGAGTTTAGTGTTGTAGACGGAGCCAAAGGCCCCCAAGCTCAGGACGTTCGCGTTCTCGAGTAAGTCGTACCCAGTTAATTCAAAAACAGGCTGATGATCCTCAGCCTGTTTTTTTATCTCTCATCAATAATAGTCCTTTTCCGAGCTGAGAGGTATGAGAGCAGAATCAGTTGTCATCCTGAGGAACGAAGGATCTTGTCCGTTTGTCTGTAGAACTCTTAGCTGGCGCTAAGAATGACAAAAAAACACGTGTCATCCTGAGGAACGAAGGATCTTAGACCTCAATCACCAAGATTCCTCGCGTGTCCTAAAAATAACCGTTCACCGGGATATCTTTGATACTTGGCCTCTTACATCCAATCCATGGCCGAATGGCGAGGGGCACAAGGGCGAGATTGAAAGTACTGTGACTACCATCTTGTGGAATCCTTGCCGTGCTTTCAATCCGCCAGTCACAATATCGTCATCCTAAGTAGCGATGAGTCTTGCCTGTTAATCGCTAAGATTCTTCGCTGGCGCTCAGAATGACAAAAAAAACATGTCATCCTGAGGAACGAAGGATCTTACACCTCTGCCCTCTATCTTCTTCTTTGTCGACAGAATCAGGCTCCAGCGCTATGCGATACTAAAAACCTAATCGCGCCTCAATTCACGCCGCGCATCCTTGCGGCTCACGCCCACATTCTTGCCCCTGCTGAGCTGACCTTCTTCATAATCTGACCAGTTCCCCAAATAAAGCCGCGGCTTTTCGTCATGCCCGAGTGGCAAAATATGGGTCGCAATCCGATCCAAAAACCACCTGTCGTGGCTTACCACCACGGCGCAACCGGCAAACTCTTCCAATGCCTGCTCCAGTGATCGCAATGTGTTCACGTCCAGGTCATTGGTCGGTTCATCCAGCAGGAGCACATTCGCGCCTATTGTCAAAGTCTTAGCCAGGAAAACGCGGTTCCTTTCCCCGCCGGATAGCGTATCGACTGTTTTCTGTTGATCCGAGCCTGTGAAGTTAAACGAGGCGCAATAAGCTCGCCCATTGACAGTCATATCCCCCAGTTGAAGGTTGTCCGCGCCGCCCGTGATCGTCTCAAAGACAGTTGCTTTTGGGTCCAATGTGCGCGACTGATCGGCATAACCCAACTTCACCGTCTCACCCAGCCTGACACTGCCCCCATCCGGCTCCACCAGCCCTGCGATCATCTTGATCAGCGTCGACTTCCCAGCGCCATTGGGTCCAATAACGCCCACGATCGAACCGGGCGGAATTGAAAGATCCAGGTTCTCAATCAGCTTTCGCTCGCCGAAGCCTTTTGAAACGCTGCTGAGTTCGATCACGATATCCCCCAGGCGTGGACCGGAGGGGATGTAGATTTCCAGGTCTTTGCGGACTTTCTCGTGCTCCTGCGAGAGCAGCTTCTCATAAGCCGTCACGCGTGCCTGCCCCTTGGATTGGCGGGCTTTGGGCGACATGTGGATCCAATCCAATTCGTGCTGCAAGGTTCGCTGGCGTTTGCTCTCGGTCTTTTCTTCTATGCGCAATCGCTCCTGCTTCTGTTCCAGCCACGAGGAGTAGTTCCCCTTCCAGGGGATGCCATAGCCGCGATCCAGCTCCAGGATCCAACCAGCGACGTTATCCAGAAAATAGCGGTCATGCGTCACCGCGATAACCGTCCCCTGATAGTTCTGCAGGTGATGCTCCAGCCAGGCAACCGATTCCGCGTCCAGGTGGTTCGTCGGCTCATCCAAAAGCAGGATGTCCGGTTCGGTCAAGAGCAAGCGCGTCAGTGCCACGCGCCGGCGCTCCCCTCCGGAGAGCACCGCAATTGAGGCTTCCGCGGGAGGGCAATTCAGCGCGCCCATTGCCAGCTTCAGGTTGCTGTCCAGATTCCAGGCATCCACCCCGTCAAGCTCTTCCTGCAAACGGGCTTGCTTCTCAATCAATTTGTCAAAATCTGCGTCAGGATCAGCAAAGCCTTCGTTAACCCGGTCATATTCAGCCAGCAAGTCCACGATCGGCTGCACACCCTCCTGGATAATTTCAATCACCGTTTTTGAATCATCCAGTTGTGGCTCCTGTTCGAGCATGCCAACAGAATAACCCTTCGACATGGCAATCTCGCCGACGTAATCCTGGTCGATCCCAGCCATGATGCGCAGCAAACTCGATTTCCCCGAGCCGTTCAGCCCCAAAACGCCGATTTTCGCGCCATAGTAAAACCCCAGCGAGATGTCCCGCAGAACCTGCTTATTCGGGGGGTAGATCTTCCCCACCCGCATCATTGAATAGATCACCTGTGTATCTGACGGCATTGCTTCACCTCGCTTTAATCTTGCAGTATTGTAACAAATAACCCCCGGTTAAAAGACAAACCTCCCTGAGGAGGTTAGTCGGGGCGAGCAGATTTGAACTGCCGACCTCACGGTCCCGAACCGTGCGCTCTATCCGGGCTGAGCCACGCCCCGCGGATGCCCATTATAGCATGCTTTTGTCATAAGTTCGGAGTTTTTTTCAGAGGTTTTTTTCCATTTTTTTCCATCGTAAATAAAGTGGACTAACTATAACAATTTCACTGAGGGGCATGGCACGCCATGCCCCCCGATTGGATACAGAATGATTCCGGTAGCGGCAGGCCCCCGTGCCTGCCCGGGTAACCACAGGGGGTTACCCCTACCGTAGGAGACCCAGCGGTCATAAACCTCGCAAGGCATATGCCTTCCACAAATTGGATGCACAACAGGATGCAAACCTCAAAAATCGTTCTCACGTAGGGGCATGGCACGCCATGCCCGGCCATTGGATACAGAATGATTCCGGTAGCGGCAGGCCCCCGTGCCTGCCTGGGTAACCACACCATTGATTATCACATTGCTGCGGTGGGAGTAAACCCCCTCCGTACGGCTGGGTTTTAGTCCATCCGCTTAGCAGGATTTACGGGGTGGTAGCGGTCGCAGTAAGTGCTACTCGCTTCCCTCCCAGCATCATGACCCCCATTGTACGGATGGGCCTTGGTCCATCCGTGATTGTCGTATATGGGGAAATTGTCTTTTCAAGGTCTGATCAGCACTTTCAAGACTCCCGGTTGGCCAGCGCGGGCTAAAGCCTCAAGTCCTTGCTCGAGCGAAAAAATCGAATCGACCATGTCGCCAACCTGGATCAACCCCGAAGAAAGCGCGCGCAATCCCGCCGGGTAATTCCCACAGCGCGAGCCGACCAGCGTGATCTCATCGACCACCAATTTCGACAAATTCACGCTGACATCCCCCGCAAAGGTCGATTTGAGAACCAGGGTGCCTCTTGCTCTGGTCAGCGAACGCGAAAGCGCAAAGCCTTCCGGCGAGCCGGTCACTTCCACGACGATGTCCGCCAGTGCGCCTTTGATCTCATCCGCGTAAACCGCCCCGATCCCCCAGCCTGCCAATATCGCGGCAGGTTCCGGGCGGCGCACAACCACTTTCAAATCACAACCCGTATTCTTGAGCGCTTGCGCAATCAGCAAGCCCAATCTTCCAGCCCCGACAACGATCACCTTATCGCTGGGCTTCACCTGAACCTGGTCTAAAATTCTCAGTGCTGCTGCGGTTGGTTCGCTAAACACTGCCAACACATCCGAAACCGAATCAGGTACAACCGTCAGGTTCTTCGCCGGCAGTTTGCAGTATTCCGCAAAAACACCATCATAATCAAAGATGCCCAGCGTCTTGCGCTGCATGCATTGGCTCGGTTCCTGTCGCAAACAGCGCTCACATTCCCCGCAGCTGATGTTGATATCCCCGATCACGCGCTTTCCCAGCAGGTCCGGGTGCCCGTTATCATCCTCAACCAACCCAACAAATTCATGGCCTGGCACACCCTTAAAATCGTAGTAACCTCTGACCATCTCAAGGTCGGTCGAGCACACGCCCGCCAACAGCACCTTGATCAGGACCTCATCCGCCTCCAATTTTGGCAGCGCCAGATCAGCGCGAAAAGACATTTTCCGGTCTTCCAGCCAGAGACCCTTCATCGTCGTTTCCATCAGAGCGCGCCCTGCCTGCCAAATTGCCTTTCGAGCAGATTGACGCTCAGGTGGATCATGGTCGGTCTGCCGTGCGGGCAGGTTCGCGGCGACTGGCTGGCTTCCAGGTTGAGCAGCAGGTTTCGCTGCTCAGCTTCAGACAAAATCTGCCCGGCTTTCACCGCCATGCGCTTGCAGACCCGCGCAGCCACACGTGCTTCCACCTCTGCCATCAAAGGGCTTTCGTCTTCCTCAAATGCGTTGACAATCGCTTCCACCGCAAGACGCGGATCGCTCCTGTCCACCACAATTGGCACAGAACGGATCACAAATGTGTTGGGTCCAAAGGGTTCAACCTCGAAGCCCAGGTTAATCAAAGCCTCAAGTTGCTGCTCTAAAATCCCCGCTTTTTCCGGCGTCAATTCAATCACCGCTGGATCCAAAAGTGCCTGGGAGGGGATGCTTCTGGCGTTGAATTGTGCCATCAATTGGTCAAACAACACCCGTTCATGGGCGGCATGTTGGTCTATCAGGTAAAGTCCGTCCGGACCTTCGGCGATCAGGTAAGTGGATGCCACCTGTCCCACCAGGCGCAGCAATGGCAAATGACTTCCTGGTAAGGCAGGCTGAGGTTGCGTGGTAATCGATTCCGTGCCAATACCCACCTCTCCCCCGCCGGCTGCCTCACTCTGACCGCTATCAATGCTCAAACCGCTTTGCTGCCAAACCGGACCTTCCGTTTCAGGCAGGCTCCTGCCCCAAAGTCTGGTCGCGTTCAGATCGGGAATGGGGGTAAAAGCCAGCAATCCACGCCGGATTGCCCTTTGTACGCCACTGAAAACCGCATCCTGGTCCCTGAAGCGCACTTCCGCCTTGGCAGGATGCACATTCACATCCACCAGTTCCGGAGGAATATTGATGAACAGCACCGCCACAGGATAGCGCCCCACCATCAGCATGGTGTTGTATGCCCGGATTACAGCCGAAGTCAGCATCGGGTCCTGCACCCAGCGCCCATTTACAAACAGGGTAATGTCTCTTCGGTTTGAACGGGTCAACGCAAGGCTGCTGATGTAGCCTTCAAGTTTGAGATTACGCTCCTCAAAGTTGACTGGCATGAGTTTGCTGGCTTCAGTCGGCCCAAACAGCGCTTGCAGGATCTCAAAACGCTCACCGCTTCCGGTTGTCTGGAAGATGGGTTTGCCATCCTGCGTCACAGACCAGCGAATGTGCGGATAAGCCAGCGCGTAGCGCGTGACAAGACCGGTTGTGTGACGGTTTTCGGTCGTGTCGGATTTCAGGAATTT
>DJGU01000004.1:0-1225 GCA_002432795.1 Anaerolineaceae bacterium UBA5838
CACCGCCTGACGAATGTGCCCGGTTCTTCGGAATATTTCATGGGCGGAATCGTCTCCTATGCCTACTCAGCAAAGGTGAACCTGTTGGGAGTAAGCTGGGAGACGCTGAAGCAGCACGGCGCGGTGAGCGCCGAGGTCGTGCGGCAGATGGCGCAGGGCGCGCGAAGGGCTTTCAACACCGATATTGGTCTTTCAGTCAGCTGCATTGCCGGTCCGGGCGGCGCCACGCCTACCAAACCGGTTGGCACATGCTGGTGCGGCATATCTTTTGGCGAGCTCGACCAGCAATACCACTTCCTACTTGAAGGCAACCGTCTGCAAGTAAAAGAACATCTGGCGCAAAAAGCGCTTGAATCACTTTTGAGCCTATTGCAGGAACTTCCCTGACGATGACAGTCGGCGGTCCGCCTCAGCAGCAGTCACCAAACATAGCTGCCTCCTCAGGCTCAGCTGCCAATCAACCGACCTTAGAGGACACCAAGGTTCACATTCCCGCTTTTATGCCTTTCTTCTGGTTGGGTCTGGCTGCGATTGCAGGCTCGCTCCTCTCGGATTGGTTAGGCTTTGGTTGGGGCATGTGGTTGGCAGGGGCTGTAGCGTGCTTGGTTTTGCTGCTTATCCTGCCAAGGCAAAAACCGCTGCGCAAGGTGCCGGCATCCATGCTGCTTTTTATCTGCAGCCTGAGCGCCATGCTGTACCAATTCACCCTCCCTGCAAACACAGATTCAGATATCCGCAGTTACATTGGCAAGGGGATCGTCAGTTTCAGTGGGACGGTTTCGGAGCCTCCGGAAGCCTCCGGATCTTCTGTGCGTTACGTTATTTCAGCAGAAAGCGTGGAAAAAGAGAAGGGTACTACCCAGGCAGTTGAAGGAAAAGTGTTGGTTTCCCTCCCCTTGGGGTTTGATTTCACGTATGGCGACCGACTGAAAGTGACTGGCGAGCTGATTGCTCCTCCGGCGGGTACGGGGGGATCCTGGCGTGATTATCTCAACCACCGCGGCATCTATACCTACAGTCAGTATGGGTGGGTACATCGATTGGAAAGCGGTGGCGGCAACTCTCTGTTCAGATTGCTATATGGTTTGCGAGATAATGGCGCGCGCGTGATCGACACGATCTTCCCTGCTCCAGAAAACGCCTTGCTGCGTGGAATTTTACTGGGTGATGAGAGCCAAATCTCTCCGCTGGCTCGCGAGGCATATTCCATCACAGGCACCAGTCA
>DJGU01000004.1:1290-7294 GCA_002432795.1 Anaerolineaceae bacterium UBA5838
AAGGGCAGCCTGCTAACCATCGTTGTGCTGCTGCTGTATACCATTTTGGTCGGGGCAGAAGCTTCCGTGATGCGGGCGGCTTTCATGGGGTCCTTCACTGTTATCGCCTCCGCAATCGCGCGGCGCGGCAACAGCCTTAACAATCTGGGTTTGAGCGTCCTGTTGATGACGCTGATCAACCCGCACTTGCCTTGGGATGTCGGTTTCCAGCTTTCCGCAATGGCAACGCTTGGTTTGGCGCTGCTGATGACGCCTCTGCGTGCCAGGCTGACGCTCTGGATGAACGCGCGCGTTGGTGAGGAAGCCAGCGCCCGCTTCAGCAACTGGATCGGTGATTATATTCTGGTTACGCTGGTAGCACAGCTTTCAGTGCTGCCCCTGCTGCTCTATCACTTCAGAAGCTTTTCCTGGGTCTTCCTGATAGCCAATCCGCTGATCTTACCTGTTCAACCTTTGGTCATGATCCTTGGACTGGTGGCGATGGCGGTCGGCTTAGTGAGCCTCACGCTCGGTAAAATTCTCGCCTGGATCGCCTGGCCTTTTGCTGCATTCACTAACCGGATGGTGTTCTGGCTCGCCAGCAGCTTTCCGCACCGGCTGCAGGTTCCAAGGTTGGAGTTTTCC
This sequence comes from Anaerolineaceae bacterium UBA5838, assembly GCA_002432795.1. Classification (GTDB taxonomy): domain Bacteria; phylum Chloroflexota; class Anaerolineae; order Anaerolineales; family Anaerolineaceae; genus Mesolinea. The sequence continues at coordinate 1,915 of DJGU01000004.1, forward strand.
TGGGTGTTGCTGGCTTACCTGGTTCTGGCAATTCTCGTGCTTGGGCTGCCGTGGCGGAAATGGCTGGGACTTCTGACCAAACCCGCCTTTATTTTAGTTGCGCTTGGCAGCCTTAGCCTGGCTTTGTGGGCGAGTGTGGCTGCACTACCGGATGGGCAGCTGCAGCTAACAATTTTTGGGCAGTCCGCCACACCCATGCTGCTGGTGCGCAACCCTGTGGGGTATTACATCCTGGTGAACGGGGAGTCTGAGCCCTCAATTTTAAGCGAACAGATCGAATCCTTGCTACCTCCTTTCAGGCGCGAACTTGAAGTTGTAATCATTCCTGGTTGCAGGCAGGATCAGCTATCCAGTTTGTTTGGATTGACGCGGCAAGTGAAAGTCGGACAGGTTTTGTGGGGTTGTGACCCTGAGGATCGGCAGATCTCAAAACGACTCTGGAGTTCCTTTGCCGATGAGGGCATTGCCCAAACACGCCTGACCGGCGATGAATTGCTCGACTTTCAACCAGGCAGTCTCAGCTTTGAGATGGCAGATGAGAAATTGCAGGCTTTGGTCCTGAAGCAAGTTGGTTTTACTGGCTGGGTGATTTTTGAGGAAGTGGGAGAGCCTGTTCCAGCGGCATCGCTGCTGGTGCAGCCCTGGCAGGAAGGACTGAGACAGTCGCAAGCGCAGGTGTGGGTGCTGACTGGCGAAGGTGAGCGCGAAGCGGCTGAGAACGCCTTCTGGGCAGCTGATTATCATTGGTTAAGGGTGGAAACAAACGGTCAGGAGCTATGGCTAAGAAAAAACTAAAAAAAGTATTGTCAAGGCTAAATAGAAATGTCCAAAACAAAAAAATATACCTCTGGGGTCATAATTGTGATAAACTTCACGAGTAGTTTTAAAATGTGAGAGGCGGAAAATAAATTATGTCGCTGCAAATTACTAATCAAGCGGATTACGCCCTCAGGGCGATGCTTTACCTCGCCCGTTTGGGGTATGGCAAAAGAGCTCCGTCCAATGTTATTGCTGAAGAAATGAGTATGTCGCGCATTTTTCTCTCGCGCATCAATACCCAACTGGTGAACGCGCGTCTGATCACCACCTGGCGGGGCGCACATGGGGGAGTATCTTTAACTAGGCCGCCCTCTGAGATTTCGGTCTATGATGTGCTGACTGCGGTGGACGGTCCAATTAGGTTGGTTGGGTGCATTGAAGACCCTGATTGTTGTCCGTTCTCGAACACATGCCCACTTCGCATTTTTTGGGTCCAAACCGAACATGTGCTGACCAGTCAACTCAAGAGCACCTCTTTGCAGGATCTGATCGCTGATGAAAACGCCGAAGGTGCTGAATTTCTGAACGCGCTTCGTAAACTGCCTCAACAGATCGAATAACTCGCCTTAACCTACCTCTCAAAATGCCAGGTTTTGATTAAACCACCTGGCATTATGTTATAAAGTATTTAGTTTCGATTTCCCTCCAAGACTTTTTGGATATAAACGCATTTATTTCATCAACGCTGCTCGCAAGGAGACAAAATGACTAAAAGAACATTGCGTTCGTGTCTATTAGGGCTTATTGCGCTGCTTTTGCTCACAAACTTGATGCAATCGGAAGGGGTGATCGCTAATTATGACTTACCAGAACAACAGGTTTTGATCGTGCATTATCAGAACCGTGAGCAACTGGCTGATCTGGCGAATCGTTATGATGTGGTTGAGGTTGATTCCGATGCTCAGACAGTCAAAATCTTCAGCAACCAGATCACACGCGACGCCCTGGCTGCGGAAGGATTCAGCTGGTCCGTCGACCGCCCTTATACCGCCCTCATCAACGCCGAGGTCAAGCCGCTTGCCGGGCAAACCACGGGTATTCCGGGCTACCCTTGCTACCGCACAATTGCCGAAATCTATGCCTCTGCCGATAGCCTGGCAGCAACCTATCCGGATCTGGTCGAATTGCTGAACATTGGCGACTCCTGGGAAAAGACGCAAAATCCGAATGCGGGCTGGGATATGGAGGTGCTTGTGTTGGGCAACCAAAATACGCCCTCAGTTCCGAAATCGGATGCCTTCTTCATGAGCGGCATCCATGCCCGTGAGTGGGCACCGCCGGAAATGAACCTGCGCCTGGCAGAATACCTGCTTGCAAACTACGAAACCAATGCCGATGTGAAGTGGCTGCTGGATTACAACCGCGTCCACCTGGTGCTGGTGACCAACCCGGACGGACGGGTTCAGGATGAAGCTAATCAAAGTTTGCTCTGGCGAAAAAACACCAACAATAACTACTGCGGTGGTACGGTCAGCAGAGGAGCAGACCTCAACCGCAATTATCCTTATCAATGGCAGATAATTTCAGGTGAATGTGACGAGACCTACTCCGGTCCAACGGCTGGTTCAGAACCCGAGACGGTGGCGATCACCAGTTATGTAAGCAGCATTTTCCCGGATCAGAAAGGCCCCAACCCGAACGACCCGGTCAACGAGTTGTTTGCCACAGGCATGTTCATTGACCTGCACAGTTATACGGGGCTCGTACTTTGGCCCTGGGGCTACACCTATGGCACGGCTCCAAATGACGCCAGTCTGCGGGTGATGAGCTACAAATTTGCCTACTATAACGATTATGACCCGCAAAAATCGACCGAGCTCTATCCAACCACCGGTTCGTCAGACGATTGGGCTTATGGTGAACTGGGTGTGCCAGGATTTTGTTTTGAAGTTGGTGATGCTTTTCACCAGAGCTGCAGCGTCTTTGAAAACGAGATCAACCCTGACAATCAGCAGGCTTTGCTTCGCGCGATCAAGATCGCCCGAAAACCCTACCGCCTTGCTTATGGTCCCGAAGTGACCAACCTGTCGCTTCAAACCAATCCTGCCCAACCAGGAGAGAACCTGGTGGTCAATTACACCGCTGATGATACGCTCTACAGCAGTTATGAGGGTGGTGTACCTTCACAAAACATCATTTCCATCCGCTACTCGATTGACAAGCCTTCCTGGATCGCCGGCTCCAACTATACAATTATCCCTGTAAATGCTCAGCTACCCTATCATTCTGGCACCTTCACCGCCCCCACCACCGGTCTTGCGCTTGGTCAGCACACGCTCTTTGTTGAATCTGTGGACCAAAGCGGATTGTGGGGTGTCCCGACCGCCATATTCTTCACCATTTCGAATGGTGAGCCCCCTGTGGCAGTAGCTGATAACTACACTACCGATGAGGACGTTGAGTTGGTAATAGCGGTTGCTGAAGGCGTCTTGGCCAATGATACTGACGATGGTCCTCTAACCGCTGTACTGGAGACAGATGTTGCCAACGGCACGCTGGCGCTGGCTGCGGACGGGTCCTTTACCTATATGCCTGGTGCAGACTTTTTCGGTGAAGACAGCTTCACCTATAAAGCCTTTGATGGCGAGTTATATTCTGAGGTAGTCACTGTGACCATAACGGTCAATGCAGGGGTACCAAATGAGTTTAACATTTACCTACCATTGATGTTGAAGTGACCCTGTTCGGATGGTAGGGTGGGTTGGCGTCATGGAATCCATAGCAACCTGTGCTTTGCGATAGCTAACCCACCACTGCAAACTCTGCCACGCTGCCGGTGGGTTGGCGTTTAAATGCGTGTGTTATTCCAATTTCTGCTAACGCCAACCCACCCTACGCAGCTTACAGTATAAATTTTCTCAATCATCCAACAGCAAAACAAATCTTGATCTGCGAACGCCTTTAGAGCAACCTGCATCCTCCAAGCATTTTCTGATTTGCTTGTAACCAGATCGAGGAAGTGAGCAGGTAATTTAGCCTGAAAACACAGAAGCCGGCGTGCGCCGGCTTCTGAACTAATACGAACAAATTTTTTACTTTTTCGCGATGGCGCGATAGACCAACAAAAGGATAATTGCGCCGACCACTGCAGCGATAAAAGGCCATACTCCAGTAATAGGTAGTCCGAGCAAGCCAAACAGCCACTTGCCCAAAACGCCTCCCAGGATACCGGCAATAATTGCGCCGAGGATGCCAACTTTTACACCCGGAACCACCAGGTCTGCAAGCCAGCCAACCACGCCGCCGATGATAATTGACCATAACCAATCTAACATTTGTAACTCCTTTTTCTAAATAGATCCGATGTTATTGTTGAAATTCATCATATAGCCAAAAGACGCTGCTGACAACCCGAAGCTTTGTACATGAATTTCCTGTTCATAAGATTTAACACACTTGTTTATAATTAGTTCTGACTCTGCTTTCAGAGAAAGAACAACTGACCAGAAGTAGACCTAACAACGGAAAGAGTTGAAGACATCGCATGGAAAAATTTATTGTCGTTGCAGGAAACATTGGCTCAGGCAAAACCACGCTCGTGGAGATCCTCAGTCAGCAATTGGGTCTCGCGCCGTTTTACGAACCGCACGAAGAGAATCCCTACCTGGCAGACTTTTATGAGGATATGGAGCGTTGGTCTTATCATTCCCAGGTCTATTTTCTCACCCGAAGACTAAAAATTCATAAAGAGTTGCTGCAGGTAGAGGGGTCTGCGGTCCAGGATCGCAGCGTTTACGAAGACGCTGAAATTTTCGCGCGCAACCTCTATTTACAGGGCGACCTGAGCCTGCGGGACTATTCCGTCTACCAGGATCTCTATCACATGCTTTCCGCGCTGCTTCCTCCACCGAACCTGATGGTGTACTTGCGCGCCTCAGTCGACACGCTGCAGCATCGCATTGCAAAACGGGGGCGGGATTATGAAGCTGGAATTTCCAGGGAATACCTCACCCGCCTGAATGAACTTTATGAGGATTGGATGAACGCCTTCGACCAATGCCCGGTGCTGATCATCAATACCGATAACCTGGATCTGGTCTCCAGCCCCCAACATGTGGACCAGGTGGTTCGCTGGGTGCAAGATAAGCTTACCGGGCGCACGGAAGTCAAACTCTAAGCCCTCTTCATTATTTGCTTGAACGCTACCATCGCGTTCAACACTCTTATCAACTACGCACGGCGGATTGGAAGCACCTGGAGGTTCTGGGTGAGGTTGTGTACAGTGCTTCCAATCGCGCCCTACGAAAAAATTTACTTGTAGGGCGCGATTGAGGGCACCGTGAATGATGTGATTGTTGAGCGTATCGTGCCCTCAATCCGCCATCGGAAATCTTATCGGGAAACCTGACGGATTTATCCCAATTGCCGTGAGATCGTGGGGTCAACACCATTGTTAAGACAGTGATTGTTTACACTTTGTTTGAGGGGATAGTTTACATTCTAATCCATCAAAACATCTCTTTTAAGGGCTGTGCCAATCCAGGTAATCCACAATAACAGGTAACCAGAGGCGGTTACCCCTACACGAACCGATTGATATTGAATATATTCTCACGTAGGG
>DJGU01000004.1:7331-19800 GCA_002432795.1 Anaerolineaceae bacterium UBA5838
TACGCTGGGTAAACAGAGGTGGAAAGCCATATAAAATTGTAAACAATCACATCGGATAATCTGTAAACAATCATAGTTGTCTATACAACCATCACGCAGACTGGACACCCACGAGTACCAAGCCTTTATTACTTACAGATAGCCTCTGACATCTGAATCACGACAGCAGATACGCCAAAATCCACCTGGTGGTATCCACCAACGCGTCTGTATGGGTGCGCTCGTAGTGGTGGGAACTGTCCACGCCTGGACCGATCAGCGCCACGGCGGCATGCCCTCCGGCGCGCCAGTAAGCCTTGGCATCCGAGCTGTAGTGCAGGTAAATATCCACCTTCACCGGAATGTCGTAAGCCGCTGCCAGGTCGCGCAGTTTGTTCGAAAGCTCGTGGTGATACGGACCGCTGGCATCCTTAATGCAAATGCTGGCGTGATATTCATCCGAAGCCTGTCCATTACCAATGGCAGCCATGTCCACCGCCACCAGTTCTTCCAGGCTCACGGGGAAATCGCTGCTTCCTCCAATCCCGACTTCTTCAAAATTGCTGAAGAGGAAACAGGTACTTTCGCGAGGCTTCAGGTTGTGATCATGCAGGGTTTTTATGGCAGTCAGAAGGTTAGCCACAGCAGCTTTATCATCCAGGTGGCGCGATTTGACGAACCCATTGACTACTTCCACGCGTGGGTCAAAAGAGACAAAGTCGCCAACTTCGATGCCAAGCTCGCGCACCTCGTCAGCATTCGAAACCTGCGCGTCGAGGCGCACCTCCATACTGGCGGCATCGCGTTTGTCGTCGCGCACGTTGTCGTAAACGTGAACCGAGGCTTTGTGGGGCAGGAGACTTCCGCGCACTGTGCCATTTTCGCGGGTGTGAACCAGGCAATTCTCTCCCTCAACGCTTCCCCAGGCGAAGCCGCCCACATTGGTCAGCTCAAGCCTGCCGCTGGCTTTGATCTCGCGCACCATTCCTCCGAGTGTATCCACATGGGCAGTCAGCCCGCGCGTGGTCGGGGTTTCAGGACCGTTTTCCCCCGGCAGGAAGGCGAGCAGCGAGCCTTTGCGCGTCCACTGCGTGCGGATTTCCGGGAAGGCGGCAAGTTCCTTTTCCACCAGCGCGATCGCCTGGCTTGAAAACCCGGTCGGGCTGGGGGTGTTGAGCAGCCTGGTCAAAAAGTCAATCATGTAGGAGGTGTCGATGGCGGGTAAAGCGGGTTTTTGTTTCTGATTCATGTTAATGGCTCCTGGTTTCTATCAAATTTATTAATCTCTTGCGTTGTCTGGTTGACTGGGTTTAAGCCAGGAAATCCTCATTCTGTTCAAATGCGGCTAATTTTTGGCGCCAGTCCTGTGGGACTCGGCGCGATTTGTTTTCGGTGTGGTTGTATGCCACCATCACTGTTTCCCCGCGGGCGAAGGCGGTCTCGCCATCGGCGCTTTCCACCTGGAACTGGAAACGCAAGCTCTTACCACCAACGTGGGCAGCGCGGATGCCAACCCGAACCTCATCATCAAACTGGATGGAAACCAAATAATCGATGTGAATCGAAGCAACCACCATGCCAAATCCGCCAGACATCGTGCCGTCCCAGATTCCTGTCGCGCGATAGTAGCCGGTGCGGGCGGTTTCGACATATTCCATGATGGCAACGTTGTTGACGTGCAGCAGCGTGTCCAGGTCGGCATAGCGCACATGGATCGGATGGTAATAGCTAAAGGCTTTGGGATAGGCGGGTGTGAGTGAGGTCATGATCTGTGCTCCTGAAAGTAAATTATAGTCAAAACAAGCCAGTAAGGCTAAATTAAACCTTGTAAAGCTTGCTTTGACAGAAGTTTTGTCAAAAAAATGATAAAACTCTCGGATAAAAGAAGTTCTGTCAAAAAATTGACAAAACTTTCATGCCCCTGTATAATTTAAGTGAGGTGAGCGATGGTAAAGCGAGAAATGTACCTAAAAGAAATGCAGGTCTGGCGTGAAAAGCAGGTGATCAAAGTAGTTACTGGGGTAAGGCGATGTGGAAAATCAACCTTGTTTCAACAGTATATCGATTTTCTGCTCTCTGATGGGGTAAAAGGCGAGCAGATTATCTACATCAATTTGGAAGATCTTGCCTTTGAGCGGCTTCTCGATTACCGAGAACTCTACAGCTATATCGAAAAGCGATTTATTCCAAACCAAACTTCCTACGTTTTTTTGGATGAAGTTCAGCAATGTCCGAAATTTGAAAAGGCGGTTGACAGTCTTTATATCAAACAAAATGTTGATCTCTATATTACTGGCTCTAACGCTAATCTGCTTTCAGGTGAGTTGGCAACTTTACTTTCTGGCAGGTATGTCTTGATTGAAATGTTGCCTCTGTCATTTAAAGAATTTGTCGCTTCTGGTGATGAGACTATTTCTGTGCGTGAGAAATTCAATCGTTATCTGCGTTTTGGTTCGTTTCCATATTTAACCCAGCTTGGCGAATCAGAGTCTACTTTCAGAACCTATATTGAAGGAATTTACAGCACCATACTGCTCAAAGATGTGGCTTCGCGCGATGGAATTGCGGACGTATCACTTTTGGAAGACATTATTAGGTTTTTAAGCAGCAGTATCGGCAGCCCCATTTCAGCAAAAAGGATCTCTGATTCGATCAATGCTTCCGGGCGAAGCATATCTGTGAACACAGTAGATAAGTATCTTAAAGCCCTGACTGAAAGCTTTATTTTCTATAAAGCGGATCGGTTTGACGTAAAGGGACGCAACCTTCTTAAGACTCTGTCTAAGTACTACATAGTTGATACCGGTTTGCGGAACTACTTACTGCCTACGATGTCGCAAGATCTTGGTCACCAGATTGAAAACATCGTTTACCTAGAACTTCTTCGGAGAGATTTTCGAGTCAATGTTGGAAAAGTTGGTGATAAAGAGGTGGATTTTGTGGCCAGCGGTAAGAGCCAGACGGTCTACCTACAAGTGGCAACCACTGTCTTGGCTGAAGAAACGCTTAGGCGTGAGTTAGAAGCTTTCCGCGGGATCCCTGATAATTTTCCTCGTATGCTCCTGACGCTTGATGATATTCCCGCTTATGCCAATCATGACGGGGTTCATCAGATTTATTTGTTGGATTGGTTGTTGGAAAAGAATATAGATAATTAAACTGTCAGCCGTGATCAATTACTATATGATTTTGCCATCACCTTTGATAATGCAGTTAACCTCCTGGTCAAATGCAGAATAACAGTTCATTGATCAGCATATAATACCCACTTTTTGAAATATTCGCGCACAAATAGACTCCCATACGAGTACAATAGAAACACCATGTCCGAAAATCCGCTCGCGCCCTGGATCGACACCATCATCGAAGGCAACTGCCTCGAGGTGCTGCCAACCCTGCCGGCAGACTCGGTGGACCTGATCTTCGCCGACCCGCCCTACAACCTGCAGCTGCAGGGCGACCTCTGGCGTCCGAACGTCAGCAAGGTGGACGGGGTCACCGAGGATTGGGACAAATTCGAAAGCCTTGAAGCCTACGACGACTTCACGCGCAAATGGCTCAGCGAGTGCCGGCGTGTGCTCAAACCCACCGGCACGCTGTGGGTGATCGGTTCCTATCACAATATCTACCGCGTCGGCAGCATCCTGCAGGACCTTGGCTACTGGATCCTGAACGACATCGTGTGGGTCAAGAGCAACCCCATGCCCAATTTCCGCGGCGTGCGCTTCACCAACGCCCACGAAACCCTCCTTTGGGCGCAAAAAGAACCTGGCGCGAAATACACTTTCAACTACCGCGCCATGAAAGCCTTGAATGATGATCTGCAGATGCGCTCGGATTGGTTCCTGCCGATTTGCACCGGCAAGGAACGCCTGAAAGAAGACGGCAAAAAGGCGCACCCCACCCAGAAACCAGAGGCGCTGCTCTACCGCGTGCTGCTTGCCACAACCGAACCCGGAGATGTCGTGCTGGATCCCTTCTTTGGCACGGGGACCACTGGCGCTATGGCTAAGAAGCTGCAAAGGCACTTTGTTGGCATCGAATTGGAGCCAAATTACATCCGCGTGGCGCGCAAACGCCTTGAATCCGCTATGCAGCGCGAGTTTAACGACCCGGTTTTCTTCACACCTGACCCGCGCAAGCGCCAGCGCGTGCCCTTCGGCACGCTGGTTGAACAGGGCTTCATCAATCCAGGCGACGCGCTGTTTTTTGGCGCTGAGGGGCAGCAGAAGGCCATTGTGCAGTCAGATGGATCAGTGGTGCTCAACGGGCATCGCGGCTCAATCCATGCTGTGGCGCGTGCCCTGCGCAACGGACCAGCCAACGGCTGGAGGGTCTGGCACTTTTGGGATCCTGAGACCAACGCCCGCCAGCCGATCGATCTATTGCGCGAACGCTATCTGGATCAGATCGTGGAACTTTAAGCGCCTTTCCTCACATTCAATCAAATAATCCCCACAATTTCTTGCAAAGTATCGAGATATACCATTAATAAACCTTCTGCCTGCTCCTAAGACCTAAAATACGGTCAAATAAAAGGAGTAATTATGAAATATTTACAAGCAAAACTAATATCTCTGGCACTGATAGCGCTGATGGCGCTGGGTGCTTGCACTTCAAATCCTTCCACTGTCGTCGAGGCGGAAGTCCCTGCCACACAAGCTGCTGACTCTAGTAGTTCGATTAACAGATCTCCTTCCGCCGACACCAGCCAAAGCTCCCCAGCCATTTCGTCCACCGGGCAGGCAGCTGTCTCGGAAATTGAGCTGATTGAAACACATGAAACTGAAGCTGATTACACCTGGGATGAGGCAGAAGTGGTGGAAATCATTCTGGCAGACGATGCCAGCTCTGCTGTCAGCCAGGCGGTTAAGATCACAGGCAATCAGATCACCATCACTGCCGGCGGAACTTACCGCCTGACTGGTACGCTCAGCGACGGGCAGGTGCTGGTGGAATCAGAGGATGATGATGTGGTGAGGTTGATTCTTAGCGGTGTGGATATCAACAGCCGCAGCAGTGCGCCAATCTATCTCAAAGCGGCTGAAAAAGCGGTCATTGTCCTGGCTGATGGTACTCAGAATATTTTGACTGATACCGCGAATTACGTCTATGCCAGCGCGGATGAAGATGAGCCCAAAGCGACTCTCTTTAGCAATGATGACCTGACAATCTATGGCAGTGGCATGTTGACTGTGATTGGGCAATACAATGACGCTATCAGCAGCGATGATGGAATTGTGATCAACGGGGCAAGCATCAACATTCAAGCGGTGGATGATGGGTTACGCGGCAAGGACTACCTGGTCATCAAAGACGCAAGCCTGGAGGTGGTCTCTGGCGGGGACGGTTTGAAATCCGATGACGACGATGCTGAAAAACCGGGTCAAATCCAAATCTCCAACAGCACGCTGACCATCGATTCGCTTGGTGACGCGATTGCTGCTGAAGGTTCAGTAACTATTTTGTCTGGAGATTTCACCATCTATTCAGGCGATTCTTCTTTTGATCCCAACAGCATGTCGGCAAAGGGAATCAAAGGATTGGTTTCGGTGGTGATTGAAGGCGGAACTTTCTTTATCGATGCCGTGGATGACGCGCTGCATTCTAATGGTGATATCACCATTAATAGCGGCAGTTTTACGATCGCCAGCGGGGATGATGGCATGCATGCTGACCCCTCGCTTACGATCAACGGAGGCGAAATAGAGATCACAGAATCCTATGAAGGTCTTGAAGCCCAGGTGGTTACGATTAATGGTGGTGAAATCTCCCTGTTTACCTCGGACGATGGCATCAACGCCGCAGGTGGTGTGGATGGGTCAGGCATGAATGGTGGCTGGGGGATGCCGGGTGGGCAGGCGCCCTGGGAGCGGGGTGGAGCCACGGGGAATTATTGGGTGATCATCAACGGCGGTAATATCTACGTGAATGCTGGTGGCGATGGCATTGATTCCAACGGCTCGATCGAAATGACTGGGGGCGTGCTGCTGGTGGACGGGCCCACCATGAATGGCAATGGTCCTCTTGATTACATGGGCACCTTTAATATCAGCGGCGGCACCCTGGTAGCGGTCGGCAGCCTTGGCATGGCTCAGGCTCCAAGCCCTTCCTCTGAGCAGCCCTCGATCTTTATCGGACTCAACCAAACTCTGCCTGCTTCGACATTGATTAACTTGCAAACCGCTTCCGGGCAGAGCGTGATAACCTATGCCCCCTCAAAGGAATACCAAAGTGTCCTTATCTCCAGCCCACAGCTTGAACTGGGAGAAAGCTACACCTTGTTTACTGGCGGCTCATCCAGCGGTGAGATTGATAATAATCTCTATCTTAACGGAGAGTATCAGCCAGGAACTGAACTTACCCAATTGACGGTCGACTCAATAGTTGCCACTTATGGGACTAACGCTGGTTCTGGAGGTCCAGGCTTCCCGGCTGGTGGCGGTGGACGAAGACCCTAACTTTTCTTTGTGTCACTCCTCTCTTGCCGGCGGTCACGCAATTTGCGTGACCGTCCGGTTTAATAGTTTTCTTATACAAGAAATAAACCTGATCATCAGAGGTCTTTGCTACTATTGAAATCGAGTTTAAGGAGAACACGATGGAACTCACAATGTTCAATACAAACAAAACCATTTCTGCAACTTCCTGTCAGCAGGACATGCAAGCCCCCAACGACTTGGTTAAACGGCTCGAGGACTTGGTGCAGACTTACAAGCCCTGCTTGTTGGAACACCTCGGAGAAACTGCGTTGATGAACCGTACAGATACCAAATTTGTGCTGCCACTGGACCTGGGGATGCGGATTCTGACTGAGATGAGGGCTCATTACCAGGTGCTTGAGATCAGTGGTAAGCGCCTGCAGTCATATAACACGCTTTACTTTGACACTCCCGACTACTACTTCTACCGGGAACATCTGCGCTGCCGTGCTGAGCGTTTCAAACTTCGCGTGCGAACCTACATGGTCAACGACCTCACCTTTCTTGAGGTTAAACAGCACACCAATAAGGGGCGAACGGTAAAGGAGCGTATCCAGCTCGACAGCCTCTGGCCTGTGCTGGACCCGGAAGCACTTGGCTGGGCGGTGGAGCGCCTGCCAGAGGCTGCCTGGCCTTTAGAGCCGGTACTCAATAATCAGTTTTATCGTCTGCTCCTGATCAATCCTGGTAAAGCTGAAAGGATTACGCTGGACTTTGACCTGAAATTCATTGATCAATGTCGCAAAGTGAATGCGGGTCCACTGGTAGTCGCAGAAGTCAAACGCAAATCCTGCCACGAAGAGTCTGTTTTCATCAACTGGTTGCATTCCGCGCATCAACAACCATCCAGTTTTAGCAAATACTGTTTGGGTTTAGCTTTACTCAACCCGGATCTTAAACGAAACCGATTAAAACCTAATCTTTTACAACTGCAGAAAATGCAGGGAATGAGGCATGCATGACATTAGTGACTGATTTTTTGTTTGGCTTTTTACTTAATCTGTTTGTTGCAATCATTGTGGTACGTTTTATCTACTACCCTCAAACACGTGACAAACACTACGTCTTCACTTTTCTGGCATTTAATACCATCATCTATTTCGTCTTAAGTCTGATGGCTAACAGCGATCTGGGTATTGGCGTCGGTTTTGGCTTGTTCGCAATCTTTTCCGTACTTCGATACCGCACCGATCCAGTCCCAATCCGTGAAATGACCTATCTCTTCATTATCCTGGCATTGCCGGTAATGAATTCTTCGGGCATGCTTCAAACCAATTGGGCACTCCTGATCATGGCAGACAGCCTGGTTATGCTCATTCTATGGCTGCTGGAAAAAGGTTGGGGTTTTCGCTACCACACCTCTCAAAAAATCACTTATGAAAACATCGAACTGATCGTGCCCTCACGCAGGGCCGAACTGATCACCGATCTCGAGCAGAGGACGGGTCAAAAAATCAGTTCAGTCACCGTTGGAAACATCGATTTTCTACATGACACCGCCACCCTGCAAGTGTTCTATCCCGAAAAATCAGCGCAAAACTGGGCCAAGGCCATTCCTGATCCAATCAAGGCTAATGATGATGACGAGGACTGAAGCAGGTCGTGAAAGAAAGCTATAATCACACTATGAGCAGAAAGATTTTGGTCGTTGACGATACCCGCAACGTGCAGCTGATGCTGGAGGAATATCTTCAAAACCAGGGCTTTGAAATCTGCCTTGCGTACGATGGGGTTGAAGCAATGGAAATCTTCCATGCGGGCGGTATCGATCTGATCTTGCTCGACATCATGATGCCCAACATGGACGGCTACCAGTTCATCTCCAAACTTCGGGCGGAGAGCAGCCTGCCCGTGATTATGATCACCGCCAAACAGCAGGAAGCGGACGTCGTGCGCGGGTTTGAACTGGGGGCGGATGATTACATCACCAAACCATTCCGCCTGCGCGAACTCCTGATGCGCATTCGGGCTGTCATGCGCCGTGCGGCGGTCAGCGATGAAGCTGCGGCGGTAATGAAGGTGCAAAACCTGACCCTCGACATCTCCCGGCATGAAGTTCAAAAATGCGGTGATTTGATTGACCTGACACCACTGGAATTTGCCCTTCTAACTCTGCTAATGGAATCTGCCGGCAAAGTGGTTCGCCGGCAGGAAATCAGCATGCGGCTGATGGATAACGGGTATGCCGGCTCTGAGGCAACCATCAAGATCCACATCCGCAATCTGCGCCAGAAACTCGGGGATAACTTGGCGGAGCCAACCTATATCGAGACTGTCTTTGGGGTGGGCTATCGGTTTTTGGAGGGTGAGTCTTGAAAAAGTCGCTCAAAACCCGCCTGATTTTGACATATGCAGCGGTTGCCTTGGTGACTGTGTTGGTGGCGCTGCTGTTTGTTCGTTTCAGGTCCGGTCAATCCTTGCGCAACCTGATCGTCGACCAACAGGTCGAGGAAATGTCAGGCATGGTCAAAGATTACTACACGAGCAAACAGGAAACAGAGGGTTTTGTCTACTATTACCTCTCGACCATGATCCGCAGTGGTGCCGATTCGCCGTTCTCGCCGCCACCAAGGGATTCCAGTCCAGAAGATATTCGTGGAATTCAGGGTTTGGTGGATGGTGACGGGAAAACTCTTCTGCCCATGCAAAATCTGCCTGTGGGAGTTTATGTGCCAGAGCAATGGCTGGATGGCGCTCGTGAAGTAGAAGTGGATGGGGTAACGGTAGCCTGGATACTGATCGATGAGAAAAGCCTGGAACTAAGCAAGTCCGAACAAATGTTTATGGAGCAGGTAAACCTGGCGATTGCGATCGCGGCAGGCGCAGGCATCCTGACCGCAGTCATCATCGGCATGCTGCTGGCTGCGGGCATCCTCAAACCCATTCGCAGGCTGACAGTTGCTTCTGAGCAGATGGCACAGGGGGCTTTGGGTCAGCAGGTGGATGTGACATCGAATGATGAAATTGGGCGCCTGGGTGAGAGCTTTAACCGTATGAGCACAGATCTTGCGCGCGCGGACGCCGAGCGCAAACGGCTCACGGCAGACATCACTCACGATCTCAGTACGCCGCTCCAGATCATTTCAGGATACATTGAAATGTATGAGAACGGAGACGTCAGCCTCAACCCGCAACAGCTCGGCATCATCAAAACTGAGTTGGAAAACCTAAGACGGCTGGTGGGAGATCTAACGGTGCTTACTCAGGCTGAAGGGGGTGGGGTTGAAATTCTTCTGAGCGCTGTCGCACCAAACCAACTGCTCGAACAAATTGCCCAGGCTTACCAACCAATAGCCAGCCAGCAGGGGGTTGATCTGCGCCTTGATCTGGACGAAAACCCCGCCTTGATCAACGTAGACGAGCGGCGCATGCTGCAGGTGTTGAAGAATCTGATGGAAAATGCGCTTCGTCACACGCCGCCAGGAGGCTCGGTGACACTCACCAGTAAAGTTGGTGAGAAGGTTGAGCTGAGCGTTGCTGACACCGGCGATGGCATTGACATAGAAGACCTGCCCCTGATTTTTGAGCGGTTCTACCAGGCGGATAAAGCCCGTACTGGCTCAAGAGGCAAGATGGGACTTGGCCTTGCGATCTGCAAAGCCCTGGTGGAATTGCAAGGCGCATCGATCAGGGCAGAATCTGCTGGTGTTGGTCTGGGCACAAAGGTAACGGTCACAATCCAAAAAGCCTGACAGTACGCATCCTTGTGGAGTCTGGCCACTTTCCACCAATCTGTAATGTTTTATTGAGGAGTGTACGCAAAAATCGCGCAAAGAGGCTCTCTTGGGTTATCATAGAGCGAACAAAATACTAAGAAAAGGATCTTCTATGAGCGAAAATACTCCCACTTATTCCCAATCAGGCTGGAAGTTGAACGAACTCTTTGCGAGTTTTTCAGACCCGGCCATCAATCAAACCTATCAGGACCTTGAAACACGCGTGGAAAAGTTTGTCAGCCAGCGCGAAGAACTGAAGCCCCAGATCAGCAGCGAAAAATTCCTGCAGTTGGTACGTGAGCAGGAAGAAATGGTTGAGCTTGCCTACCGGCTTTATGGCTTTGCCTCGCTGAGTTTCTCCGCCAACACCCAGGATCAAACAGCCCAGATCAACATCGCCCGCTTCCAGCAGTTTGAAGCCGAGATGGAAAACCGCACCATGTTTTTTAGTTTGTGGTGGAAAGCGCTGGATGACGAAAATGCCGCTCGTCTTCTGGATGCCAGCGGGGATTACCGCTATTGGCTGGAGCAGATGCGCAACTTCAAGCCCTACACTCTCAGCGAGCCGGAAGAAAAGGTGATCAATATCAAGAATGTTACCGGTCGTTCCGCCCACGACATGCTTTACGACTCAATCACCAACCGCTATGTTTTCAAAATTGAGATCAATGGCGAGGCAAAAGAATTGACCCGTGGTGAGCTGATGGCGCTGGTGCGCACAGCCGACCCTGACCTGCGCGCCAGGGCATATCAGGAACTTTACCGCGTATACGGTGAGGACGCGCCAATCCTGGGGCAGATCTATCAGAACATTGTGCGCGACTGGAAAAACGAAAACGTGACCCTGCGCGGATTTGCCAGCCCAATTTCGGTGCGCAACACCATCAATGACCTGCCCGATGAGGTGATCGATACCTTACTTGAGGTGGCGTGTAAGAATATCGGCATCTTCCAGCGCTACTTCCGCCTGAAAGCCCAAAAAATCGGCATGGAAAAACTGCGCCGCTATGATATTTATGCCCCTTTGGCTGAGTCCGATAAGCGCTTCTCTTTCCAGGAAGCTGCTGATCTGACCTTTGAAGCCTATGAGCGCTTCGATTCCAAATTCGCCCGCTTAGCAAAACGCGTTTTTGACGAAGGTCACGTGGACAGCGAAGTCCGCAAGGGCAAAATGGGCGGTGCTTTCTGCTCCACGCTCGGACCGGATCTGACCCCGTGGGTGCTGCTCAATTACCAGGGCAAATCAGATGACGTGTCCACCATGGCGCACGAACTGGGGCATGCTGTGCACTCTATGATGGCTGAAGAGCATAGTATCTTCACCCAGCACGCCTGCCTGCCATTAGCAGAGACAGCTTCAACCTTTGGTGAAATGACCCTTACGGATCTGATGCTCGAACGCGAGACTGACGAAGGTGTCAAGCAGGATATCCTCTTTGGGCAGCTCGATGACGCTTTCGCGACCATCATCCGCCAGATTTACTTCGCACTGTTTGAGCGTGAAGCGCACGAGATGATCGCCAATAATGCCTCCGTAGATGAGCTGAACGAAGCCTACCTGGCAAATTTGAAGGAAGAATTTGGCGACAGCGTCGACGTTTCGGACGAGTTCAAGTATGAGTGGGTTTCAATTCCACACATTTACGGCACGCCCTTCTATGTTTACGCCTATGCTTTTGGGCAGCTGCTGGTTTTCGCGCTATATAAGCGCTACCAGGAAGAAGGCGAAATCTTTAAACCCAAGTACATGCGCATCCTTTCCGCCGGTGGTTCTGTGGCGCCGATCGCGCTGCTGGCAGAATCCGGCATGGACGTCACCAAAGCCGAATTCTGGCAAGGCGGCTTTGATGTGATTGATGGCATGGTACAAAGGCTGGAGAGCTTGTAGTTTTAATTTTGAAATTGACAAAGGCATTCTCCAACAGGTGTTTGCAGGACCACCTTCAGGGACAGTTGTTTAGACTGTCCCTGATTTGTTTGCAATTCAGTTTGCGCCATGCATGGTATTTTAGTGTTCAGAAAAGTGGATTCGATTTGGTTGATTTTGATTATCTGTAAAAGCACAATTAGTCTGGTGGAAACCAGGTAAGCCTCCCTTGTGTAAAGGGAGGTGGCACGGCGAAGCCGTGACGGAGGGATTGTCTTGAGGTATAAACACAACAAATCGTTGGTTCCATTCGCAAGGCAGCTGCGAAAAGAAATGACCAAAGAAGAACGACATTTGTGGTATGACTTCCTGCGTTCTTATCCAATTCGTTTCTCCCGTCAGAAAGTGTTGGGGAAATACATTGT
>DJGU01000004.1:19849-31186 GCA_002432795.1 Anaerolineaceae bacterium UBA5838
ATGGATTACGATGAGGAACGCACAGCATTTCTGGAAGGCTACGGTTTGAGAGTTCTGCGCATTCCTAACATTGAAGTCACCAGGAACTTCCATGGCGTATGTGAGTGTATCGACGATGCCTGCGAACAATCCCTCAGTCAGCCTGGCGGCTGACAGCTCCCTTTACACAAGGGAGCCTTTCTCGCAAACTTGCTGCCATATTTGGCGACATTAGATCGCTTTTGGATGTTATGGATATTCAAACTGAAGACTTTGCTGAGTGCGGGATTGAAAAGCAACCTTCCGGTTGAACTACGTGCTCAGGCAAGAGACTGCTTCAGTTTTACCTACTCAAACACGCCCGCTTCGACGTAGTAGCGCACGCCATCCTTGCTGGCAAAGAAGGCAACCATGTTCTCATAACGAGATGGGTTATATACACTAAAACCACAGCAGTAGTAGTGGGCGATCTCATCAAACCCGAGCATGACCTCTTCATCAGCATAGTTCAATCCGTACTCGTTGCCTTTTCTGAAAAAGAAAAATGGTTCGCCAGCCATCACTTGGAAACCGAAGGTTTCGTCGTAGCTAAATAGTTCGCTCAATGACTCCCCGCTCCTGAAGATCTCACCGTTCGCTGTAACCCATATGTTATTTCCTTCAACCGATCCAGTAATATGTTCCATCTCCATATACCAGTATTCCTGATGCGTAGTAAGACCTTGCCGTGGGTCCATCGCCGCTGAATAACTTATATCACCTGCTGGTACGCGGAGAATCAACTCATCATCCAGCCTAACCTCAACGGTAGCTATGGTGTTTTCGATAACTGTTCCTGTGCTGAGCACCTTGCCTTCGAAGAGTTGCGAGTCAATCTGATAAGGAATGATGTCCTTGCGTTCAGCTTTATGTCTTTTGAACACCCACGCGGGCAAAGAAGTGACTGGTCGGCCATTATAGTGCTCATTATCTGGACAGGAACCGTCCTGCAACTCGAAAGCCTCAACAGTAAGCCCTGCCCCGGAAAGGTCCAACATCTCTAGATCGAAGGCAGAAAAAAGACCTAGTTCGACGTAATAATTCGTCTCTCCCTTGCTTGCAAAAAATGTGACCATCGTGAGATAGGATAGGGGGTTAAAAGCTGCCCCGCTGCAACAGGCGTAATGCCACACGCTATCAAAACCGAGCATGCTTACTTCACCGTCGTAATGAATCCCAATCTCTTCGTTCTTGGAGAAGAAATAAAACGGCTTATCATCCAGGGGTTGAAAACCAAAGCTTTCATCGTAGCTATATTGCTCATTGAGCGAGACACCATTCAAAAAAATCTCGCCCTTTGCATAGCTGGCTATATTGTTGTCATCATCTTCATTATCAGTGTGTGCCACTTCAACGTACCAGTCATTGCCTATCACCCAGGTCCCCCGCAGGTTGTTCACCGGGCCGGGGTCCCCACAATCGATGGAAAGCACTTCTTCATCATCGAGTTTGACGACCACGAGCATTTTTTCATCAACAAATTTTTCAGCAGCTGTCAACTGACGGCCATTGACTGGTGGCGGAGAGAAAGGTTGTGCAAATACGTCCCGCAGCGGGCGGCGGTTTTTGAGGATTTCGCTGGAAGGTCCAGCTGTGGTGTTAAATGTCCTACCTTCATCTGGTCGTGGTTGAAACATGGCGAACTCATAGACTTCCATGGTCAGGTCGCCTATTTGGGCAACTATAGGACCAGGAACATGAGTAGGAGTCGTGATAATTCGATTCATATCGCTGCCTGCAGTCTCTGTCACTGGGATTGAGGTCGGGAGAAGGGTCTGGGTAGGTTGAATGTCGGGGATTTGCGTGACGACACAGGCTGATAACAAGAGCAAGGGAACAAATAAGCAGTACAAATTCCGTTTTGTTTTCATCGTTTCTTCCTTTCAGTTCGGAATAGGTGAACACCGATGCTTTGATTGTAATACACAACAGAAACCCTGATCGTACCGACGTCCTCAACGAGCACGGGGGTTAGCAGAAGGCTCCCAGCTTTGTGTGGCAAAAATGACCCGTCGGTCAATTTGCGTGCTCTGTCCGGAGACCGGCGCGATCCAGTAATCCGATCGGGTGGTCTGTACCCATCGGGTAGGCTTCGCACTCATGAGACCTTTGCGAGCAGAAAGAGACATTTGGGGTAATTCGTGAGAGACATTTGAGGTCGCGATTTTTCCTTACTCAAACACCCGCTTCAACGTAATAGCGCACGCCATCCTTGCTAGCAAAAAAGGCGACCATATCCTCGTAATGCGCAGGATTGTAAACACCAAAGCCACAGCAGTAGTGGTGGGCAACTTCATCAAAACCGAGCATCACTTCTTCCTCGGCGTAGTTTAATCCAAACCCCCCATCTTTTTTGAAGAAGTAGAAGGGCTTGCCAGCTAACAACTGGAAGCCAAAGGTTTCCTCGTATCCGTAAAGCTGGTTCAATGACTCACCGCTTCTGAATATCTCGCCCAGGCTTATTCCTCTGAAAATGTTGCCATCAGTTTCATACGCGCTATGCGCCATTTCCATGTACCAGTGCTCCCCATGCACCCAAACTCCAAAACCCGGGTCCATAACGGCAGGATGTGTCAAATCTCCTGCGGGAACACTCAGGATGATTTCGTCATCCAGCCTGACTTCCACCTTCGCGTCTGTTAGGGTATCAATGTTGGTAGCCGCGGTAAGAAATTTTCCCTGGAATAGCGGTGCAGCCTGGTATTGAACCAAATCCTTGCGTTCCGTTTCATGACGCTTCATAACCCAACCCGGCAGAGAACCAGTCGGTCGGGATTGAATGTGCTCTTCGTCCGGCCAGGAACCATCCTGCAGCTCGAAAGCCTCAATGGTGAGACCCGCCCCGGAAAGGTCCAGCATCTCCAGATTGAAGTCTGAAAAGAGACCCAACTCAATGTAGTAATTCCTCAATCCTTTGCTGGCAAAAAATGTAACCATGTTCAGATAAGCCCTGGGGTTAAAAATCCCTGCACTGCAACAGGCATAATGTGAAATGTGGTCAAAGCCAAGCATGCTGTCTTCACCGGCATAGTTGATGCCAATCTCACTGTCTTTTAAGAAGAAGAAAAAAGGTTTATCGTCGAGCGGTTGAAAGCCGAACGTTTCTTCATAGCCGTATTGCTCGTTGAGCGAGATTCCATTCTTAAAAACTTCTCCGCGTATGTCAATCGGAGTATCAGGAACAGTGGCAAGGGTTGTGTGTGCCACCTCTACGTACCAATCCTCACTGATCACCCATAAGCCATAAAGATTATTCAGTGGGGTGCCAACGCCGACATTAACTGAAAGCACTTCTTCGTCGCCCAAGCTGACTGTTATGATTACCTCGCCGTCAATTTCTTGTCGCACAGTTTTCAATTGCTGTCCGTTGAGTGGTGGCGGCGAGAAGGGTCTGTGCATGACATCACGCAATGGACGACGGGTTTTGAGGATTTCACTGGAGGGTCCGAATGTTGTTACAAAGTCATAGCTATCGGTTGGTCTTATCTTGATCCGTTCATAGACTTCCATGGTCAGATCACCCAATTGGACAACTTCTGGTCCGCTGACCTCGCCTGGCATTGGATCGGTGGTCGTTGGGCTATCACCAGTGGGTTCTGTTATAGGGAGTGCAGTCGGAAGCAGGGCTTGAGTTGGGGTTGGGTCAGGATCCTGGATTGGTGCGCAGGCGGAAAGCAAGACAGTTATTAAAACTGCATAAATGTAAGGTTTTTTTGTTTTCATCGTTCCTTCCTTTCAGTACGAGATTGGTGGACACCGACTAATTAATTTTACTGCACAACGCCATCCTCATTTAAAAAGGGAAAATGCCGGGCTAATTGGAAATTTTCAGCCCAAAGATTGTGCTGATGATGTATGGTTAACCAGGCAAAGGGTAAAATTGTTCTATCAGAGCAGATTGGATACCGCTAAGGCAAGAATGACCTCTCCTGCTGACATGATGAAGTGCCCAAATAGGTTTAGTGGCGGGAGCAAGCCCCCGCCGTACGGAACAAACATTCGTCGTAACAGATTTTTGTACGGATGGGCTTTAGTCCATCCGCTATGATGGCGATAACCAAGACTTTCGGCGGGAGCAAACCCCCGCCGTACGAGGTGAGTCTCTCCGTTCTTACTGAACAATAAAAATGACGGCACAGTGTCGTACTATAATTAAAACTAAGATTGGAAGAACAACATGACAACTAAGATCCAAACCGACGAATTAGTCCTTGCAGGAGGTTGTTTCTGGGGGATGGAAGAACTCTTCCGCCGTCTGCCTGGCGTACTGGACACCGAAGCTGGTTATACCGGCGGAGAGAATGACCACCCCACCTACCGCAACCACCCCGGGCATGCCGAGGCGCTCAAAATTGTCTTTGACCCACAGCAGACCGATCTTCCGCATCTGCTCGATTTCTTCTTCCGCATGCACGACCCCACAACCCTAAATCGACAGGGCAATGACATCGGCACCTCTTACCGCTCCGCTATCTTTTATGCCGACGAAGCTCAGAAACTCGCAGCCAAACAGATTATCGATAAAGTCAATCAAAGCGGCGTCTGGAAGCGACCGGTGGTGACCACGCTCGAGCCGCTTGGCACCTTCTGGGTGGCTGAAGATTATCACCAGGATTACTTGCAGAAGCTGCCGAATGGCTATACCTGCCATTTCATCCGGCCTATTCCAAGTTTTCTGGATTAGGTTCGCTAAAAAAGGGTCTGATATGCAGAAACAGCCCTCAGCACCTCCCGAAAGCAAGGTGCGCAATTACCTGAAAATGCTCAAGGTATATGGGCTGATCGCGTTAGGAATCGTTTTGCTCTTCACTGGCGGGGGCTTTGTGACTGGCGGGGTGCCCGGTCTGCTCAATGGTCTGAATTTGGGGCTTATTGTCAGTGCTGTTGGGCTGCCTTTTTTGGGAATTGTGGTCAGCATTACCTACTGGAGCGAATTTGCGGGAAGGTGGGGCGAGGAAAAGTACAAAGAGCAATTGGAAGGCAAGCCTGATGATAAAAATAATCAGGACTGGTAATGTAATCAGATAAGCTAAGAAACGAGAGGTTGGCAATGAAAAACAGTCTATTTCTCCTAATTGTGATATTTATGCTTGGCTTGAGCGCTTGCGTGCCTACGGCTGAAATTCCTCCCACAGCAATCCCTCCAGTCGAAATCAGTCCCGAACCCACCAGCCTGCCTGCCACGGAGCCTCCCACCCCGGAGCCACAGCCCACGCTGGAGCCTACATTGGAGCCCACGGCAGATGTGGAAACACCCGCTTCAAATCTTTATGCCTATGTCAAGGAATTTCAGATTTACCTCCTCAATCCCGCGGATTTGTCGGTGGTGAGGATGGGTGATTCCAACCACCCCATTGGTTATGCCTCTGATTGCTGGCTAAGTTCTCCGCGTCTTTCGCTGGATGGACACTACCTTGCCTTTGAAGCCCGCTGTGTAAACGCTTTTATTGTGTATGACCTGCTCCAAAACAACAAAATCGCGGAGATTGTAAAAGCATCCGATCCCGAAATC
The DNA here is from genome assembly GCA_002432795.1 of Anaerolineaceae bacterium UBA5838. Lineage (GTDB taxonomy): Bacteria > Chloroflexota > Anaerolineae > Anaerolineales > Anaerolineaceae > Mesolinea. The sequence continues at coordinate 25,380 of DJGU01000004.1, forward strand.
CTCGGCGATACTCTGCTCGGTTGGGCAGAAAATGGGCGGCTTTACTATACCCGTATGGTTGGTGGCTGCAGCTTTGATCCCGAACTCATAGGTCCGGAAAGAATGGAAGTTTACTCCTACGAACCCGTTTCAGGCAGCACGCGTTATGAATTTGACCTGCCCAAGGTCGATGCCGCCTCACATGCCTACAGCATCGGCATCATTATTGATCCCCAGGCAGAGCATGTGATTGCCTGGAATGCCGCTTGTTCGGTGGGGCTTGGCACTCGCTTCCTTCTAACTACCAACACCGGAGATTACGAGATTTCCCCCAATAGCTGGCCGGCAAGTTTCGGTGACCTGAGCGGACATTATTCAGCCTTCCCCGCGGAGCAGTACGTGTTTGGGGCGGATGGTGGAAAACTTTTTGTTCTCAAAGACCCTCAACTCGAATGGGATCCCAACTCAAGGCTGATGTTCCTTGCCCCCGGTGCAAGCCAGGCGCAGCAGATCGACTCGGGCAGTTTCAATGAACTGGTCAGCCAGGCGCCTTTTGTGAATTAGAGCTTTATTAATATTTCATCATAAGTCTTCTCCAGCCAGCAAAATGACTGGATATTTTGGTATACTCCAATTACCGGAAACTGTATTTCCGGGATATTGTGAACCCTCTTTTTTGGGTTCCCCCGTCTGATTTCCCCTGCCAAAATCGAACACCGGGACTACCAAGGCAGGATTTGCCTGACAAGGCTATGAAAGGTTTTGAGGTTTACTTTGGCTAGTATGTATCAATTAACTCAAAAAGCCAAGAAGATTCTGAGCAACGCCCGCAGGGTTGCCACGCAATTCAACGCGGACACGATTGGCACTGACCACCTGGTGGCCGGTATTATCACCGAGGACAGTTGTGTGGCATACCGTGTGCTGCGCGATCTCGGAATCGAAGAAAACGTGATTTTTGACGCCATCCCGCAGGGTGAAAGTGAACTGCCAGATGATCGCGAACTACGGCTTGGTGAAGACATTAAAAAAACACTCGAATACGCCATTGAAGAGGCTGAGAAAGAGCAGTCTCCCATGGTTGGAACAGAACATATCCTGCTCGGTTTGAGCAGAGATATTGAATTCAAGGGCATGGACATTCTGATCCGCTTTGGTATCACTCCGGAACAGTTGCGCCGCCATACCAACCGCGTTCTGCGGGAAGCGAAAGAAGCCGGTGAACAGCGGCAGGACCGCCCGGAAGGGCGCGAGGAACGCCGCAGCAAATCGGAGACTGAAGGGGTCGGCGCCTCACGCCGTTTACGTGGTAAGGAAAAGGATTCCGATAGCAGCTCACCCCTGGTGGACCAACTTGCCACAGATCTGACCGCCCTGGCGGAAGCTGGCAAGCTCGATCCAGTCATCGGGCGCCAGAAAGAGATTGAACGCGTCATTCAGATTTTGGCGCGCCGCACCAAGAACAATCCTGCCCTGATCGGCGAACCGGGTGTGGGCAAGACCGCCATCGTGGAAGGTCTGGCGCAGCGCATCATTGAAGGTGAGGTGCCGGCGCTTTTGCTCAAAAAACGTGTGCTGCAATTGGATGTCGGCTCCCTCGTAGCTGGCACGATGTATCGCGGTCAGTTTGAGGAACGCCTCAAGCGTGTGATTGACGAGCTCAAAGCCAGTGGCGCGATCGTCTTCATTGACGAATTCCATATGCTGGTTGGGGCAGGTTCAGCCGGTTCCTCAGTGGACGCCGCCAACATCCTCAAACCCGCACTTTCACGCGGCGAACTGCAGGTGATTGGCGCCACCACGGTCAACGAATACCGCAAAAACATCGAGAGCGATGCCGCCCTCGAACGCCGTTTCCAGCCTATCATGGTCGAACAGCCATCTGTTCAGGAAACGATCGAAATTCTGCGCGGCATTCGTAGTAGATATGAAGAGCATCACCGTCTGAAAATCAGTGATGGCGCTTTGGATTCAGCCGCAAAGCTCAGCGCGCGCTATGTGACCGACCGCTTCCTGCCCGACAAGGCAATCGACCTGGTGGACGAAGCCTCCTCCCGCGTCCGCATGTACAAGAGCGAGGCAGCGCTTACGAGCAAGGATATTGTGAGTGAACTCAGGGAGATCAACAAGCAATTAAATGACCCGAATGCCAACCTGGATAACGATGCCACTGAGGCACTGACACAAACACAACTCAGATTGGAGGGTGATCTTCAAGCGCTGCAGACGGGTTGGGATCGCGCGAACGCCCCGACAGTCAGTGAAGAGGATATCGCTGAGGTTATTTCCATGTGGACTGGCATCCCTCTGATGCAGATTGCCACCGAAGAATCGACCAAGCTGCTTCATCTCGAAGAAGACTTGAGCAAAGTAATTATCGGACAGACTGAAGCTATTCAAGCGGTCTCGAAAGCTATCCGCCGGGCGCGGGCAGGACTCAAGAGTGAGCATCGCCCAATCGGTTCCTTTATGTTCCTTGGACCTACCGGTGTTGGTAAAACTGAGCTGACAAAAGCCCTTGCCAACCAGATGTTTGGGTCTGAGGATGCTTTGATTCAGATTGACATGTCCGAGTTTATGGAACGCCACAGCATGAGCCGGCTGGTTGGCGCGCCTCCGGGATACATCGGATACGATGAAGCCGGTCAGCTCACCGAAGCCATCCGCCGCAAGCCCTACTCGATTGTTGTCTTTGACGAAATCGAAAAAGCGCATCCGGAAGCGCTGAATATGCTGCTGCAAATTATGGAAGAAGGTCACCTTACGGATGCCAAGGGGCGCAAAGTGGACTTCCGCAATGCCATCATCATCATGACCACCAACATTGGCGCTGAAATGATCCGCCGCCAGTCTGCCCTGGGTTTTGCCTTGGATTTGGATGAGGTCCGCGAGGAACAATTTGCCTACGACGAGATGCACAAGAAGCTGATGGAAGCGCTGAAACGCAGTTTCCGTCCAGAATTTGTCAACCGGCTCGACTCGGTAATCGTTTTCCGCGCGCTCAGCCGCGCAGATATCCGCGAAATCGTCATGCTTGAGATTCAAAAGGTCCAGGAACGCCTGGTGGAACAGCGCATCAGCCTGACCCCCACCGATAGCGCTTTGGATTACCTGGCTGAGCTTGGTTATGACCCTGAAATGGGCGCGCGCCCAGTGCGGCGTGTGATCCAGCAGCAGGTGGAAGAACGGCTTTCGGATGGATTGCTGGCTGGTGATTTTGGTGAGGGCAATCAAATATTGATCGACCTCGAAGAGTACATTAGCGAGGGAGGCGAGCCCCAAAAGCGTATCGTGCTCAAACGTGATAATCATACAGAAGAGAAAGAAGAAACCCCTGAGATGATGGGAGCATAAAACACATGGCAAAAACCTACTCACGGTATGTGTGTCAGGTCTGCGGGAAGGTTAGCTCCCGCCCCTTCGGCCGCTGCCCCGGTTGCGATAGCTGGGACTCAATGGTCGAAGAAATTGTTGAAGCCGAAAACGGAAAATCAGCCCGCGCCACGCGCGGGCTGACTGGTTCTTCCAGGGTGCATTCGCTTACAGAGATCGAAGGTCAGGAGGAAGAGCGCCTGCCACTGCCGATTGAGGAGTTCTCGCGGGTGTTGGGTGGGGGTATTGTGCCTGGTTCGGTTGTTTTGATCGGTGGAGATCCAGGCATAGGCAAAAGTACACTCACGCTGCAAATGGCAATGCAGCTGGCGGGAAAGCACACCGTGCTGTATGTTTCGGGTGAGGAATCTGAACGTCAGATCAAAATGCGCGCCGACCGCCTGGCTGAAAAAGATAAGAACGGCAGCCCCAAATTGCCAGCGCGTTTGCTGCTGGTGACCGAAACCAACCTGGGGCAAATCTTCAAACACATTGAAGACACCAAACCCGCCTTGGTGATCATCGACTCAATCCAAACCATGACCCTGCCAGAGATGGAGTCGGCAGCAGGCTCGATCTCGCAGGTGCGCGAAAGCGCGGCACGCTTGCGTGAACTGGCCAAGAGCAGCGGCGTGACCGTGTTCCTGATCGGGCACGTTACCAAGGAAGGCACAATCGCTGGTCCGCGCGTGTTGGAGCACATTGTTGACACGGTGCTCTACCTGGAGGGGGAACATTTCCAGTCCTACCGCCTATTGCGCTCGGTCAAGAATCGCTTTGGCGCCACCAGTGAGGTTGGCGTGTTTGAGATGCAGGAAAAAGGCATGGTGGAAGTGCGCAACCCCAGTGAGGTTTTCCTGGCAGAGCGCATGATCAACGCGCCGGGCTCCGCGATTGCCGTGACCATGGAAGGCACCCGCCCGCTCCTGGTGGAAATCCAGGGGCTCACCACGCCCACCAATTTCGGCAACCCGCGCCGCACAGCCAATGGGATCGACTTTAACCGTCTGCTCATCCTTGCGGCAGTGCTGACGCGCAGATTAGGGATCAATCTTGGCAACCAGGATGTGATCACCAATGTGGTCAGCGGTCTGCGAATTGAGGAGCCGGCAGCCGACCTGGCGGTCGCAACCGCGATTGCCTCCTCCTATCGGGATACTCCGGTAAGGGCAGACACTGTGCTGATCGGTGAAGTTGGGCTTTCGGGAGAACTGCGTATGGTGGGGCAGACGCAAATCCGCCTGCGCGAAGCCGCAAAGCTGGGCTTCAAACGCGCTGTCGTGCCCAAACGCCTTAGAAAGAGCGAACCCTGGCCCGAAGGTATCGAGGTGGTTGAAGCCCGTTCCCTCCGTGAGGCGCTCAAAGCGGCTTTATTAGAAGAAGTACCTGATAAAACTGCCCGGGGAAAAACTTCCGGCTCTCAGATAGAATAACCGCTCCCCTGCCTGTCATGGTAGGATTTAAGCAGACAACAGAAAGAGCACTTTATGACTTCAATCATCGATTTTACCCGTAAAAACCATGCCCTCGAGCATGCCACTATGACCATCCTGGCTGAGCGCTACAAAGGCGTGCGCATGATGGGGCATTCCAGCCCTGCCGGTTTTATCCTGGTGGCTGACCTGCCGACCGAGATTGTCACCGACGCGGTGCTTGAAGCCAAACGGCGTCTTGAGAACGGTGAATCAAACCTGGCGGTGCATCCTAACTGCGGCACAAACATGGCGGTCTCCAGCTTTGCCGGCAGTGCCGCGGCTTTCAGTGCGCTTGGCTTATTGAGCAGGAAAGGCAAAAATGCCTGGTGGCACTATCTGGTTGCCGCACTTTTTGCGGTTCCGGCGTTTCTGCTGGCAAAACCTCTTGGTCCAAAACTCCAGGAAAAATTCACCACCGATCCTGAAACGCGCGATATGGCTGTCCGCATGGTGACCAGCCAAAAAACCGCCAACAGCTTCGTTCATTTCATCCGTACCAGCGCCAGTTAGGGGCAGTGTGAGCGGTCAGGCAAAACCCACCTTCTACCTGCTGCGCGGGGATGACAACACCCGTATTAAAGAAGTTATTGCCGGTTTCCAGGCTGGGCTTGGCGATCCATCCATGGCAGATCTGAACACAACGCGCCATGAGGGGGCCTCGCTTGGCTTTGAAACCCTGCAGGCGGATGCCCTGACCATGCCTTTTTTGGCTGACCGCCGTTTGATCATCGTTGAGAATGCGCGGGACTTTCTCTCCAGGATGGCCAAAGAGCGTGCTCAGGCTTGCCTGGATCTGTTTGGAAACCTGCCCGAAACGACCGCCCTGGTGATGCTGGTAGAAGATCAGCAAGCCAAAAGACGCGGTGATCGCTATTGGGAGCACGGCAAAACTTATGCCTGGCTGACGGATTGGATGCGCGGGCATAATGATCAGGCGCTACTCATCGACTGCGCCCTGCCGGATGACGAAGACATGCCCTC
>DJGU01000004.1:31241-31631 GCA_002432795.1 Anaerolineaceae bacterium UBA5838
TTGCTGGCAAGTTATGTGGGCAATAACACCATGCGGGCGCGCAACGAAGTGGAAAAGCTGATCACCTATGTTGGTGAGCGCCAGGTGGTGGAAGAAGCCGATGTAAGCTTGCTGACAGCCCAGGAGCAGGAAGGCAACATTTTTACGCTCACGGACGCCCTGGGTGAGCGCAACAGCAAGGTTGCCATGCAGCAATTCATGCTGCTGATGGATGACAACGACCTGCTTGAACTGACAGGGATGATCCACCGCCAATTCCGTCTCCTGATCCAGGCGCGCGAGATCCTGGACGCGGGCGGCAAGGCGCAGGATATCGAGAGAGAACTGTCGGTCCTGGGTTTTGTCTCGCGCAAACTTGCAGATCAAGCGCGCCGTTTCAGCATGCGGCAG
>DJGU01000004.1:31684-46633 GCA_002432795.1 Anaerolineaceae bacterium UBA5838
GCCTACGAGCTCCTGATCGCTGACCTGACCCGGTAAGCTAACTCGTTTGAGGAAGAAAAATGCCCTTTAACATCATTCGCAACGACATCGTCAAAATGAAAGTGGATGCCATTGTCAACGCGGCCAACTCCGGGCTCAAACAGGGCGGTGGTGTGTGCGGCAGGATTTTTTCGGCCGCCGGCGAGCAGGAGATGACCAAAGCCTGTGACGCGATTGGCTGGTGCGAACCAGGCAGTGCTGTGATCACTCCCGGCTTTAATCTGCCCGCAAAATTCGTGATCCACACGGTTGGTCCAGTCTGGCAGGGCGGAAAACAGGGCGAGGAGAAGGTCCTGCGCAGCGCTTACCGCTCCAGCCTTGAGCTTGCTTTGGAGCACGGTCTGGAGAGCGTTGCCTTCCCGTTGATCTCCTCTGGCATTTACGGATACCCCCATCAAGAGGCTTTGGCTGTTGCGCTGGATGAAATAAACCGCTTTCTCTTTCAGCACGATATGCAGGTGACTCTGGTCATGTTTGACCAGACCGCTGTCGCGTTGGGTTTCAAACTCCGTAAAGACCTGATAAGTTACATTGACGATCATTATGTAAGCGAGCATCTCGATCGCGATCGGCAGCGAAGGCACCTTAACGAGTCGCGCCCATCTTCCAGTCAGGTTTTTCAGGATTCACTGCAATTGGATGAACCACAGTTCTCTTATGGTGCACCACTCACCCAACCAGCCGATGAAATCAAAGGTTTTAAAATTCCGAAAGAAAAAACGTTCTCGGAAGCTCTACTCGACATCATCGATGCCAAGGGCATGACCGATGTGGAGACTTACAAACGCTCCAACATCGACCGCCGGCTCTTCAGCAAGATCCGCAGCAATGCCGGTTATGCGCCCAGCAAGTCCACCGTGCTGGCTCTCACGATTGGACTGCGGCTCTCGGTGCAGGACGCGCAAGACCTGCTGGCGCGCGCGGGTTTCGCCTTCAGCCCTTGCGACACGCGCGACCTGATCGTGCGCTATTTTTTGGAAAAGGGTGATCACGACATAGCCCGGGTGAACGCCGCGCTTTACGATTTTGATCAGAGTTTGCTCGGCGTGTAAAATGTCGCCCACCAGGCGACCACGCCACAAGCTTGGGGGGATATCATAGACCTCAGATCAACAAGGAGGTCTACAATGAACAAAACAGAACTGATTTTTATCCTCGACCGCAGTGGCTCAATGGGAGGCTTGGAAACTGACACAATCGGGGGCTTCAATGCCACCATCAGCGACCAGAAAAAGATCGACGGGGAAACCCGCGTGACCACCATCCTGTTCGACAACTTCTTTGAAATCCTGCATGACCGCATCAACCTGCAGGATATTGTGCCTCTGACCGATAAGGATTACTTTGTCCGCGGCAGTACCGCGCTTTATGACGCTGTCGCGCTTGGCATTCGCAAGATCGCCAATGTGCAGAAGCATATTAGACCGGAAGGTCGGGCAGACAAGGTTATCATGGTCATCACCACCGACGGTTATGAGAACAGCTCGCGCGAAACCAACGCCACAATGCTTCATCAGATGATTGACGACTGCAAGAAACAAGGCTGGGAATTCCTCTTCCTGGGTGCCGATATCGACGCGCAAGCTGCCGCAGGAGAGATTGGCATTGAAAGCCACCGGGCTGCCAACTTCGTCAAGGATAAGCAGGGAGTGCGAGTGCAGTATGACTCGCTCAATGTTGCCATCAGCGCGATGCGTAGTGGCGCTCCGCTTCCAAAAGACTGGAAGGAAAAGCTCGATCAGGACAATAAGCGCGCCAAATAGTGGGGGTTATAAGGGGGTTAAGAAGGGGGATGAGGGGGATGGGCTGGGGCAAAAACTGCCTCAGCCTGTTTTATTCAACAAAAATACTCTCAGTACCTGATAGAGTCCTAACCAGACGTCATTGCAAGTTTAATCTGTCATTGCGAGGGACGAAGCAATCTAAAATCTCAACCCAGAGGACAATTAACTAATCACAAAGACGCCAAACAAATTTGCCTCGCGAGTAATGAACCTGATCCTGCTACATCCAGTATCCTTAGCATACCCAGAGTCTAGATTGCTTACGAAATAGTACACTACGTGTCACAAAGGAGGTTCGCAATAACAGATAAAAGGCAGATCTTCGATAAGATAAGAGTTTTTATCTTATCGAAAGCCCTTTTTTGTATTCCTGTTAATGGGACTACTTGACTACAAAATAGGCCCTGCACCTTGTGAACTATTTTCGTCACAATTTATAAAATTAATCTATGATGGCGTTGAAATCCTTTTTAGAGTCCTAAGGTATAGCTTTGTCCTTGTTGATAACATTTTTTGTCAATTTGGGAAACTCAGGTGTTTGTTAAACAAGAATTTACTTTTAGAGGTAGTGTATATTACGGGGATCAAAAAAAAACCGCCTATTCGACGGTTGTTGTACTTGCTTTGGCGGGTTCTTTGGACGAGCCCTCTGTCTTACTCTCAGACGGCGACTTGGAGCCATTGCCGCCATCCCCTTCAGACTTATGGCTGTACTTTTGCCCGGACGGCGAGCGGTTGTCGGTGGCGTAAAACCCTTTACCCTTGAAAACAATGCCTACCGGCTGGTAGACCTTGCGCAGCGCGACCGTATTGCAATTGGGGCAAACGGTGAGGGGATCATCGGTGAAATGTTGGAATTGATCGAAATGATAATCGCAATTCTCACACTTATAACTGTAAATTGGCATTTTCTACTTACTTCTCCTGGTCAAGAGTCATTATAGTACCACAAAATGACATACAAAAATCTTACTGCTTGTGCATTAGATTTGTGTCAGATTGGGTCCCCCGATGAAGGGTTTGAGAGAACCAAACATCCTGCATGCCAGGAAAGCCGGTACACAAAAACTACCTTATCTGTCTTGCGATATAATCGAAACCTGTATGACTGAAGAAAATAATATCATCAAAGCGCGCGCAAACCGCAAACGTCCGGTTTGGCTGATCATCCTTGGTATTCTGCTGATTGGGGTAGTGGTGTTGTTCGCGCTTTACCAGGTGCCCGCGATCCACGACCGCGCGTATTTTTACGTGACCACGCTACGTTCCCGCGTCTATTACTTCTTCAGACCCCCGGCTGCGTCGACCTTTAACCCTTCGGAGAAATCCACCCCTGACGCAAATGTCGCCGCCACCCTTACGGCGTTCATCCCTACCCCTACGGCTACTTACACACCCGAACCTACAACAGGCACTACTCCTGAGAATACAGTTATTGTTTCTCCCACGCCAAGCCCCACTCCAATCCCTGCTGCGGTGCAGCTTGAGGGTGTGGTGCAGGAGTATCAGCGTTTGAACAGCTGCGGTCCAACTAACCTTGCCCTTGCTTTGCGCTATTGGGGTTGGGTGGGTGAGCAGATTGACATCGAGCAGGTGGTCAAACCCCGCCTTGAAGACCTCAACGTCACGCCACAGGAAATGCTTACCTACATCCAGGAGAACACCCAACTGGATGCGGTTCTGCGGTTTGGTGGTACTGTCGATTTACTTAAACGACTGGTGGCTGCCGGTTATCCCGTGCTTGTGGAACGCGGTTATGTCAACCTTGATATAGATTGGAATGGCTGGATGGGGCATTATGGCGTTGTTGATGGTTATGATGACGCGCAACATGCCGTTCACATCCCCGACACCGTCAATGGCAACATTTGGGTTGATTACGATACGCTTCAGAAGTTCTGGGATGAATTTTCGGGCACCTACCTGGTCATTTTCCCACCTGATGAGCGAGAGATTGTAATGGGGCTGCTTGGAGATCATGCTGACCCCGAATACAACCTGGACACCACCCTGGAGCTCTTTCGAAACCGATCTGAAACAGCCGCTCGTTCTGAGCAGTACTTCGCTTACTATAGCCTCGGTGAACTATTGGTTATGAAGAAAGACTACGTCAACGCTGCTGAAGCTTTCGACAAAGCATTCGAAGTATACGGCTGGCTGCCGGTGGACGACCGCCCCTGGCGCATGCTCTGGTACCAGGTTGGTCCATATGAAGCCTATTATTACACCGGTAGATACAAAGACGTGGTCAGCCTGACTTATAAAACAATAACAGACGCCAGCACAGCGGCTCTGCCCGAGACGTTCCTCTGGAGCGGTCGGGCTAATGTAGCCTTGGGCAACACTCAGACCGCAATATTGGATTTTAAACGCGCCTTGCAGTGGCATCCCGGCTGGCCTCCTGCCCTGGCTGAGCTCAAAGCTCTGGGCGTTGAACCCTAACCTGAAACCATCCACCTGAAGAGACACTATGTCAGCAAGCAAAAAGAACTTTAAAAAAACTCTTGGAAAGCGCTCACTATGGCGCAAGCCCTGGCCTTACCTCGCGATCCTGGCGGCAATAGGATTGCTCGGATTTGCTGCAATGCAAGTTCCCGCGGTGGAAAGGCGCGTACTTAACCTGTATTCAACGCTCTACTATCGACTCAATCCGCCATCAGAAAACGTCTTTGGTCCATCTCAGCAGGGCACACTCGATGCGAGTGTGCTGGCTTCGCTGACTGCCATGGCACCCACGCAGACGCCTGTCCCAGAACAGACGCCGACCCCAGAAGGCGATCCTGCCCAGCCGACTGCCACGCCCGAACCGACTCCCACCCTGGTTCCATTTCCTGCTGCTTTTACCCTGGATGGCATGGGACTGGAATACCAGAGCTTCAACAACTGCGGACCAGCCAACCTCTCGATGGATATCACTTACTGGGGCTGGCCGAGCAACCAGGCTGTGACCGAAGCCGGTCTCAAAACCCACAAAGACGACCGCAACGTGATGCTCAGCGAGATGCGTGATTATGTGATTGAAAAGACCGACCTAATGGCTTTGATCCGCTATGGCGGTACGCTCGATACCCTCAAACGCCTGGTTTCAAATGGTTACCCGGTCTTGCTGGAACGCGGTCACACCGATCCGGATGACGGCTGGATGGGGCACTACAGTATTGTGACTGCCTACGATGATGCCAGGCAGACGGTGCGCATTCCGGATACACTTTTGGGGATCATGACCCTCAGTTATGATGAACTGATGCTCGACTGGGCGCATTTTGACGGGATCTACCTGGTTGTCTACCCACCCGAGCGTGAGGCGGAGGTGTTGACGCTGCTTGGATCGGATGCTGACACTGCCGTAAATTTGCAAAACGCGCTCGATCAGGTTACTGCACGCATCCAGGATGTAAGCGGGCGCGAACTGTTTTTTGCCTGGTACTCGCGCGGGAGTATTTTGGTTGAGATGCAAAACTACCTCGAGGCAGCTCAGGCTTATGACCAGGCTTTTGCTGTCTATGCCCAATTGCCTCCTGGGGAACGTCCCTGGCGCATCACCTGGTACCAGGTGGGTGCTTATCCGGCTTACTATTACACTGGGCGCTACCAGGATACCCTCGACATTGCGATGCAGACCATCACCAACACCAGCCTCCCCTCCCTGCCCGAAACCTGGTATTGGGCTGGGCGTGCAGCAGCTGCCTTGCGAATGAATGATGACGCCATCTCACACTACCGCAAAGCGCTCGAATATCACCCCGGTTGGGCTTTACCCCTCGAAGGTTTGGCTGAGCTGGGTGTGCAGCCCTGAGCAAAAACTAGCAAATTTTTGCACTGTTATAATGCCAAGTAGTTATGAGAAAGAACGCTAAACAAACTTTTCGCCAGCGGCTTAAGCCGCGCTCTGCCTGGCGCAAACCTTGGATTTTTCCAACCCTAATAGCGGTTGGGTTTCTGTTACTTGCGGGCATCTACCAGATTCCTGCAATCCACGATCGCGCCTATTTCTATCTCGCCAGCGCGCGTGCCAGAATTTATTATTTCCTCAAACCGCCGGCTGCCGAAGTCTTTGAGCCCACTCAGCAGGGCACCCTGGATGCCAGTGTTTTTGCCACCCTGACAGCCATGGCTCCTACTGCTACGCTTACCCCATTGCCCACCCATACGCCAACTATTGAGCCTACGGCTGAATTTACTTCCACCCCCACCATTACCCCAACGGCGACTCTGGTTCCCACACCCCTGCCGCCGCTTCCTCCATCCGCCATGATTGAGGGCATCGAGCCGGAATACCAGGGCTTCAATAATTGCGGGCCAACCAACCTGGCGATGGCTTTACGCTTCTGGGGATGGGAAGGCACACAGAAAACGACTGAAGAAGTGCTTAAGCCCTTCATCAAGGACCGCAACGTCATGCCCTATGAGATGCTGGGCTATGTGCAGGAACAAACTGAGCTCAATGGCATTGTACGCTACGGCGGAGACCTTGACCTGGTGAAACGGCTGGTCGCATCCGGATTCCCGGTGATCATAGAGCGCGGTTACGATGACCGGAATGAAGGCTGGATGGGGCACTACGGGTTGATCGTCGGTTATGACGATAAGCTTCAGGAAGTAACCATCCCCGACACTTACCTGGGCATGATCAAAATGAGTTACGAAGAGATCACCCGTTATTGGGAGCAGTTTGATCGGATCTATTTGGTAATTTTTCCCTATGAACGTCAGCAGGAAGTTTATGACATCCTCGGTGCCCAGATGGATGCTCAATATAACAAAGAATACACACTCGACCTGGTCAGCAGCCAGCTCTATAAGCGTGAGGGACTGGATCGCTTCTTTGTCTGGTACAGCCGAGGTTCAATCTGCGTGGAACTAAATGACTACCTGTGTGCAGGCGAGTCTTATGATGAGGCCTTCCGCATTTACGCGACGCTCAAGGAAGAGGAACGCCCGTGGCGCATGCTCTGGTATCAGACCGGTCCCTATTATGCTTATTACTATTTGCAGCGCTACCAAGACTTGTATAATCTGACCAAACAGACCCTCGATAAAACGCCTGAAGATGCCATCCCCGAAACCTGGGTCTGGAAAGGTCGGGCAGAGGTCAAACTGGGGCTGCGCGATGAGGCAATCGAGAGCTTCAAACAGGCACTTTTCTGGCACCCTGACTGGTGGGTGGCGAAAGATGAATTGATCGCGTTGGGCGAAACAGTAAACTGATCTATGGAGAACAGGGTTATGGAGAATTACGTGGCCTACAATGCCCGCATGTGGGACGCCTGGAGCGAAGATCACAACACCTGGTCAATCCCTCTGACCCCCGAGCGGTTCCAGCAGGCAAAAAACAGTCCAATTGAGTTTGTTCTCACGCCCACAAAGAATGTTCCCCTCAGCTGGTTTGAAGGCGTTGGTAAGGACGTGTTGGGACTGGCAAGCGGCGGTGGGCAGCAAGGGCCTGTGATGGCGGCGCACGACTACCGTGTGACCATCCTGGATAACTCCATGCGCCAATTGCAGTCTGAAAGAATGGTAGCAGAGCGTGAGGATTATCCGCTCCTGGCAACTCAAGCCGATATGACCGTGCCCTTTCCATTCAAAGACGAGAGTTTTGATGTGATCATCCACCCGGTCTCAAATTGCTACATTGAGGACTTGCAGCCAACCTGGAATGAGTGTTACCGTGTGCTCAGGCACGGCGGGGTCGTGATGGCAGGTTGGACCAATCCGATTCTGTATATGTTCGAAGACGAAGCGCTTGAAAATCCCGATTTGCCGCTTATTGTCCGCAATAAACTGCCCTATAACGGCAGGCTGGAAGTGGAAAAGGGCGGGGAATTGAGATTCGATACGGGCTATCAGTTCAGTCACACATTGGAAGCACAGATCGGGGGGCAGCTTAAGGCGGGCTTTCTTCTCAAAGATTTCTACGAAGACTCTGACCCCGGGATCCACCTGGGGGATTACACCAGTCTTTTTGCCGCAAGCCTGGCAGTGAAACTTTAGAAGCGACCCTGACCTGGCAGATTAAAGACCAGGCGAGGTCCCACTCAGCTTTGCTTCGGGGATAATAAACGCCAATACGATCAAAAGATCCTGGCCAATCGGTCTTATCTCATCTTTTCAGGGTAATTCTTGAGCAGTTCCTGACCGGGCATCAGGATCGCTTTTGGCTCGCAGACGCTCTTACAAAAACAGCAGCCCACCATGCACAAAAACGGTTCCGCCACCCAGATCTTGCCATTCTCATCGCGTTCGTAGACCTCGCGCGCGCACAGATCCAAACATGCGCCGCAGTCGTTACATAACACCTCCGAGATGGTGGGAAACCAGGGGATTTGCTCACGCGGATAACCGCGCCAGGTGCCATAGTCGCGCGCGACGATCGCTTTGCCGGTACGCCGGCGTTGATAATAGCGCTGGTATTCCAACGTTAGCGCGTTGGCGTAATCCTGCATCGCTGGTTTGGGAATGAAATTGTTTTGCCTTACCCCATTTACAAGATGCTCTTGGATATCCTGCTGGCTTGGGATTAATCCCTCTTCGTACAATGCCGAAAAGAGTTCTTCAAGTCCCAGCAAACCTGCTGGTTGCCCACCGATTTGGAGCATGCGGTAGCTGAGTGCCATAACGATCCCGATCAACCGCCTTTTGCCAGGCAATCCAAGGCTTCAGCCTTAAGGTGCGCCACCATGGCGGTGAGCCCGTTGCTGCGCTGGGAGGAGATGTGGCGCCAGAGGCCGAGCTCCTCAAACACGCTCAACTCCGCTTCGAGCACCTCTTTGGCAGGCTGGTTATTCAGTAACTTATAAAGCATTGCCACCATGCCCTTCACCACCAGCGAATCGCTGTCAGCCTCAAAAACCATGATACCGTCCTGGCACTTCACATCAAACCAGACGCTTGACTGGCAGCCCTTCACCAGGTTTTCGTCCACCTTGCTTTCGGGCTTCATCGCGGGCATGTCCATGCCCATTTCGATCAGATATTCATATTTTTCTTCCCAGTTCGCAAGCAGGGAAAAATCATCACTGAGGTCTTTTTGGAGCTCCTGGATACCTGGCATACTCACCTCTTTAGCATTTTAATGATACGCCTTACGCCGTCCGCCAGCTTTTCGAGGTCTTCCCGGCTGTTATAAAGCGCCAGGGAAGCCCGCACTGTGCCGCTGATGTGCAGGGCATCCATGATTGGTTGGGTGCAGTGCTGACCGGTGCGCACGGCGATGCCCATCGTGTCGAGCAGTACGCCCATGTCGTAGTGCTGAATGCCATTCACATTAAAGGGCAAAATGCCTGAACGATGCGACGGAGAGCCATAAATGACCAGGTCAGGGATCTCTGCCAGAAGATTCAACCCGTAAGTGAGCAGATCCTCTTCGTAATTTTGTAACTCAAGCGGATCAAACTGCTTCAGGTAATCTATGGCAACGCCCAGCCCGATTGCCTGCGCCACATTGGGCGTGCCGGCTTCAAATTTATAAGGCAGAACGTTAAAAGTAACCTTCTCGGGGGTCACATTATCGATCATCTCGCCGCCGCTTAGGAAGGGAGGCAATGCTTCCAGCCATTTTTCCTTGCCGTAGAAGATGCCAATTCCCATCGGTCCGTACATTTTGTGACCCGAAAAAACATAAAAATCGGCATCCATGCTCTGCACATCATGCGCGATATGCTGCACAGACTGGGCAGCATCCACCAGCACGGGGACTTCGTGGGCGTGGGCAAGACGAATGATTTCCTCAACTGGATTGACTGTGCCAAGAGAATTAGAGACATGGTTGACGGCTACCAGGCGGGTCTTTTCGTTGAGCATGCGCTCAAACAGCGCCAGGTCGAGCTCGCCGTGCTCGTTGAAGGGCAGAATGCGGAACGTTGCTCTACGTCTAAGGCACATTTGTTGCCAGGGAACGTAGTTGCTGTGGTGCTCAAGTTGCGTGACGATGACCTCATCACCAGCCTGCACAAACTTCTCGCCATAGGTATAAGCCAGCAGGTTGACCGATTCAGTCGTACCTCGGGTGAAGATCACCTCATGGTTGCGTTCCGCATTGATATACCCTGCCACTTTCCGCCTGGCTCCCTCATACGCTTCGGTAGCCTGTACCGCCAGAGAGTGGTTGCCGCGATGGATATTGGCATTCAGACGGGTGTAATAATCGACAAGCGCGTCGATTGCCACCTGGGGCTTTTGCGTGGTGGCAGCATTGTCCAGGTAGACCAGCGGGTGGTCATTGACACTTTGCTTCAAAATAGGAAAATCAGCTCTTGCGCTGTGGATGTCTTTAGTCATAGTTATTCCTTAAGGTGCTTTGATTTTACCATTGCCGCGGGGCGAAGATGCGGCTTGTAACGCTCGGAGAGCCAGGCGGAATGTGATGGGTGTGTGTTAAATCGTTAAAAAGAAGTAAAGATTGGGTTATCACTTGAACATAAGGCTGAACATTATTAGCTTTGGGATACAATTGTTAACAAGTTAAATAGCGTTTCTTTTTGTTTGACGTACTGGAGGAAGTATGGCTGAAAAGATATTGGTTGTAGACGATGAGATATCCCTGCAGGAAACCTTAACCTACAATCTTAAAAAAGAAGGTTACTTAGTTGAAGTGGCTGGGGATGGTATCGCCGCGCTGGAGCTTTTCAGGAGCTCCAAGCCGGATCTGGTCATTCTGGACGTCATGCTGCCCGGAATGGATGGCTTTGAAATCTGCCGCACACTGCGCCAGGAATCCAACACACCTGTGTTAATGCTGACTGCCCGTGACGATGAAATTGATCGGGTGGTTGGCTTGGAGGTTGGAGCTGATGATTACTTACCCAAACCCTTCAGCATGCGCGAGCTGATTGCGCGCGTGAAGGCGCTGCTGCGGCGTGTTCGTCTGATCCGCGAGGAGGTCGGTACTGCCGCGCAGGATGCCAACCAACCCAAGACGCTTGTTTTTGGGAATCTCGAAATTGACCTCAGCCGGCGGGAAGTCCGCCTGGATGGGAAAGCCCTGCCGTGTAAACCTAAGGAATTCGAGCTGCTGACTTTTATGGGCCAGCACAAAGGTCGTGTGCTCACCCGCGAACTGATCCTTGAGCGCGTTTGGGGTTGGGGGTATGTGGGCGACTCACGCACGGTGGATGTGCACATTCGCTGGCTGCGTGAAAAAATTGAGACTGTCCCTGAGACTCCCCAGAGAATTATCACGGTCCGTGGGGCAGGTTACCGCTTCGAAGGGTAGAACAAATTATGAAAATGCGCATCCATTCGCGCATTGCCTGGCCTTTTGTTCTGACGCTGGTGCTAACGCTGGTGGTCTGGTTGGTTGCCTTGCCATTGCTCGAACAAAGCGCTTACCAAAAAGCTCTCACAAATAATGAACCAGTAGACCTCTCGTTTGTTCACAATGCGGCTTTTCTAATTTCATTGGTTGGTTTAATCGCGGGTTTGAGCATCAGTCTGATTCATACCAACCGTTATGTTGACGATCTGAAGACCCTCACCGAAGCTGCCAAAGAGCTTGGTGAAGGCAAATATCAAGAGATAGATTTGCTTCCGATGCAGAATTCACTGCGTGAGATGGGCGAGTTGCGGGAAGCTTTGCAAAAAACCGCTCGCCAAATTGAAGACCAGATTGCAGACCTTTCCAAGGAACGCGCTATGCTCTCGGCGGTACTGGGGCAAATGACCGACGGCGTCCTCATTGCTGACAACAGCGGCAGGGTGCAATTGCTAAATAAAGAAGCAGAAAAGTTATTCATGGTAAAAGAACGGGATGCACTGGGGCGTTCCGTTGTGGAAGTAATGCGCCATCACCGCTTGGTTGAACTTTGGGAAGAAACACGCAATGGTCCCGCAAAAACCATCACCATGGAAATGGGTGCGATGCATAAGTACCTTCAGGTGGTTGGTATTCCCCTTGGGGAGGATTTGCCCGGGCGATCCATGCTGCTTTTCCAGGACCTCACCCAAACCCACCGCCTCGAAACTGTCCGACGGGACTTTGTCTCGAACATCTCTCACGAACTCCGCACTCCGATGGCGGGCTTGAAGGCTATCAGTGAGACTTTGCTGGATGGTGCTCTGGAAGATCCAGTCGTCGCTCGCAACTTTGTTTTGCGGATGGACAGTGAGGTGGATAATCTCACCCAGATGGTCAACGAACTGCTTGAACTTTCCCGCATCGAAGCAGGGCGGTCCAACTTTGATTTTCAGCACATCGAGCCCTGTCAGTTGATCCAAAAACCTGCTGAACGCATGATTTTGCAGGCAGAAAGGGTGGGGGTTACCCTCAGCTATGATTGTCCGCCTGACCTGCCGCTGGTTTTTGCTGACCCGGAACGGATTTCACAGGTTTTTATCAACCTGATCCATAATGCCATCAAATTTACCTTAAACGGCGGACGAGTTCATGTAACCGCCTTTCAGGACGGGCAAATGGTAGTTTTCAAAGTCAGCGACAATGGTGTTGGCATCGCGCAGAAGGATATTACCCGCATCTTTGAACGCTTCTATAAGGCTGACCGGGCAAGAGCTGGTGGTGGAACCGGCTTGGGTCTTTCGATTTGCAGGCATATTGTTGAAGCCCATGGCGGGATAATCTGGGCTGAAAGTGTTGAAAATTCCGGTTCCAATTTTTTCTTTTCAATTCCTGTGGTGTATCGTAATAGCCAGAATTAACCGTCCTTTTACAGTTTGGCAAAGAAACCTTAACCGATTTTTGCGCGGCAGGATGGGAGCCTATGATATAGTAAATTAAGGCAATGTCTGATTTTTTGTGTATCCCCCGAGAGGATTGTGAGGGTCAAGATGGTATATAATTTTTGGAGATCTCATTTTGCTTTGGAGGCATTATGTCTCGTTTTACCTTAGATCAGGAAATAAAACTTGTCCAGGATGAAATGCTTCTTTTGGGAAGCCTCGCAGAACAGGCCATCCTGAACGCGGTTGATGCTTTGCGTCGCAGGGATGTTGCTGCCGCAAAATCCATTTATGCTGAAGATCAGAAAATTAATAGTAAGCATTTTGCCATTGAGAACCACATCCTGATCATTTTTGCCACACAATCCCCGTTGGCTCGGGATTTACGCATTTTGGCTGCCATGCTTGAAATCATTACTGAGCTGGAGCGTATCGGCGATTACGCCAAGGGTATCGCCAAGGTTGCCATGCGGCTGGCAGATGACGAGACACCCATCCCGATACGTGAAATTTCGACCATGGCGGATAAGGCCACCTCCATGCTCCACCGTGCTTTGGGCGCCTTCGTCTCGGAAGACCTCGCGGCTGCGTATGCCATCCCCAGGGAAGACGATGAAGTGGATGAGCTGTACATCACCATCTATCGCAAGATCGTTCAGAATATGATCAAAAACCCAGAGACCATCGACCATACCAACCAGATCCTCTGGGTCATCCATAATCTTGAACGCACTGCTGACCGGGTGACAAACATCTGCGAGCGCATTGTTTTTATCGTTTCGGGTGAGCTGCTTGAGTTGGACTCTTCAGATGATGAAGATTTGGATGACTAAAAATTGATTTCCTTGAGCAAAGAGACGCGCCAACAGGCGCGTTTTTTATATACGCAAGATCGCAAAAAACAGGAGAGTAAACTATAACCCAGACTCCAAATGCAACCAAGGTAAACCCCAAACGGGATTGAAATTTTTGTCCTGCTATCCAACCCAATGAAAGTAGCATGAGTAAAGTTGCCAGTTCTCTTCCTAATTCAATCCTGACGATCTGAGGGTCAAAGGGGGGTACAGTGAGGATTAGATCGGAGATGCCATATAATCGTCGTAAATACACGACAACTGCTGCTTCCAAAGAAGCCATCGCAATCGCAAATATCACAACCCAGACAATTTTCTTTGTAAGTTTCATATATCTCTAAATAATAAGTTCAAAGAGATAGACTAGCCGGGGAATCGAAACCTGAGAGATTTTCCGCGGATGGGACGTCCTTAAATAGCTGAGGTGCGCTAACATATTTAGCGTAGGCTTCAACTGCGATCGTTCCATCTGAAAGATAAATGATGCCGCGAGTAGTCGCCGAATTCCTTTCTTCAGAAAACAACCAGCCTTGAATATTAATTTCTTCCCCAATCGGGATTGGTTTTCGATAATCCAATTCGAGATGAACCGTGGCCGCCCGATATCCAGCCTGCCAGACTGCAGATCCCATAGCTTCATCTAGTACGGCTGCCGAGGCTCCCCCATGGACAAATCCTGGAGGTCCTTGCTGATATTCATTAAACCTAAAAGATGCAACAATATGACACTCTGGCCCTAATTCCCATTCGACACCAATACTCTTGGGGTTTGTTTTTCCACAAACAAAACACGAACCGTGATCTGGTAATTTTTCTGTCATAATTGTCAATCCCATTTTCGAAAGACTTGATCAATTAGCTATTATTATCGTGGCTCCTGGCGGATCCATTCTTCGTGGTCCTGAATGTCGCGATCTAGCAATAGCCGCCGAATGATTGTTCTTTGACGTTCTTTCCTGTCAGCTGGAAGAGGACGACGGTTTGCTTCCAACCTTTTAATGAGTGTAATTAGCGTCATACCTAAAGAACACCACAAAACAATGGGGGAATCCTGTAAAAATTGGGCAAAAAAAGGTAAAAGCAGGACTGTAAAAAGTGGGAAAATTGGGTTTTGAAAAATGTTACCAATCGCCAATCCAGCCAATACTATTACTAGCCCCCAGGGAAAAAGCACCAATAACTCACCCAGGAAGGGACTGAATCCACGCCCGCCCTGGAAATTGAGATAAATTGACCAGTTGTGACCCACTATGGCAGCAAATCCCGCCAGCATAGCCGCCAGCTCCCCCATTCCCAGACGTAATCCAAGCCAGGCTGGAAATGCGCCTTTGAAGATATCAAAAAGTCCAACCGGAACTACCGCCCACTTCGCCACATGTTCCCACACCATGGAACCGCTGACCGTTCCACTGCCGTATTGGCGTAAGTCAATTCCTTTGATCCATTTACCGGCCAGGTAACCACTGGGTATAGAACCGAAGAAGTACCCAAATAACAAGAGAAAAATAATGCTTACCACCGGCATTGAAAGATCAGATTTAACGACCATAGGCTACCTCTATGACTTTTCCATTTTTCTATTCATACAAATAACCTAACCC
>DJGU01000004.1:46658-54291 GCA_002432795.1 Anaerolineaceae bacterium UBA5838
ATGCGCTCCCATAACCGGTGTAAATTCACTGATTGGAATCTCCAATGAAGGGTAACGTTCGTTAAGCGAATGTTGTAAGGCTTCAGCTTTTTCTTGAGCATCGGCATGCATCACTGCTAAATCCAGTTTCTTGAATCCAGACGTCTGATTGGTCAGGATAGAAATGATCGCAGGAATTACGTTATCTTTATTACGTACAACCCTGGAGGGAGCGACAATCCCCTCTTTATTTATGGTGAGAATAGGTATGATCTGTAGCGCACTGCCAACCAGATACGCCGCTTTACCAATCCGGCCGCCTTGGGCAAGATAATCCAACGTGTCCACCCCGGCGATCAGCCCCGATCTGTGCCTGGCATTCGTCAAATACTGAACCACTTCCTCTTCCATCGAAAGCCCTGCTTGCAATTGCTTTGCTGCTTCAATCGCCAATAAACCTTGTGGCGCGGCGGCTCGCAAACTATCAAAAACGATCACTTTTGACAGCGGGTATTCATTCGAAATCATTTGCGCCGCAACAACGGCAGTATTGTAGTCAGAGCTTAATTGCCTCGAAAGCGTAATACAAAGAACATCGCGCCCTTTCTGGTCAATAATACTTTTAAAACACTCATAATATTGTCCGACATTGGGTGCAGCGGTCTTTACTTCCAACTTTTGAGTGCGCATTTTCTGGTAAAGCTCACCCGGAAAGATATCAACACCGTCAAGGTATGCTTTCCCTGCAACGATTATGGTCAATGGAAGAATTACCATGCCCAATTGACTGGCTATTTCTGGTGATACCTGTGCGGCGCTACCTGTTACAACAACAGCATTCTGCGTTTTCATGAGTTTTCCTGAATTTTTATTTTCGAATAAAAGTGACATCTGCGGGCATTCCAGGTTTTAGTTCAAGATCTGTATTAGGTACTGTGATCTTCACTGCGTAAACGGTTGTTTTACGTCCTTCCACCGTTTGGACATTGCGCGGAGTAAACTCAGCCTGGTCCGAAATATAAACCACTGTGCCACTGAACGTTTCTCCGGGGAATGAATCCACAGTTATTGAGACCTGGTCACCAAGTTTTACCTTTCCGTACTCTGTTTCCGGGATGAACACTGTCAAATTTACCTCCTGTAATTGGCCAATAATTAATACCACACTAGTGGGGGCGAGCGTTTCGCCGACTTCTAAATTACTAGTCAGTACTGTACCGTCCACCGGGGCGGTAACGATCGTTTTTTTCAGTTGAACATCCAGCGTAGCCAATGCAGCCTGAGCTTGCGATAATGCAGCTTCGGCTTGTGTCACACCTGACTCGGCAGCCTTAACCTGCAAAGACTGGTCACCGCTCATAAGCGAATTGTAATAATCCCAGGCGCGGTCAAAACGTTCTTGTGCTACTTGTACGCGGGCGCGACCTTCGAGCACATCTTTAGCAGCTTGTGACGTTAATAAACGATTGTAATTGGATTGAGAAGAGGTTAGTTCGGTTTCAGCTGCATCATATTGGTCTTGGGCAAAGTTTTGTAAATCTTCTTTATCCTGTGCGCTATTTGCCTGAGTAAGGACCTGATCTGCTATCAAAAAAGCAACTTGCGCTTCGGCAACACGTTTTTCTGCTTCTATGAATCCCTGAGAAGCGTTATCACTAAGGATTTTTTGGAGGTTTGCTTTTTCATCTAAAAGATCAGCACTTGCAGTTTCCATTTCTGCTTTGGCAGATTCGATTTTTTCTTCTTTATCGAAGTACCAGGTTGGCAGCTCAAATTGAGTGGGCTGAGTAATATTCCAACTACTCATACGGTTCTGTTGATCCTGCAAACGTGAAACATTTAGGGCAAGTTCGTATTGCACTTTGGCTGTGTTTACAGCTGCTTCAGCCAACGTGATCGCAGCGTTTGCCTGATCACGCTGTGCAATGAGCAAAGAATCATCCAGGCGGAACAATTCATCGCCTTTTTTCACTTGTGAACCTTCTTCAACACTGACCGATACGACCATACCGCCTAATTGGGGGGCAATATTAACCTGGGCTACAGAAATTGTTCCCGAAGCATTTAGCTGTGCAGTACTTTGACCATTCAGACTTTGACATCCTGTTAATCCGATGCTAAAGACGATAACGAGCGATATTATTTTGGGAAGGGATTTTTTCATTTTAATCTCCTAATTGAGAAATGGTTTTTTGATAGTGTCAGGTATTACAGGCGCTTATGGAACATTAAGACACTTGCAAAGAATACCACGATACTGAACACAGCCATTGGCCAGATCCAGATCCATAAAGTAAAGAAATTCGCACCCTTTAGTATGATGCCACGGACAATCTCCAGGAAATAAGTCACTGGTAAAAAATAGCCGGCATAGTAAGCCAGCCAGGGCATATTCTCACGCGGAAACAGCAGCCCAGCCAGTATAAAAGATGGCATCATGATAAACGAAGCCATGTACATGGCTTGCATCTGAGTTTTGGAAATGTTTGAAATGAGCACCCCCAATCCCAGCGACCCAAGCAGAAATATAAGGCTTAGTCCTGCCAGAAGTGGGATACTGCCGACAACATCCACTCCGAACCAGATAGCACCAACTGCCACGGTCATAACTACGTTAACAAAAGCCACTACAACGAAAGGCAAAATCTTACCTAACATTAATTCCCATGACCGGACCGGGGTCACGATAAGCTGTTCGAGGGTACCTTGCTCGCGTTCACGCACGATGGCGAATGCGGTCAATAGTAATGTCTGAATTTGGAGAATAATCGCGACTAAACCAGGAATCATGAAGTTCATCCGCTTCATATCTGGATTATACAAGTACCGCATGCGTGCATCCACCGGAAGACTCAGCTGCATACCTGTGCCACTACGCTCCAGACGCTTGATGAGAATCTCCTGCGACATTGATTGGCTGATCGTTTCAGCAGCAAGTTGAGCGGTTTGCGCAATGGTGGGATTTGAGCCATCGATATAAAACTGAATGGTTCCAACTCCCCCCGTACTGACATCTCTTCCAAAACTTTCGGGGATGTAAAGACCAGCTTTAACAATACCTGCGTCCATCATCGCTAAAATCTCATTTTCACTCTGAGCTGCGTGTGTATACTTAAAAAACTCGCTGCTTGTCAATTTATCTACCAGGGTGCGGCTGGTATCCGTATGTGATAGGTCGACCACAGCCAGAGGAATATCTTTAACATCATTTGCAACTGCATATCCAAGTAGGAACAACATCATGACTGGCAAAACGATCACCAGCGCCAGGGTGCGAGGATCACGAATAATGTGTAACCATTCTTTTCGAACTATGGTCATCATGCGGCGAAAACTTTGTCTCATGTGAACCTCCTTAATCGATTTCTGCCCGTACGTGCAGGCGATTTTCTTGATCTACCAACGAAACAAACACATCTTCCAACGAAGGCAAAACGCGCTCGATTCGATCTATAACAATCTCGTTATCCATCAATACTTTTTCCAGAAAACCCTTTTCATTCTCATCGGT
This sequence comes from Anaerolineaceae bacterium UBA5838, assembly GCA_002432795.1. Lineage (GTDB taxonomy): Bacteria > Chloroflexota > Anaerolineae > Anaerolineales > Anaerolineaceae > Mesolinea. Next base: position 50,149 of record DJGU01000004.1, read on the forward strand.
CATGAGAACATGTAAAATAACGCCATGCGCTGCCACATCTTGTACGGTTGGCAAATCACGTAATATTTTTTCCGCACGACCCGGTTCATGGCAATCGACTTCAAATAAAATACCTCTCATTTCATCTTTCAATGAATCCGGGTCGTTGAGCGCAATTAAACGTGAACGATACATCATCCCAATTACGTTACAAAACTCAGCTTCATCCATGTAATGAGTAGTTGCAAGCACACTTACTCCTCGGCCAGCCATTGTATAAATCATTTCCCAAAATTCGCGTCGTGATACCGGGTCAACTCCGGCTGTCGGTTCATCCAAAAAAATCATCGGTGGTTCATGTACAATTGCGCAAGCAAGCGCCAAACGCTGACGCCATGCACCCGAAAGGTTGCCAGTCAATTGTTTCTCGTGCCCTTGTAAACCAGCTATCTCAATTAACTCAGTTATTCGTGGTTTTACTTTCTCACGAGGGATTCCATATAAGTTTGCGTAAAAATTTAGGTTTTCAGATACGCTCAGATCGTTATAAAGTGAAAATTTTTGCGACATATAGCCGATTCTTTGCTTGACTTCTTCGGCTTGCTTGGACACATCAAATCCCAGGACACTAGCTGCCCCCGATGTGGGCGTCAGAATGCCACATAACATACGGATTGTGGTGGTTTTGCCCGCTCCGTTCGGACCGAGGAGCCCAAAAATTTCGCCTTTGGGGATATCGAAGCTGATATGGTCTACAGCGATGAAGTCACCAAATTTTCGCGTCAGTTGAGTGGCTTGTACAGCTTTTTCTGAGCTCATGCCTGCTTCTCCTGCTGTTCGACCAGGTAGATGAAAACATCTTCCATCAGGATCCGTGCTTCACGCAGAATGCTGATCTGCGCGCCAGCTGTTTCCAGATTTGCCTTGATTCGCGCTTGCGCCTCAGCCGGGTCCACCACCGAGAGACGCAGACGGTCGCCAACAGCGCGCCAGCCATACCCACCATCTGTTTTATCAACCACCTGACGCAGCGTTCCACGCGGCTTGGCTTTGATCTCTACGATCCGGAAAGGCATTTGCCGCTCCAAGTCCGCAGGCGCGCCCGTGGTGAGTATTCGACCCTGATAAATGATGCTGACCATATTACAGCGTTCCGCTTCATCCATATAAGGTGTACTGACCAGAACGGTAACGCCTTGTTGAATAACCTTAGCCAGCAATTGCCATAACTCCCGTCTGGAAACCGGATCTACACCCGTGGTTGGTTCATCCAATAACAGGATTTCTGGTTCATGTACCAAAGCACAAGCTAATGCTAACTTTTTTCGCATCCCACCTGAGAGATTCTCGCTGCGCCGGGAAGTAAAATCCGTCAGGCGCGCGAACTCCAGTAATTCTTCAATGCGACTTTTTTGTTTCCCACGCGGCACGCCATTTATGTCAGCGAAGAAACGTAGGTTTTCCATCACACTCAAATCGGGATACAAGCTGAAAGCCTGCGGCATATATCCTAATCTGGAGCGGACCTGCTCAGCTTGCTTATTCACGTCATAACCCATTAATCGGGCAGAGCCCGATGTCGGATTCATGACAGTGGACAGGATGCGCAGCAGGGTTGTCTTGCCTGCACCATCCGGGCCAACCAGTCCGTACAGTTGTCCAGCCTCGACATGCAGGTCAACCGCATCCAGCGCGGGCCGACTTCCCTTTGGCTGGGAAGAATATTGTTTTGTTAAAAGAAGAGCCTCAACAGAAATTGTCATTGTAAAATCCCAAAATGACCAAAATATAGATAATTTATTTAGCTCTGAAGTACGAGCGCAAACATGTCTTTTATGCCATCGCCTAAACTTCGATATAGGCGAGGCTCCATTTCCATCACTAGGGCTTGATACCGTTCGACTTGTTTAATGATTGATTGGTCCCAATCTAAATCTATCGCATTTTCATTAGCTAACAGACCTAAAACAAATCCACCTAATAAAAGCAATCCTGAACGGGAAATTGTACCTTTCGGTTTTAAAAATTGAGGCAGACGTTCGACCAGGATGTGGCGGCCGGTGCCCCTGCCGAGCCTGAGTATAAGAACCATCATGACCTCAAAGCAATAACGCAGGGTTTCCGGCGCATCCGGCGGTACGCGGGCTAACATTTCTTCAGCCAGTATTCGATCCTGGAATTCGCTCGTTCGGATTCTCGCCAGGATACGTGACTTGGTACTGTCCCAATCGCCCAAATCGGCACCGTTCGTTAACTCTTCTATTCGGCGACTGGCCACTTCAGTGGGTATGAATACAACTGCTGAGCGTCCCACGGATGGCTTTTCAGAACCAATACGATACTCAGAAGTGACATATCCCTTCTCTTCGAGCAAGCGCAGCATATCATAGGCAGTGAAGGGACTCACTCCAACCCGTTCTGCCAATAACGAGTAATGGATCGGCCCATTTAATTCTCGATAAAGATCGAGAAAACGATTGATAAAAGTTTCCTGGCGTCGTGTGAGTTTCATTAATTTTCCAAAAAGACCAAAGAATTGGCTTATTGTATTAGGGGTCTGCTGAGTTGTCAAGGATGACGCACTGGTTCAACTAAAATGACACGTAAATGGGACGGGGAATCGGGACGGGTTTTGGGTCAGAAAAAAGTTAACTCCTGATGTTCCCTTTTTGGCATGTTATAATCCCGAAAGGTAAGCATCCAATGTCCCTTTCTCCCCGCAGCAAAGCCATTCTTCAAGCCCTGTTTGTGACCATGCTTTGGTCCAGTTCCATTATCCTGATCAAAAAGTTTCTTGTGGACGTTCCACCGCTGGCTTTTACCGGCATTCGCTACATGCTGGCTTTCCTTTTCCTTCTGCCGGGTTTGCTCAAACGCAGAGGTGAAGTAAAGCGGCTGAGTTCTTTTGACTGGCGTTACCTGGTGATCCTGGGGTTGGTTTACTATACGATCACGCAAGGCGGACAGTTTTTGGCGCTCGTGCATCTGGACGCGATCACAATGAGCCTGCTGCTGAGTTTTACTGGTCCGTTGGTGGCGGTGTTGGGGTTGATCTTCCTTAAGGAACCCGTCTCGCGTCTGCAGTGGATTGGGATGGCAATCTTCCTTACCGGTGTTTTGGTCTACTTCATGCCGGAGACAACCATCCCGAAGAGTGCGCTTGGGATGGGGCTGGCGCTCTTTACGATGATTGCAAATTCGGTTGCCGCTGTGATGGGGCGGGGCGTAAACCGCGATCAGCGCCTGGATCCGATGGTGGTGACGGGCATCAGTATGGGTATTGGCGCGCTGGTACTGCTGGGGGGTGTTATTGTCTTTCAGGGTTTGCCGCCACTTGACCTGAGGGTGTGGCTGCTGTTGCTTTTGATCGCGGGTCTCAATACCGCGCTTGCTTTTTGGATTTGGAACCGCACGCTGCAGTCGCTTACGGCAATGGAATCGAGCATGATCAACAATTCCATGCTGATCCAGATCACGCTGCTGGCCTGGATTTTCCTGGGGGAAAGCATCTCACTGATTGGGCTGGTTGGATTAATTATCGCAGTAGTTGGGTTGTTCCTGGTGAATTGGCAGCCGGCGAAGCGGAACGCATAATTCCACAAAGTTCCTTATCTGTTCTTGGTAAGAATTTCAGGCGGGCTGCAGAGCCTTGCGCAAGTCACTTTTTGGTTTGCATCTCTTCAAGAGCTTGTGGTAAACCTCATCGTCATTGGTGGCGATCAGGTTGCCCCAGGCTTGATCATTATGTAACTTATGAGGGAAGGTGAAATAACCTCTCCAGGAATGCTGCTCACCGTATCTCACGATTGGGCGCCACTCTGAAACGAGCACATGATAACCCTTTCCAACCAGGTAATCTGCCAAAGTTTCATACGTGTATCCCAGTTTTTTTGTTTTTGCATCCTCAAATTCACACAGGATGACAGTCGGATGAATTTCCTCCCACGCTACACCTTGTAAGACCATCAGATCAAATCCCTCAGTATCGATTTTCAGGTAATCTACTCTGTCCAAATTCTGCTCGTGAAGAAATTTACCGAGTGTGATTGTACTTACCGTGTAAGTCAGCTCGTGGCTGGGGAGAAAGGCAGAGAGGCTGCTGATGCCGCTGGACTCATTTGAGGTGTAGAAAGGAACGGATGCTTCCGTCTTATCTGAAACAGC
>DJGU01000004.1:54351-54739 GCA_002432795.1 Anaerolineaceae bacterium UBA5838
GCGAACACCTGCCAACCGGCTTTCGCGAATGGGATCAGACAATACCCATGGTGCGCCCCCACGTCGCACATTACGCCCGTGGTGAAGGAGTGCTGCAAGGTTTCAAAAATGATTTCGTTTTCGTTAGTACAGGTGAACGCGACGAGTTTCTGCCGGATAGTGTGCCAGACTCCTGCGGGACCTTTCTGTTTCAAGATTATGAAAGCGGTGCCCAATTTTTTCTTAATTTCCACCTTAAACTCCTTTCAACCAGTCAGGAAAGCCGGCGCTTGCGCAGCCACATCCAAAAAGGCTGCACCAGCTTACGGATCGCATACTTCAGGGTCAACAAAGAAAACTTCTTTCCGCCGTCGCGGTAGTGCACACGCAGCATTTCCGGCCAGCAGCG
>DJGU01000124.1:0-1506 GCA_002432795.1 Anaerolineaceae bacterium UBA5838
CTGAAAACAGCTTCCCAACGAGAGAATATTCAAAAAATATCGAAAACTGAGAAACTCAGGTGCTAAGATCCTTCGCAACAAAAGCTCAGGATGACAAGACGAGAAAGCCCAGGATGCCTGGAAAAAAGTCAGAATAGCAAATCGCAAAATCGTGCTTCACGCTCCCAAGCCACTTCGCTCATTATGACAAATCGAAAAACCTCAGGGTGACAGGATGAAAATTTAGTAATGCAGATCGCCGTACCCTGTTTCGCGGGCACAAGCTGCTTTGGCCGCGATAATTGATTTCTCACTTGTAGGGTGGGTTGGCGTCTTTTAGCATATGCCAAATACTAACCATCTACAGCCAACCCACCAACAAAACAATAACAGATCGTCCCACCTCGTTCGTAATGACGCACAAGCTTGTCCTTCTGAGTATCCTTTGCGAAGAATCTTACCCCTTACTACCAGCGCAAAGATCCTTCGCAACAGAAGCTCAGGATGACAAGACGGAAAAGCCCAGGATGACGGTTCTAAAAAACCTCAGGAGGTAGGGACGAAACACTCAGGATAACAGAAGCCCCCCATTATGACTATTGACAGCTTAAGAATTAAAACCGCAGGAAGAATTCCTGCAAGACAGGAGAAATGACCTCAGCCTCAACCGAATGGGTCTGCCCTTCCAGAAGCCGTGACTCCGCCTGGGGAATAGCATGAGTGAAAGACGCCATGATGGCAGGGGCGGTCTTGAAGCTTTTGGTTCCGGCAAGCATCAAAACAGGCATTCCCAGGTTTTTTGCCTGGTCTTTAAGGAAAGGTCTGGAGGCCTTTTGGATCTCAGCTTCATAGGCGATGGTGCCTGCCATGTCGATAATGGTCTGCCCGTGCTCTGAGGCGAGCGTGTCTTTGATCAGCTGCTCGTCCATGCCCACAAAACGCATAAAGCGCTTGACCACCGCCAGGTTTTTACCCCCGGCGACTTGCCTTTGAATCTGGCAGATTAAAAAATTGGTCATAGTCCTTTCCAGCCAGCCGCCACTTAATGGAGGTTCATAGGCAGCTACCTTGAGAACCTTTTCGGGGTGTGCTGCTGCCGTGAAGAGGGCTAACGCCGCGCCGGCCGAATGGCCGTAGAGGAAGGCTTTTCCACCGTGGTGATCGATCAGCGCGTTGAGGTCCTGGATTTCTTTTTCGATCGAATAAGGAGGGATGTCGCCGCTTTGCCCGCGCCCGCGCCGGTCGTAGGTGAGGACGGTCAAGTGCTCCAAGAGGAATGGAACCATCTCCCCCGGAACGCCAAAGTTGTGGGTGTTGAGCGCGCCGGTGACGATGATGAGCAGCGGTCCGCTGCCTGAAATTTCGTATGCGACGGGGGTGTTATCCTGAGAATATATGATATGCATGAGCTTATTTTACAACGAGATGGCTTGGATGAGGAGCCATGTAAAAGATCGGATGGAGCGAGCCCCATCCGTACAAGCTTTCGAGCTGAGAATGGAATTTTTACTGATCTAACTGGCGGAT
>DJGU01000124.1:1559-4013 GCA_002432795.1 Anaerolineaceae bacterium UBA5838
TTGGCAGGCTGCAGGCGCACCTGACCGTTCTCGAGATAGAAATACTTAAGCGTCGTTTCGTCGCGGTCATTGAGCCAGATTGCAACCATTTCTCCGTTGCGAGCCTGGCTGGTCTTTTTCATCACGACGATGTCACCATCGTTGACCATGGCATCGATCATTGATTCGCCGTGCACCCGCAGCGCGTAAAGGTCTTCCAAATGGTCGCTTGCCGGCAGCAAACTACGGGCAACGTCAATCCCGGATTCGGGATCATAATAGCTGAAGTCTGAAGCTGGCACTGGCATCGGTTCACCTGCAACAATATTACCCACCAGCGGAATAGAGACGAGTGTGTTGGCGAGGCTGGTTTTGAGTAAATTGATGCCGCGCGAAACATTGCTCTCCCGCTCTATATAATTCATTTCCTCGAGTTGGTTGAGGTAATAGTTGACCACTGAGGTCGAACTGATCTGAGTATGGTCGCCGATTTCGCGGATGGAGGGGGGATAGCCTCGTTCGGACACGAAGCTTTCCAGGAAAGCCAAAATTTTCTTGTGTCTGGGGCTTAGCCCTGTGCGTTTTCTTGCCATCCTTGCCTGCCTTTCTCTGCTGTTCCTTTTCAATAGAATAATAACAGAACAAATGTTCAGTGTCAAGTGTATGGATGGGTCTACAACAATATCCGTCCTCACTGGGCTCTGGACATCTGACCCCCAGGAAGTATATTGACCGCTAGCATCCTGACTTGACCCCGATGTGCTTTTTTCTAAAGCCCTATCCTCTCCCATGTATCTGAACTTGCTCAGAAAAAGGATAGTAGTTTGTCTTATGGTATATTTATTGCATCCCACAAATACAGGTTATTGACTTACAAGTTTGCTATTAGGAGATTTAGATGTCTGTAAGAAATTATCGAACCAGTTTGGTGGTTCTTGTTTTTGTGATACTAGCTCTTATTGACCGACCAGTGACTGGTGTTGATAGCAGACTTAATAAGACCAATTTGTCAAACTCTCCTGAAATAGAATTTGCTTTGACAGGCGGGGCGACTGGCTGGCTGAGATCAGGAAACCGCGTATTCCGCACAGTAAGTAACGCTGTTGATTGGAAGGATGTAACACCTGTATTGAATCAGAATGAATCCCTGCTGGATGTCTATTTTTTAAATTCCAATGATGCACGGATGCTTGTGGTGAGCATAAATGGGGAGGAATGGCAGCTAGACCTGCGTAAGACAACCAATGCTGGCGCTACCTGGCAGACTCAACCGATCACTTTTCCGAGCCAAATGCGCGATTTTGGAGATGCGCCTTTCGGAAGTGCCTATATGCAATGGCAAGATAATGATAAGGGTTTGATTTTGATCAAGCAGGCAACCTCCAGCAACTTCAGCATAGGAATCCTACTTAAAACAAGCGATGGAGGGCTTTCCTGGCAAGTCTTGGAACCACCAGCAGCGGAAGAGTTTGTTTTTCTGGATGAAAATGTGGGTTATATACGCGATCCAGTAGATCCGATCCGGTTATATCAAACCCAAGATGGCGGTAAGAGTTGGCAAGGGTTTCAACCTTTGATGACACAATCTGTAGCGGATGGTTTGCAGCTTGTGGGTTTGCCAATCAAGTGGCAGGGTGGGGAGATGCTCCTCCCTGCATGGATTAATGGTGGAGGAGCTGAACCGGACTTGGTTTTCCTGAGGTCAAAAAATGTGCTTACGGGTCAGACTGCAGAAATGGTCTGGGAGGAAGAGCCGGGCGCAATTAATTCGCAATCCTGGAGAGAATCTTTCGGTTCTCATCTGGCTTTTGCACAGCTCAGTAGTTTTGATGGTGAGAACATTTGGGTTGGGTTGACTGGTGGCTCCTGCAAGCAAGATCTTTTGCCGGACAACGCGGATTTATCCATGAGCACGCTGACCTGTGAAAACAAGTACCTCCTGCTTTCAAGCCAGGATGGAGGTGAGAATTGGGTGATTGGAAGTCTTCCCTCTGGTGCTTTGTCTCCAGAAGAGATAATCCTCCAGGAGGGAACCTTTCAAAAGATCACTGATGACGATCAACAGAACAATGCCATTCAGTCAGTCCAGAGGTTCGAAGGGCAAGGATTTGACGCTTGTGAGATTCCATCGCTCTCTAAACTTCAAACCTGGTATAACGGAAGCCCTTACAAGGCTGTGAATCTTTACATTGGTGGAGTTTCACGCGCCTGTGATAACACAGCGCTCAACGCTGCTTACGTGCAGCAAATGTTCAATCAGGGTTGGCGATTCATACCAACCTGGGTAGGCCCACAAGCTCCGTGTACGGGTTTTGTCAATCGGTTTTCTTATGATACCGCTACAGCTTATGCTCAGGGTGTTGATAACGCCAACCAGGCGGCTGCCAAACTTCTCGAACTTGGACTTACCAATCCAGATGGAACAGGTAGTGTTGTTTATTACGACCTTGAGTATTTTTATTACACCTCTGCATG
>DJGU01000124.1:4081-5099 GCA_002432795.1 Anaerolineaceae bacterium UBA5838
AACCTCCAACCACCCCCAAGTGTGGTCTGGATTGCGGAGTGGTATATAGTTCCAGGCTATCGACCGGAAGTAACAGTCTTTGATGTCGATCACTTACCAGATAATTATTGGTCCAACCACCAGCGAGTTTATCAGTATTCAGGTGATCATAATGAAACCTGGGGGGGAGTGACCATCAACATTGATAGCAATGTACTGGATGGTGTTGTTGCGATCCCTTATGATAATTCTGCGCCGGTTACGAGCTACACAAAATCCGGCACGATAGGCATCAGCCCATGGTACAAAACGGCAGTAACAATCACCTTGACTGCCACTGATAACCTGGTTGGGGTGAAAAAGACATATTATCGAATAAACAATGGAAGTTGGCAAACATACACTGAACCCTTTTTGGTGAATGGAAGCGGATTGATGACCATTGATTACAGGAGTGTTGACTTCAATGACAATTGGGAAGTCATGAAATCAGCGAGTTTTTATGTGGACAATCAACCTCCGGTTAACCCGGTTGTGACAAGTTCAGGCTGCCAGTCATGGAATGGTGTGCCGCAGGCGTATTGCAATAATCCTTGGTTCACCTGGGCAGGCGCATACGACCTCGGGATAGGGCTAAACCCCGTCGATACCTACGAGTTTTACTGGGGAACCAATAAGAATGCTACCAGCGGAACCCGCACCGCATCAACGCAGTTCAACCCGCCGGCAATCCCCACGGGCGTGCCCTACTATCTGCGCATCCGCACCCAGGACAGACACGGGCTGTGGAGCGCCTGGGAAACCATCTATACCCTAATTTACGATTACCGCTTCACGCATCAATTGTGGCTCCCCAGGGTGGCAAAATAGCGAATTGATCTGAAAAGCCAGGGTAAATAGTCCTGACAATGCCATACCCGCAGTGAACAACCTCGCGCCAGTTGCTGCGGGTAGTTTATAATCACTACGCGTTGAATAGCATTGGAGTGGATGTGAAGATCAAGAACTTTTTCAAGCAGCTGGATTTCAGTTGGCGGTC
>DJGU01000058.1:0-173 GCA_002432795.1 Anaerolineaceae bacterium UBA5838
ACCATCATCCGCATCCAGGACGGCGAGATCATCACCCTCTGGGCAGACCGCGTGGAACTGCGTTCCGTCGAGGACGGCAGCCTGATCGAACGAGCCCCTGAAGAGATCACCGAAACCATGAGCTCCGTGCAGAAGGGCGGCTACGCCCACTTCATGCTCAAAGAGATCCACGA
>DJGU01000058.1:235-5404 GCA_002432795.1 Anaerolineaceae bacterium UBA5838
GCACGCAATCTGTACTTCATCGGCTGCGGCACCAGCTACCACGCCTGCCTGGCTGGGGCGGTGTACTTTGCCCGCCTGGCTGGGCGTGCCGTGATCCCCGTGATTGCCCCGCAATTCATCCCGCAATACCTGCCAACCGTTGGTCCGCAGGATGTGGGGCTCTTTGTCAGTCAGTCTGGCGAGACGAAAGACGTTCTGAACGCTCTTTACGCTGCCGAAAAGCAGGGCATGCAGTGCTTCGGGCTGGCGAATGTGATCGGCTCCACCCTCACCAAGGCTTCCGTCTGCTCGCTGCCGCTGTGCTGCGGCTATGAGATCAGCGTGCCAGCCACCAAGACCTTCACCAACCAGGTGGTCAGCTTCCTCACCCTTGCCTATCGCCTGGCCGGGCGCGACACGCGCGCGCTGGACGCCATCCCCGAATTGATGGAGCAGACCATCGCCCTTACCACGCCGCAGGTGCAAGCCATCACCCCCGATGTGAACGCCTGGGAGGACTGCTACAGCCTGGGCTACGGCACCACCTACCCGATGGCGCTGGAAGGCGCGCTCAAGCTCAAGGAGATCACCTACAGCCACTGCGAGGGTATGCTCTCGACAGAATTCAAGCACGGACCGCTTTCGGCCATTACCGACGGCTTCCCGGTTTTGTTTGCTGTGAGCCCGGAAGATGTGCCTGTGATTGTCAGCGGCATCAACGAAGTCACNNCGCGCAAACGCCAGCGACCTGATTGTGCTGCCGGAAGCCAGCCCGGAGATCAGCTCCCTCCTGAGCGTCCTGCCGCTGCAGCTGCTCTCTTATTACATGTCCGTGGCTCGCGGTTACGACCCCGACTTCCCCCGCAACCTGTCCAAAACCCTGACGGTGGATTGATCCAAGCCGCAGTGTGTTAAGGAATTAAAAAATCCACTTCAGAAGAGTGGATTTTTTTATGCAATTTGACTGAGCCGGGAATGTTTAAAAGGTCATCCTTGCATGGCTGCGATTAAGACTGTTGATGCAAAACCTCAGAGTCTTTAGTGATTTTCAAGTTTTCAAAAAGTCAATCAAAATATGGTTGCAATCCTCTCAAAAAAGCGTTGATTTTTTGATGAAATTATGCTAATATAACAAATATTCATGGGGATGTAACGACGCAAATCCCCAAATTAGAGATGGAGGATACAATGCAAGATGGCAGCTGGATTTTAATAGTCTTTATGTTACTTATTGTTGGTATATTAGTCGCTTTAATACTTACCCTGGGAAAAAGCAAGGAAATTGCACAACAAAGCGAAGCAAACATTATGAACATGGTAACATCGCTTCCTACCGACAAGCAGACGCCGTTTTTGCTGCAAATCAGTTCGGTCAAAAAGAACCCCACAACTGCGGTCTTATTAGCTTTATTTTTGGGCGGACTCGGGGCTCACAAGTTTTATCTTGGACAAACTGTGGCAGGCATCCTCTACATTCTCTTTGCCTGGACCACCATACCTGCCTGGATTGCGCTTTTTGAAGCATTTAGCATCTCTGGGACAGTCGCCAGGTATAACGAGACCAAAGCGCGAGAATATTACGCCATGTATAGTAGATAAGGTTATTGTTTTTAGGGGGATTGTTGTTCATAAAAAAAGAAGGGGTGGGGATTCGTCCAGATTGAATCCGGATTAGTTCTGTTTTTTTTTCGCGTTTCACTGTTGGGTTTCCAATGATCTTTAGCTACGCTTTTATAGAGCCTGAGATCACTTTCCGTGCTCAGTTAAGTGACCATCACGTCCACAAAAGCACAAGGATGGGGTGATTAATCATAATTTTGCCTGCCCCAGGCTCTGTTAGACTCAATCTTATGTTCAGTAAAAAAGTGACAACTGGGATAGATCAGATTTGATCTCTGCAGTATGCTTATCCAGCCAGGATTTCAATTCCTGGTGATGTTCTGGAAAGGGGTGGGGAAATTGTAAAGCGCCCTTTTGCAGGAGCATTTTATTTCCTTCGGGCATGTCGGGATGGTCTAAGACAAAAACTGGAATCCACTTTGATTTAAGGGCCTCAGTTGCACCAGCCCATGTGCCGCCCTTTTCTGCATCACTTGCCACAACAATCGCATAATCTGCAAGAGCATAGATCAATTTGTTTCTCCCCATAGCTGTTCCTACCGAAAATGGAGCATTAGGAGAATATGGGGTTACAAGACATAAATCACCACGATAAATTGCATCACGATGTTCCGGATTTCTAATTGATTTTTCCAAACTATCAGCAAGTATTCCAACAGCCGTTCCTCTTGAAGTTAATGCTGCGTTCATGCTGATAGAATCAACTCCCTTTGCTCCGCCAGAATACAATACCAATCCGGAGAGTCCACAGGCATTGCCCACAAACTCAGCACATGCTTGACCAGCTTCGTCCAGATGACGCGATCCCACTACAGCAATGCCGGGCTGCCCTAAAAGATCTTTCTCTCCAGCGTAAAAAAGAATCGTTGGAGCTGCTTCTTTTAAGCGCTGCTTGTATCGTAAAGGATAATCTGCATCGGCTCGAGTAAGCACATCAATTCCCAAAGATTTGAGGCGTTCCAACTCAATTGCAACGGTTCCACTTCTTTGAAGAAGGTGTGCAATTCGTTCAGCTTCCTCTTCAGTTATCTCCAGCAGATCTTTGAGTTCCTCTTTATCAAGCTCTAATAAATCTGCTGGACGTTTGGAGATGGACAGCAACTTTTTTGCTAATGGATTCCAGTTTTTCAACGTCAATGGTGCATACTCAGACGCAGAAGAAAGCCCCAGATGCGAACAAAGCAATAATAAGGTTTGAGAATCAGGTGAAAGTGTCATCCGTTTGCGTTCCTTGAAGTAGCTCGTGCCAATGTAAATGGGTAAACCTGCCCGCTCCCTTGCTTTTTCAACAGGTATCCAGCCATTGTCAATGTCCATCCCGAATCAATAATATCATCAACCAATAATACCGGCTCATGAGAGATTGTTTGAACTATCCGTATTGTATTGATCACATTATAAGCTTGCTTGGAGCTGTTCTGCATGGTTTTTTGTTCGGGAGCTTCCCTTATCCGATCAATGACGGGGTAAAAAGGGATCTGCAGTGAATTAGCCAGGCGGCGAGCAAACTCGGCCACGAGCTTGGGATGACGTGTAGACGGAATTGCGGTAACCCAGCCTGGAAAAGGATTGGGCTGCCACATGTCGCGGATTAAATGAGCCGCTGCTTTTACTAATTCATTACTAAAATGACCTTCCTGATATTTCCCTGATTGAACCAGTTTTCCCCAACCCGCGTCGCCATAATAGCACAATGAGCGCCCTGGAGCATTTTGCAATTCAAGAGGAATATTGCGTTTTTGATCTGGGAATAAACCAATCGGCCATTGCTTGCGTGGTTGAATGAGGACTTGTGTCCCTTTTAGATAATTTTCTGCTTCGATCACGAGTTCATGCGATACAGAAGCGGAAAAACCTTTTCCTTGACAGTTAGCACATCGACCACAAGGAACGGGGTTTGGGTCATCCAATGCTTCTAACAAAAATTTCATCAAGCAGTCAGGATAATCCATATAAGCTTGCATTTGAGCTAATTCAGATCTGCGCAAGTCAAGGACTCGATTAATACGATCTGTTTCTGGAACCCATGGATTAGGCGTGCGAAAATAAAGTAATTTTTTATCAGAGGTTTGGCCGACTGCACCATCAACTTCTAATATCTTGAGTGCTTTCTCCGCCATTGATTTTGATGTGTTAACCCTGGCTAATATTTCATACAATGACAATCCTTCGCTTTTTTCAAGCTCCTGGAGGATGTCTAGAAACACTTGTGTACTTGGGAAGGCTGACTCAATAAAATAATTTTGGATTTCATCATCTTCAGCGCCACTAAGCAAGATGCCATACGATTTTTCCACTGCTCGTCCGGCACGGCCTACCTGCTGATAATATGCCACAACTGATCCGGGACGTTGAAAATGGATCACAAAGTCAATGTCTGGTTTGTCAAAGCCCATTCCCAATGCCACAGTAGCAACCAGTATCTTGATTTCATTGTTAAGAAATGCCTGTTCTAATGCCCGTCGATCCATAGTTCCATTACCACCAGCGTGATAGGCCTCAGCAGAAAAGCCTTTTTGTTTTAACCAGCCGGTTACCCGCTCTGTATCCGCAACCGTCAGACAGTAAATAATGCCGCTCCCCTTGAATTTTGGCAGATTTTCCGCCAACCAAGCCAATCTTTCACTTTGATTCGCAAGTCTAATATTTTGTAAACGTAGAGATTCACGTGCTAGCGACCCACGATGAACAGTAAGCCCAGGTCCTAACTGAGCCTGAACATCCTTAACCACCCGGTCGTTGGCGGTGGCGGTTGTTCCGAGTACGGGGATGCCTCTTGGCAGCATCTGAACGATCCGCACGATTCGGCGGTAATCCGGACGAAAATCATGTCCCCAATCGGAGATACAATGCGCTTCATCCACTACAAAAAGACCTATTCGCCCAGAAATTTGTGGAAGGACTTCTTTGAGGAAATGTTCATTATTTAACCGTTCTGGGGAAATGAGCATTAAATCACATTCATCTTTTGCTAAAGCTTCTTCGATAGCTGCCCACTCTTCCTTGTTCGCGCTGTTGATCGTGAATGCGCGAATGCCAATCCTTCTGGCCATTTCAATTTGATTGCGCATGAGTGACAATAATGGACTGATGAGCACTGTGGGACCTGAACCTTGCTCGCGTAGTAATTTTGTCGCGAGGAAGTAAACCAGACTTTTTCCCCATCCTGTGCGTTGGACAACTAGCGTCCGCTGTTTTTTGCTTGCCACTGCTTCGATAGCTTCCCACTGACCAGGACGGAAATCCTTATCTTCCCCAATCATTTTTCTTAGAAGTGTTAATGTATGTGTTTTATCCATCAGACAACATCCTTGTTTGATCTCGCATAATTGACAGATATCAGCATCAAAATTTTTACTTATCGATAATTAGTTGACCTTGTAGAGTCCATGATTATCAGAAAAAATGAGGTCAAGGTGCTCAGCCCTGACTGTTACCCTGCTCGTATAAGCTCAGGCTGGAGTTGGTGCTGAGGCAATGCTCAATCCCATCGATGATTTCCCCGAGGTGGAGGGGGGTATTGACGAAGTCAAAGAGCTGGCTGTTGACCGTCAGGACGGGGCTTTCGGC
>DJGU01000058.1:5446-5650 GCA_002432795.1 Anaerolineaceae bacterium UBA5838
TCAACCGGCGCAACCAGGCGGATCAGCAGCGAAGGCTTGGGCAGCTGCCTGAGCACCAGTTCGTATAACTTGAAATAGGCGTGATAGTCCCGGTCGGAAAGATTGTTCATCTCGTGCAAGGCGCGCACAAAAATGTGGGCGTCCTCGTAAATGCTGCGATCCATGATGGCAGAGCGGCCAGAACTCAGCAGGGTTTCCACCTCC
>DJGU01000058.1:5677-5965 GCA_002432795.1 Anaerolineaceae bacterium UBA5838
GCATAGAAATCGGCTAAATAGGGGTTGTTATCCACCGATTCGTAGGATGCCTCCCAGCCAAAGTGTTGGCTGAGTTGTTGGGTCAGGGAGGTCTTGCCGCTGCCAATATTTCCTGCCAGGACGATCAGATGTTGGTTTGGTTTTAGCGTTTGGTTCATTTATCTCTCACTCGGGTGTGCGGCAGCCCTGGTTGCATATGGTCGGAAATTCAGAATAATGTTACCACGTGCATATGGCAGTTTGCAGTGGGTTCTGTCAGAAAGTGAGCAAATCCAGATCGGACAACTT
>DJGU01000058.1:6042-54858 GCA_002432795.1 Anaerolineaceae bacterium UBA5838
GCAGGTGAGGCTTTTTCAATGGATTCCATGAAGGCTTTTAAAACACTTGCTCCGAGCTGAGTTATAGTGATCCTGTTCAGGTGTTCCCTGGAAAAGTATTTATGTTTACGGAGTTCATAATCCGGTTGAAAAATCCCAAATGAGATCAGGGGGTTGATGCATATTTGTTCAACGAGATCTTCCTTATACTCGGAAAAATATAGCGATTGCCAGGAGATGTAGGAATTTTCTGCCAGATTTTCCACGAACCGCTCGAAGGAAACTCCATATGTTGGGCTGAGTTTCTGGCAAACAAACAGGAGGAGTATCTTAAAAGGAGTTGAAATTCCTTCTTCAGGCACGTTGACACGCGTGACCGAAAGCCAGTTTGTTTGTGTCCAAAAGGTTATCAACAGATGCCAGTATTGCCAGGCGGGGGATTCCGCGAGAAAACGACGCCCAAGTTCAGTCAGACGCCATTTTCGCCCCTTGCCTCCAGTCAGCAATTGCCCATTGTTCGCCAGGACGTGGTAAAAGTACAGGGTATCGACCTCAAGTTCAGATCTATATCGGCGTTCCCCANNNACCTTATTATTCTGAATATAGGTTAGCATTTCAACAATATCTCGCCGTAATGGCAAATCCTGGATCGTTTTGTTGAATTTTTTAGAGCCTGAAGTGATCCAGCTTGTTTTGTATCCGAAATGGTTTTTAGCTTCAGGATTGGGGTCAACCTCCCAGTAATCTATTGGCTTTCCAATCCGCCCCAAAGATTTGTTGATCGCCTGGATATCAAATTCTTCGGAGTCAAAATGACCTCCAATCCATTGAAGTAAATCAGCATACATCTCATGCGCAGGATCAGCAATCGCTTCCAGGAACTGTTCGTATCCATAAACGCCGCCCACATCTTCCGGAGGTCCATTGCGTGCACCCGCCAGGCAGACAGCCTGAGTTTCTTTTGTGGTGGATTCTTGCACCTTCTCGATCACAAGATCGATTTGCCAGTCGTCACCAAAATCGTAGGTGTAAAGGAACCTTTGCCCTTCCTTTTTAAGCACTTCAAAGAGCGTGAAATTGCTGTCATCCAGAATTTCAATTTCGAAACGCTCATCAGGATCAGGTATGCCATAGTTTTTACGTCCAATTCGAAACTCGTGTAGGTGGTAATCTTCCCAGCCAAATAGCACCTGGAGGACGTCATGCAAGTCCTGAAGGGTCTTGTCAGCAGGGATCGTAAAGCGCCGCCAGATTGGCGGGTTGGAATCATTTAGCCTTGCTTTAAACTGAAGGGTCGATGTGCTGTTGATAGGCATGATTCTCCTCGCTGATGAACTTTTTGAAGTCTTCTTGTTTGTAATTGTACTTTAGGTAGCGTGAGAATCCAATGTTAAGACAAAAAAAGGGGTGTCTTGAACGGACGCTTTAAGAAAGGGCGTTCAAGCTTGTTGATAGGGGCCGAATTTGCGGAATTGGGCGGCGGGAACACGCGCAAGGCGGTCGGTGGCGGGGCTTAGAAGGTAGTCGAACCCATCGCGGTGGAGGATCGGAATGCGCCGCCGCCGTTTTTTGAATGCTTCGCGCATGTCCTCTGAGAGGAAATAGTAGCTGTCGTATTCTTTGGGGTATTCGTAGAGGAGTTGATCGTAGAGGTCGATGAATTCGCGGCGATAGGCAGGGGTGACCTGGTCGAGATTGCTGATGACCCAACAGACCGGCTCGAAGTCCCAATTGTAGGTGAGCCCGATAAAGCGGTCGTCGGCGGTGATGTAGGGGGAGAAGGGAAACTGGCGGCAGCTAAGGGTGCGGAAGTCGCGCTCGCAGTATTCAGGACCGCGGCAGGCCATCAGGTGCATGTAATGGGGCGTTTCAGCTTTCATTTTGGGCACGTCGATGGGGTCGGTGGGGCATTCGTCGCCGCGCAGATGATGCCAGAGCTTGGTGTTGGGTTTGAGGTAAGCCCATTCCTCTTTCAATGCGACGGGCACTGCCACGCAGATATCGCAGCAAAAGGGTTTGCCGGAAGGGTTGTGGGGTGCGCATAGCCTGCCGCAATTGAGCTCGGTGATTGGGGAGGCAAAGCTGGCGTAGAGGCTGGCGATATCGAGGTTTGGGTGGTATACCATGGCAGCAATTGTACCGCGTATGGCGGGAGGCGGCAGGTGATGGGTGATGGGTGATAGGAAATTTCATTTTTGCAGGCAATTTTTCGTAGGGCTTGACAAAGTGCCCGTAGGATATTGAGGACGAATTGGTCAGGTATACGGAGCCTGTGACGACCGTCCTCAATCCGCCATGGAAGGTGAGACAGGATCGTGTTTGTGGTTATAAATCATCGCGTGGGACGGCGGATTGGAAGCACAGAAGCGTATTAGCATCACGGTGTATTTAGTGCTTCCAAGCTCGCCCTACGGGGGCAATTAATGAAAATGGTATTGTCAGGTTGGAATACGCCTACTCTTCAAGCGTGATGACCCGACGTCTGTCATCGCGAGGAGCGAAGCGACGTGGCGATCTCAACCACAGGCCGAATTCTGTTTTGAACCCGACATTGCAGTGTGAAAATGACAGCCTATGTCTGTGTGGCGGAGTGGCGGAAAGAACGCTCAACCATCTTTAATGATTAGATTTTTCGCAAAAGAGGCTCAGAATGACAGAAAACCGACTGAGGGGCGATAGGAAGAGGTTGAAGAGGATCAGCCTGGGTTGCTTGCGATCGCATTATTACAGTCGTTCTCGTAATGCTGGCGCAGGCAGTTGAAGGTTTCGGTGCTGATATAGTGCTCGATGCGGCAGGCATCCTCAAAAGCGGTTTGCTCGCTGACCCCCATCCAGATAAAAATCTCCGCCAGGCTGTTGTGTCGGTTGTACGTTTCTTCTGCGATCAGGCGGCCTTTGGATGTAAGGAAAATGTGTTTGTTGGCGTCCAGCTCGAGGTAACCATCCGCAGCGAGGCGTTTGATCTGCTGGCTGACGGTTGGGCGGGAGAATTGCATTTGGCGGGCAATGTCGATGGCGCGTACCTGGCCGTTTTTCTTCTCCAGGACCAGAATGGTCTCAAGATACATCTCAGCGGACTCTTGTAAATTCATAGTGTGCACTCCTTATGCCCCAAAGGCAGTTAGTTGCTCAATGTTAACCCACCCCCCGGCTGTTCCGTCCGCCTCCAGAAAGAGGCTGGAAGGATTTGGCTGTGCCGTCCCTCTCCAGGAAGAGGCTGGAAGGATTTGGCTGTACCATCCGCCTCCAAGGAGGGGGTGAAAGCATTTGGCTGTTCCGTCCGCCTCCAGGAAGAGGCTGAAAGGATTCGGCTGCGCCCACCACATCCAACGAAGGGGCTCAAGCATGTGGCTTGACTTCGATTTTAGCACTAAAGCCTTGACAGAATAGTCAGCTTAGGCTAACATTTTTTGTTGTTAGGTAATCCTAACAAATTTTGCTTACAAACGCAAGACCATTTAAGCCAAGAGGAAGACCAGATGAAAACTTTGAGAGATGTTCGGGTAGGAGAATCGGCCCGTGTAGTGAAAGTCCACGGGCAAGGACGAATTCGCCGCCGGGTAATGGATATGGGCATCACAAAAAACGTGGAAGTCTTCGTACGCAAAGTAGCTCCCCTTGGCGATCCCATTGAAGTCAATCTGCGTGGTTACGAGCTGAGTCTACGCAAGATCGACGCTGAAATCATCGAAGTGGATTGATCGTTTTCTTTCTATTAGAAAGCCGCTATGTCTGTAACGATTGCTGTCGCAGGAAATCCTAATTCCGGAAAAACCACGCTATTTAATGCCCTAACAGGTTCAAACCAATATGTTGGCAACTGGCCAGGCGTGACGGTTGAGAAGAAAGAAGGCCTCCTGATCGGTCACCCGGAGGTAGTCTTGGTGGATCTGCCGGGGATTTATTCGCTTTCGACGAATTCGCTTGAAGAAGAAATTGCCAGGGATTACCTGCTTGAGTCCAACCCTGACGCCATCATCAATATCGTAGACGGCACGAGCCTGGAACGGAATCTTTACCTGACGACGCAGTTGGCGGAGTTGGGAATTCCGATGGTCCTGGCAATCAACATGATGGATGAGGTTGAGAAAAGCGGGACCAGGATTGACAGCAAAGCTCTTGGCGAGGCTTTTGGATTGCCTGTGGTAAAAATATCGGCACTGCACGAGACGCAGATCGATGAACTCACTGGAGCTGCCATGGATGTCGCTCAAAAAAATAGGCGCATGCTGTCAGTGCATCGTTTCAGCGGTGGGGTGGAGCATACCCTGGGACACATCGAAGAAGTTGTCCTGCATGAGCAGCCAGAGCACAAACAGCGCTGGTATGCGGTCAAATTGTTCGAACGCAACGAATTGGTTGAAGCGGAGTTAGGGCTCTCAGCTGAATTGAAGGCGCACATCGAGCAGGATATCCGCCTCTGTGAACTGGAGTATGATGACGACTCCGACAGCATCATCGCCTCAGAACGCTATAACTTCATTGAGCAACTGCTCGAGAGAGTTTCTGTTCGCAAAAAGACAGGCGAACTCTCTTCTTCAGATCGGATAGATCGGATTGTGACCAATCGCTGGCTGGCTTTACCAATTTTTGCACTGGTGATGTTCGTGGTCTATTACGTTTCGGTAAACACGGTTGGCGCCAGCCTGTCAGCCTGGACAAACGACAAACTCTTCGGCGAGATTATCCTGCCTGCTGTCAGTGGAAAGCTGGTGGATTGGGGCGTGGCAAACTGGCTGCAGGGGCTGCTCGTGGATGGCATCCTGGCAGGGGTGGGTTCAGTCTTGAGTTTTTTGCCCCAGATGGTGGTCTTGTTTCTGTTTTTGGGCTTGTTGGAATTCAGCGGATATATGTCGAGGGTCACTTTCATCCTGGATCGCATGTTCCGCAAGTTTGGACTTTCAGGGAAAAGTTTTATCCCAATGCTCATAGGAAGTGGCTGTAGTGTGCCGGCGATTTTGGCGGCACGCACGATCGAGAACGAGAGTGCCAGACGCATGACCGTCATCACAACATCCTTCATTCCTTGCAGCGCAAAACTGCCGGTGATTTCCATGATTGCTGGAGCTTTTTTTGGCGGGAAAGGCTGGGTTGCTTTTGGGGCTTACTTTTTGGGGATCGCGGCAGTGGTCATTTCAGGGCTTATCCTGAAAAAGACGGCCTTGTTCCAGGGGGAGCCTTCGCCATTCGTGATGGAATTGCCAGCCTATCGATATCCTTCGCTTAAATGCATATTTAACACAACCTGGGATAGAGTTTCATCTTTTGTCAAAAAAGCTACCTCTGTGATCCTCCTGGCAGCGATCGTGATCTGGTTTTTGACCTATTTTGGTTGGGTGGAAGGTCGTTTTCAGATGCTTGAAGCCGGGCAAATCAATCACAGCATCCTGGCTGCGATTGGAACCTCAATTGCCTGGGTTTTTAAACCTTTGGGCTGGGGAGAATGGCGTCCGGTCATGGCGGCATTGAACGGGTTGGTTGCCAAGGAGACTGTGGTGAGCAGCTTCGGTATTTTCTACGGCTTTTCTGAAGTGGCTGCTGGTGGTCAGGAAATGTGGATGAGCTTGCGGGCAGCCTTTTCGCCCCTTTCGGCGACCTCGTTTCTGATCTTTGTACTGCTCTCCGCGCCATGCATTGCAGCAATCAGTTCAATCCGGCGTGAGATGAACAGCGCGATGTGGACTTTGTTCGCGGTTGGGTATATGACCGCTTTTGGATATATTGCAGCGCTGATCGTTTATCAGCTCGGCACATGGCTGCAGGAAGGCGTGTTCACTTTGTGGACGGGTATTACCCTGGCAGTGACTGGGGTGGTGTTGTGGCTCATTTTCAGGCCGTCACCGCAGGCAAATGGTAGATTGAAGCGGGCGAGAGCAGGGTCAAGAGGCTAAGATGATCCCAACGATTATTATCAGTGTTGTGCTCGCGGCAATCGTAGGATTGATCATTTATAAGA
Source organism: Anaerolineaceae bacterium UBA5838 (assembly GCA_002432795.1). GTDB lineage: Bacteria > Chloroflexota > Anaerolineae > Anaerolineales > Anaerolineaceae > Mesolinea. The sequence continues at coordinate 11,978 of DJGU01000058.1, forward strand.
TGGTATGCAACGCCAAATCCGGGCGTGGGGGTTGCGCGGGCTGCGCCTACGCGGGCACCTGTGCTGCCGCAAAGATCCTGCCGAAAAAATCCGGGCAGAACTGCCCGGAGCAGATCAAAAAGCATTGTTGATCAGACATTTTTGGAAACACCCGCTCCACAAAAAAGCAGTTTTTTTGGATAGCGGGCTCTGGAAACTTGGACTCCGCATGATTTTGGCTAAACAAAGTCTGGCAGGGAACAATAACAGAAAAAATTTATTCTTAGTGTCATGTTAAAGGATAAGGTTACTAAAAGATAGCTGTTGGTTCAAATGATAATGCGACTAAAGTTTCGCTTGACGCATGGAGACGGACTGACTATAATTTAGACGTCGATTGCAGGTCGATATTTATTAATCTGTTCGTACCTTTCTTGAACGTTCCCTTTGGGGGATGGATATAAAATTTGAAAGGAGTTACCAGCATTTGACTTTTAGGTTAGTCAGACCGAATTATCAGCAAATCTTTACAATTGTTCCCGCAAGTGTACGTCGAAATGCGCAGGGTGCGTTACCCTGCAAAAATCCTATTAAACAAGAAAATGGAGTGAAAAATGAAATCAGCATTGACTAAAGTTTTAGCAATCGTTGTGTTGCTGGCATTGGTGGTTACACCAGTTCTTGCCGTTAACACGCCCCAAGCGGATGGGCCTCGAGGAGGACTGGAACGATCAGATCTTGTTCCGGAGGACACCTCATTCACCAAGCAGCATTTTACAGCTGTGGAGCCTGAATCGGTGATCAGCCTGGAGCGTTCCGAGCGCTATGTGATCCTCTTTGAGGAGCCCTCGCTGGTAGCCGTGAGCAAGGACGCTGCTCAATTGGATACTACCAGTCCGCAGAGTCTGAGTTACCTTGAGAAACTTGCCAAACAGCGCAATAGCGTCATGGCTTCTGTTGAGAGCACTCTGGGCAGAAGCGTCAGCATCAAGCATGTCTATGATGTCATTCTCAACGGCGTTTCGGTTGAAATGTCCCCTGAGGAAGCACAGCAACTTGCTAAAGTGTCTGGCATCCGCCAGATTTTGCCAGTTACGCTGGAACAACCCGATACTGACGCTGGACCAACCTGGATCGGCGCTGGCGGCGTTTGGGACGGCTCAGCAGACCCTGAAGACCTCGGTTCCCTGGGAGAAGGCATGCTGGTCGGCATTATTGACACCGGCATCAACTTTGACCACCCCTCCTTCAGTGCAAGCCCCTCTGACGGTTACACCTATTCCTGGACTGGCGATTACCTCGGTGTTTGCGCTACTGATGGCGACCCGGCATATGCCTCCGCCTGCAACGATAAACTTGTGGGCGCTTATACTTACACTGACGAAACCGTAAGCCCTGAAGATTCCGATGGACACGGTTCCCATACTGCCAGCACGGTTGCGGGCAATTACGTCACCTTCGAATTTATGGGTGTGGAAACCACCATTTCGGGTGTTGTTCCCCATGCCCAGATCATTTCTTTCGATGTCTGTGATGCCTCCGGTTGTTGGGGAGATGACTCCGCCGCAGCCGTAGAGCAAGCTATCATCGATGGTGTGGATGTCCTGAACTATTCGATTTCAGGCGGTCAGAGCCCATACAGCGATGTCGTTGAACTGGCTTTCCTCGAGGCTTTCGGCGAAGACATTTTTGTGGCTGCCTCCGGCGGCAACCAGCGCGACGAACCGACTACCGATGGGTACGTTAACCATCTCTCTCCTTGGGTGACCACTGTTGCGGCTTCCAGTCACAACCGTAAGTTCACCAACGATATTGATGTGGTTCAGCCTGTAGATTCCCCTTGGGTGGATATGGCTGTTATTCAAAGCTCCAGCCCGGTGCCGTTCCCGCCATTGGATAACGTGGAGCTGAAATGGGCAGGCGACGATACTGCATCCACCTCAGACAATTACCCGGATAACCGCGAAGGGTGTTCGGCTTTCCCCGCTGGTTTCTTTAATGAGAAAGTAGCATTAATACAACGCGGTATCTGCACATTTGCAGATAAAGTAAACAATGCCCAGGCTGCGGGTGCAATTGGCATGTTGGCTTACGCTGACTCGCGCCCACCACTTTCAATGGGTGGATTGGACACTGCCACCTTGCCAGCAGCCATGCTCTACCTCTCCTCAGCAGACTCAGCAGCTTTTGCCAGTTATGTAGATACAAATACCCCGGTGTTGATTGATATGAGCCTTCTCGGGCGTTTCCTGAACGATACCTGGGGCGATATCAAAGCTGACTTCTCCTTCCGCGGTCCGAGTGCCAATAACCTTCAGGTGCTGAAACCTGATATTACGGCGCCAGGTTTGGAAGTGCTGGCAGCTGTGGCTGATGGCGTCATTGATTCAGATGGTGCAGTGCAAGCAGCGCTCTATCAGGGCACGTCCATGTCCTCACCACATACGGCTGGCGCCGGCGCTCTGCTCAGCGCTGTGTTCCCGGATTGGACTGTTGCCCAGGTTAAATCAGCCTTGATGCTGACTGCTGAACGCGACAATTTGATAAAAGAAGACATGCAAACACCAGCAGACCTGTTTGATTTTGGCGCTGGGCGGGTGGACCTGGAAATGGCCAGCCTTACCGGCCTGACCATGGACGAAACCTATGAAAACATGGTGGCGGCCAACCCGGGCGAAGGTGGGGACATGAAAACCCTCAACATCGCCAGCCTTTATAACAGCCTGTGCGTGGGTGAATGCAGCTGGACGCGCACTTTCACCAGTGTGGCGGATGTTTCAGCTGAGTACACAGTCACTGCACCCGCCTGGGTCACGGTTGAGCCAGCCATCTTCACGATTGCTGCCGGTGAAACCCAGACCATCACGGTGACAGCAGATGTCAGCGGGCTGACCGAAGATGAATGGTCGTTCGCGACCATCCTGTTTGAGACCACTGCCACCCACTCTGGCGGTAAGGCGATTTCGGAAGCGGCTATTCCTGTAGCAGTTTTGCCAGTTGGCAGCAATATTCCTGAATTTGTTTCCTTTGAAACCCACCGCGATGCGGACATGGGCACCATTCCCGACCTGCTGGCAGGTGAAATCACCGCTGGTAACACCTATGAATCTGGCTTGGTCAAAGCCGATCTGGAAGAAATCGTTCTCGATCCAGATCCCACCAACGGAGATCCTTTCGATGACCTCAGCCAGGTTTATGTCAAGACAGTCGATGTGCCAGCCTACTCCATCCGTTTGGTCGCAGAGGTAACCCAAACAACCTCATCCGATGTGGATATGTTCTTGTTCTGGGATGCGGATGCAAGTGGAACCTTAGATCCTGCCGCAGATTATTTGCTTGCGCAAAGCGCTACCGCAACAGCTCTGGAATACATCAACGCACCAAAGGACTTCATCTTCTACGACGCAGATGACGTTTACTTCCTTGTTGTGCAGAACTGGGCTGGTACGGCTGGAGATACGATCACTTTGGCGACTGGCATCGTTCCGTTGGTTCCCGAAGTTGGTAATTATGATGTGATAGTGCCTGCTACCAACCCGGCTGCGACCCCATTCCAAATCGATGTTTATTGGAACGAGGATACCGAAGAAGGCGACCGCCTCTATGGTTACTTTGACACGTGTGCGGATGCAGCATGTGAAGAAGGTGCCGGTTGGATAGGCGCGACCGATATTGATATCCGCAGACTGGCTGATGATGTGGTTAAGACCGCAGATGTTGAGACCGCGATGCCTGGTGATACGATCACCTATACCATTGAGATCACCAATTTTGCCGATGTGGCAACGGATTACAGCATCAACGACGTTCTGCCGGATGGAGTCACTTATGTACCCGATTCTGTCACTGGTGGAGCGCTTTATGATGAAATTACTAATGCCATTACCTGGTCTGGCACGGTAGATGCGCCTCAAGCGCCCTATTACGACGTGACCGACTCGGTGAGCGATCCCTTGTGCGATACTGGCTTTGGTGGTTATGTTGACTTAGCAGGCTTTGGAATTGCCGCAAATGCCGGTATCACTGGCGATACAACAGTCTGGACGCTGACCCCAGGAGCCGTACCTTATAATTTTTACGGCGTCGATTACCCCACGATTTCCTTCACCGATGACGGCTTCGCCATATTCGATTACGCCAATAACTATGGTGGAGCACCCTGGATAAATCAAGCTATTCCAGACACTGCCTACCCTAATAACCTGGCAGCCATGCTCTGGCAGGATATGGAGATTGTCTACGATTTGGCTACCAATAAGGGCGTGAGCCTGGCAAGTGCTGGTGCTTCTCTCCACATCATTGAGTACGACAATGTGCAGATTTATGACGATCCTACCTTTACCTACGATTTTGAGATCGTTCACTATCATGTTGTTGACGACACTCCGGGTTACTACGAATTTGTCTTCGCCTACGATAACATCAACGGACCACTGGATGAGGCAACGATCGGTACTGAAAACTCCGGCGGAACCGCAGCCACTCAGTACGCTTACAACAATGCCAATTTTGCCAACGGACACATGGTCTGCTTTGACCTGGTGACCCCGAGCACCACCCATGTGATCACCTTCCAGGTGACCGTAGACGAGGGTATGTATGACTTCCTGCTCGAAAACGTAGTTGAACATGATAATGATAGTTTGGGTACACTCCCTGAGTTAGCCTCAGCTCTTGTTACTGTTCTTCCAAATGCCGCTCCAGTCGCGGTTGCGGATGCCTACACCACCGCTGAAGACACTGAATTAATTGTTGCAGTAGCTGACGGCGTGTTGGCCAACGATACTGATATTGAAGTGCTGACTGCCGAATTGGTACTGGACGCTGCCAACGGCACACTTGCTCTGGCTGCGGACGGATCTTTCACTTACATGCCAGATGCGGACTTCAACGGTGAAGACAGCTTCACCTACAAAGCCTTTGACGGCGAACTGTACTCAGAGACTGTTACTGTGACCATTACTGTAACTCCAGTTAATGACGCTCCTGAAGCAGTCGATGACGAATATACCGTGATTGAAGATGGACTATTGAAAATTGCTGCTCCTGGAGTCTTGGCCAATGATATTGAAGTTGACCTTGACAGCATGGTTGTGTCACTGGTCACTAATGTTGAACATGGAACCCTGATTTTGTTAGGAGATGGGTCATTCACTTACCAGCCTGACGAAGGCTTCAGTGGAATTGATACCTTCGAATATCAATTAATCACATATCCTAATGCTATCCAATCGGAATGGACTGATGAAGCGATAGTCACAATTACAGTAACACCGCTTCCAAGGATCTACCTGCCACTAATCTTTAAGTAAACCAAAGTTATGCCATGTTTTGAAAATCCTGCCCCATTTGGGGCAGGATTTTTAAACACCCTGTAACTTCGAACCCCGATTCTAACCATAAAGCAACCCCAAACGTGTGAGAGGGGCACGGCAGTCTGCAATATCCTATAGGGTCTAAAAATAGTTGAGATTTTTACGTCGCTTTGCTCCTCGCGATACCCAGAGGGCACGATGTGACGGATATTTTGTCATTGCGAACCCCCGGTGTTTTGTGTCCACGAGCTTGGAGATACGGAAAGGGGGTGTGGCAATCTCATTTTTGCTGTTGGGTATACGTACAAGGAGAGATCGCCATGGTCGCGAGCTCCCTCGCGATGACAGACTCACAGGCAGATCGCCACATTGCTTTGCTCCTCGCGGTGACGGATGCGTAGGGTGGGTCATCGTGCTCGTAGAGTATGGCGTCACGAATCATTTGCGGGAGCACACCTGGTGATAGCCAACCCACCAAAGACGAGTTGTCTGAATGAACATAAAAGGCGAGATCGCCGCGCTTCGCTCGCGATGACAGACATCGAGATCACCACGGTCGCAAGCTCCCTCGCGATACCCAAAGGGCACGATGTGACGGATATTTTGTCATTGCGAACCCCCGGTGTTTTGTGTACACGAGCTTGGAGATAGGTAAAGGGGGTGTGGCAATCTCATTTTTGCTGTTGGGTATACATACAAGGAGAGTTTGCCACAGTCGCAAGCCTCCCCGCAGTCCGTAATGACCAAAAAATATCCACACCACTGTCATCCTGAGCTTCTTTTGCGAAGGATCTTTCTTTTCAAGGTGATAAGATTCTTCGCTGCAGCCAGAATGACAAAGTGGCGCTCGCAATGACAGGAAAATAATTACAAAGCGTGATAAAATAACCGCCGCAGGTTGAATTCTTGCGAATCTGAATTTGGTCACTTCGTTTCCGAGATTACCAAAGCAAATTCCAAAAAGCCCTTGCGCACTGAGCGAGGTTGTGATATATTTGACGGGCTACCTTCAGAGGTAGTTATATTTGTGTGACAATTTAAGAATGTTACCCGCGTGGGCAGAAGGCTGCACAGGGAACATTGACTGAATTGTGCGGAGATGATGCAGTTTGCCCAGGCTGACAGTCTCGCAAAAACCTAAACAGGAGAATAGTATGTTAAAAGGGCTTATTGGAAGAAAGATCGGTATGACCCAGATCTTCGATGATAGCGGGCGCGCAATTCCCGTGACGCTTATCGAGGCTGGGCCTTGTTTTGTTTCTCAGGTCAAAGAGGTCGAGACTGACGGCTATAGCGCTGTTCAGCTGGCGTTCGGAGAAGTGAAACCAAAGCGTCTGAGTAAGGCTCAACTTGGGCATCTCAAGACCAACAATCTCCCTCCCGTGCGCGTGTTGAGGGAATTCCGCACAAAGAAAATTGAAGATGTTAATCCAGGTGATGAACTGAACGCGTCGGTCTTCGCTGCAGGCGAATACGTAGATGTTGTTGGCACCTCCAAGGGTAAGGGTTTTGCCGGCGCCATGAAACGTCATGGTTTTCACGGTGGACCTGCAACCCATGGTCAGTCTGACCGCCAGCGTTCTCCCGGCTCTTCTGGATCCGGCACCACGCCAGGGCGTGTATACAAGGGCAAGCGCCGTCCTGGGCATATGGGCAATGTTCAGGTCACTTCTTCGCATATCCGCGTTGCGATGGTTGATCCAGAGCGCAATCTGATCGCGGTTCAGGGCTCAGTGCCCGGCGCCAAAGGCGGAACTGTGGTAATCAAAGAGGCTCGCAAGCAGTAAAACGCTTGTGGTTGAATGGAGAAAGCTATCATGAAAGTTGATGTTTATAACTTAAAAGGCGAAAAGTCGGATACTGTTGAACTGCCCGATGAAATTTTTGCAGCTAAAGTGAATGTGGACCTGATGCACCAGGCTTATCAGCGCCAGATGGCAAATGCCCGCCTGGGCACTCACAACACCAAGCGCCGCGGCGAAGTCCGTGGCGGCGGTGCCAAACCCTGGAAACAGAAGGGTACTGGCCGCGCCAGGCGCGGCAGCATGAATTCTGCCCAGTCTGTTGGCGGTGGTCGCATCCACACCCCGAAACCTCGGGACTACACCCAGGCTATGCCCCAGAAGATGCGCCGCGCGGCTCTGCGCAGTGCCCTGACGGTAACCGCCAACGATGCCAAGATCATCATGGTCGATACTCTCAGCATGGAAAAGGCCCGCAGTGCAGACCTGGCAAAAGCGCTCTCAGCTCTGGCTGGCGACGCGCGCAAGCTGATTTTGGTGCCCGATAAGAGTGAATCCTACACAAACCTGATCAAATCCGGGCGCAACTTGCGCGATGCCAAGCTGCTGCAGGCAAATTACCTGAATATTCGCGATTTGTTCACTTGTGAGAAAGTCATTATCCCACTTGCTTCACTCGATGTGATCAAGAGTTATCTGGGATAGGAAGGTGAAGCAGAATGAGTAATACCGTCTTTGATATCCTGCGGCGCCCTGTTGTGACCGAAAAGTCGAATTACCTGGCCGGAAAACTGAACCAGTACGTGTTCGAAGTTGCGTCTTATGCCACTCGCGAACAGGTTAAGACCGCCGTCGAAACGGCTTTCGATGTCAACGTTGTGCGTGTAAATATCATCAACCTCCCCGCCAAAGCGCACCGCAACTCGCGGACCCGCCGCCTGGCGCTGCGTTCAAGTGGCTACAAAAAAGCCATTGTGAAGCTGAAGCCTGGGGAGAGCATTCCTGTGTTTGAAGGAGTGGACTAATGGCAGTCAAGATTTATAAACCAAAGACGAACGGTCAGCGGCATAAAACCAGCTATACGTTCGAAGAAATTACCAAGAGCCGCCCCGAGCGCAGTTTGATCGTCCTCAAAAAGGAACGCGCCGGGCGAAACTCAGCTGGTCGTATCACCGTCCGCCATCGCGGCGGCGGCGCGCGCCGGCAGATCCGCCTGGTGGACTTCAAACGGGATAAGACCAACATCCCCGCCAAAGTCGCCGCGATCGAATACGATCCCAATCGGACTGCCCGCCTGGCGCTGCTAAACTACGCTGATGGCGAGAAACGCTACATCATCGCCCCCATCGGGGTCAAAGTTGGCGATACGCTGCTTTCTGGTTCAAACGTGGAAATTCGCCCCGGAAACAATCTTCCCCTGGCAAATATCCCGGTTGGCACCACAATCCACGCCATTGAGCTGCATCCCGGCAAGGGCGCTCAGATGGTTCGCTCTGCTGGAACCTCCGCGCAATTGCTTGCAAAAGAAGGTAAGTATGCGCATGTGCGTATGCCTTCGGGCGAGGTGCGCTTGGTTCTGCAGGAATGCAGTGCCTCGATCGGTCAGGTCGGTAATGTGGAACACAGCAATATCAAGCTCGGCAAGGCTGGACGTGCGCGCCACATGGGGCTTCGCCCTGAAGTTCGCGGTAGCGCGATGTCTCCAAGGGACCATCCGCATGGTGGTGGTGAAGGTCGCAGCCCGATCGGTATGCCCGGTCCGAAATCCCCCTGGGGAAAGCCGACCCTTGGTTATAAGACGCGCAGAAATAAGCGCACGAATGACATGATTCTTCGCCACCGCTCCAAGGCCAAGCGCCGTTAGAGGTTGAGAGACAGAAAAGGAAACTGAGATGTCGCGATCATTAAAAAAAGGGCCATTCGTTGACCCGAAACTGTTGAAAAGAATTGAAGATATGAACGAGAAAGGCGAAAAGAAGGTCATCCGCACCTGGAGTCGCGCCAGTACCATCTTCCCCCAGATGGTAGGGCATACGATTGCAGTGCATGACGGTCGCCGCCACGTTCCGATCTATGTTACTGAGAACATGGTTGGCCATCGCCTGGGCGAATTTGCCCCCACCCGCTGGTTCCGCGGTCATGTCTCTGAAAAGGGAAGGTAGAAGGAAGATGGCACAGGAAATTTCTGCAAAACTTTCAAACTTCGCTGAATCTGCTCAGAAGACCCGCCTGGTAATCGACCTGGTCCGCGGTAAGAAGGTTGTTGACGCATTGAACATCTTGAGTCTGACCCCTAAGAAGGCAGCCCATCCAGTTCGTAAGCTGATTTATTCGGCTATGTCCAATGCTGAAGAGAACTTTGGTGTTAGCCGCGATGACCTCGTGGTTTACAAGATCTACGCTGACGAAGCTCCCACCCGCAAGTGGCGCAGGTTTGGCGCGCGTGGTCGTTTCAAGCCGCTGTTGAAGCGCCGTGCGCATGTAACCGTTGTATTACGCGAGATCGAGTAAAGGTAAGGAGTGAGATATGGGTCGTAAAGTACATCCAATCGGATTTCGTCTGGGGATCAATAAACCCTGGTTAGGACGCTGGTACGCCGAAGGTTCGGATTACACCGAACAACTGCATCAGGATCTGAAAATTCGTGATCTGGTGAAAAAGGAATCCGAACGCGCTGGTGTTTCAAATATCGAAATCGAACGCTATCCAGGCAAGGTGAAGGTCACCCTGCACACAGCCAAACCCGGCATCCTGATCGGTCGCAAAGGCGAGAGTGTAAAAATTCTGCGCCAGCAGCTGGAAGCATTGACGGGCAAGAAGATTGATCTGGAAGTGAAAGAGATCAAATCAGCCGATACCGATGCTTACCTGGTGGCAACTAACATTGCCAGTCAGCTCGAGCGCCGCATCAGCTACCGCCGTGCAATGAAACGCGCTATCCAACAGGCTTTACGCCAGGGCGCAGGCGGGATCAAAATTTCGGTCTCCGGTCGTTTGTCCGGTGCTGAAATGGCTCGCCGTGTGACCCTGCGTGAAGGGCGCGTGCCGCTGCAGACGCTGCGTGCAGATATTGACTTTGCCCGTGCCGCTGCCACGACCACTTTTGGTCAGATTGGCATCAAAGTTTGGATTTATAAGGGCATCGTCATGAACCAACCTGAAGAAAAGGTTGAGACCACCGAAGGTGTCTATATCAGCGAGTAATTATTCGGAACGAGTGAGGAAGTAAATTATGTTGATGCCAAAGAGAGTAAAGTACCGCAAGCAAATGCGCGGCCGCATGAAGGGCAAAGCTTCACGCGGTGTGGACGTAAACTTCGGTGAATATGGATTGAAGGCACTGGATTGTGGTTATATGACCGCCCGCCAGATCGAAGCTGCCCGCCGTGCAATCGTGCACGAGTTGAAGCGCCGCGGAAAAATCTGGATCCGTGTGTTTCCTGACAAACCCTACACCAAGCGCGCTGCTGAAACCCGTATGGGTAAAGGCAAGGGCGCCGTGGATCATTGGGTGGCAGTAATTCGCCCCGGTCGCATTTTGTTCGAGGTCGGTGGAACTGATGGTGACTCCGCAGTTAAAGCACTAAACCGGGCACGCTATAAGTTGGGCTTCAAAACTAAGATCGTAACCCGAGAAACAATGGGAGAAGGTTCATGAACAGCAAAGAAATAAGGGAACTTTCTACGGAAGATATTAATATTAAACTGTTGAACATCCGGCAGGAGCTCATGAATTTGCGCTTCCAGATCGTGACTGGTCAGCTAACGGACACCAGCCGCTTCAAGGTTGCCCGACGGGATATTGCCCGATTGGAAACGATCCTGAATGAGCGCTCCCGCCAGGAGAAGGAAGGTAAGAAATGAACAATCGCCGACGTTTAACGGGTGTTGTTAAGTCGAACAAGATGACCAAAACGGTCATTGTGGAAGTCTCGCGCACGTACAAGCATCCGCTTTACCACAAAGTAGTGCGGAGCACGAAGGCTTACAAGGCACATGATGAATTGGGCTGCAATGTAGGCGATAAGGTCGTGATCGTCGAATCAGCTCCGATTTCGGCAACAGTGCGTTGGGTTGTGGCAGAGATCGTCAAGGTTGAAATCCGCCAGGAAGGCGTTGAGTCAGCACCTGAGGCCATCGAAGAGATTGTGGAATTAATCGAAACTGAAGAAGCTGTTGCAGAGGTCGAGGAATCAGTCGAAGCTGAAGAGGCTGTTGAAGAAGTCGAGCAATCAGCCGAAGCTGAAGAGGCTGTTGCAGAGGTCGAGGAATTAACTGAAACTGAAGAAGCTGTTGCAGAGGTCGAGGTTGAACTCGAGGAAGAGGATGCGGCATGATCCAGCGAGAATCTCGATTAGTTATTGCTGATAACACTGGCGCCCGTGAAATTCTGGTTATCCAGGTTGTGGGCGGCACAGGCCGCCGATACGGTTACGTGGGCGACATTGTGGTTGGAACCGTGAAAGTTGCCACGCCTCAGTCTTCAGTAAAGAAGAGTGAAATTGTAAAAGCGGTCATCGTCCGCACCAGCCACCCTTACCGCCGACCAGATGGTTCTACCATCAGTTTTGACGATAACGCGGCTGTAATCCTGGACAATGACGGCGTCAACCCACGCGGCACCCGTATTTTTGGCCCGGTTGCTCGCGAATTGCGCGACAAAGGCTATATGAAGATCGTTTCATTGGCTCCGGAAGTGCTGTAGTCGATGAATTAGGAGTGTCAAATGAAAATGAAAATACATAAGGGCGATCGTGTGAGGGTTATGCGCGGGGCTGAGGAAGATAAGGATAAGGTTGGCGAAGTCATCCGTGTGCTGCCCAAGGAAAACCGTGTGGTAGTGCAGGGCGTGAATATAGTGAAGAAGCACCAGAAGCAAACCCAATCTGCGGGTAAGACAATTCCTGCCGGCATTCGTGAGTTTGAAGCCCCAATCCATGCCTCCAACGTGGCTGTGGTCGATCGCGCGGCGGAAAAAGAAGCCAAGGATGTCCGCAAGGTCTCCAAGGCAAAAACCGTCAGCGCTAAAAAGCCAGCCGCAACGAAGCCAGCGGAAAAGAAAGCAGAATCAAAACCTGCTGCCAAAAAACCAGCCGAAAAAGCGACTGAGAGCAAGGCAAGACCCGCTGAGAGCAAGAAGAAAGCCGCCAAGGGTAACTGAGGCGTAGGTGAGCAGATATGAACAGACTACAAGAACAATATAAGAATGAAATCGCGCCAGCTCTGCTGAAAGAGCTCGGGTTGAAAAACGTCATGCAGATTCCGAAGATCAGCAAAGTGGTGGTCAATATCGGTGTCGGCGAAGCGCTGGACAACCCCAAGGCTTTGGATGCTGCTGTGAACGATCTGACTATCATCACTGGTCAGAAGCCTGTTGTCATCGCCGCCAAGAAAGCCATTTCAAATTTCAAGCTGCGTGAAGGGCGTCAAATCGGCGTCAAGGTTACGCTGCGCGGAGAAAAGATGTGGGCATTTTTGGACCGCCTGATCAACGTCGCTCTGCCTCGTGTGCGTGACTTCCGTGGAATATCGGCTGATTCTTTTGACGGACGTGGCAACTACACGCTCGGTCTGACTGAACAGTTGATTTTCCCTGAGATCCAGTATGACAAAATCGACAAAATGCGCGGCATGGAGATCAGCATTGTGACAACTGCTGAAAATGATGACCATGCCCGGCAATTGCTGAGTAAATTCGGCATGCCCTTCAGGAAAGGAAACTAAATGGCTAAAAAGTGTATGCAATATCGCGAAATGCGGCGGAAATATCCAACCCGCGTTGTAAATCGCTGTCGTGTGTGCGGCAGACCGCGCGGTTATATGCGCAAATTTGGTCTTTGCCGTATTTGCTTCCGTGAGTTAGCACTCCAGGGAAAAATCCCCGGTGTGACTAAATCATCCTGGTAAAAGGGCCTGGAGGGATTAAAATGACGATATCAGATCCAATTGCCGATATGTTGACGAGAATCCGCAATGTTGCCATGGTTGGCAAAACAACCGTAGCCATGCCGAACTCGAAGCTCAAGAGTGAAGTCGCCCGTATTCTGACCGAAGAGGGTTATCTTGAGAGTTATGAAGTTGTTGATGGAAAGAGCGAATCGCACAAAATTTTGCGCATGAAGCTGAAGTACATCGGTGAACGCCGCCAACGCCGCCCGATTATTACGGGTTTGGAGCGCGTCAGCCATCCTGGCTGCCGTGTTTACACCTCCAAGAATGATATCCCCTGGGTATTATCTGGTATTGGTATCGCGATTTTATCAACCCCGAAGGGTATCATGACCGGCCAACGCGCTCGCAAGATTGGCGTCGGCGGCGAGATCCTCTGCAAGGTTTGGTAGGAGGAAGAGAAATGTCGCGAATTGGTAAATTACCCATAACCCTGCCAAAGGGTGTGGAAGTGAAGATGGACGGAAACAAGGTTTCAGTCAAGGGTCCCAACGGGGTCTTGGAAGATACCTTCTCTCCTGAGATTACAATCAAGCTCGAAGATGGCGTTATCACAGTAGAGCGCCCCAACGACCAGCCCCGCATCCGGGCATTGCATGGAACCACGCGCGCCCTGCTCAACAACATGGTTGTTGGCTGCGACAAAGGTTTTGACATTGTGCTGGAATACAGCGGCGTCGGTTATCGGGCTGAATTAAAGGGTAATGACCTGCTGTTGAACCTGGGGTTTTCACATCCTGTGAATTTTCCCGCTCCAGATGGCATCACCTTCGATGTGGACGCAAAAGCCCGTCTGATCAAGATCAAAGGGCGCGACCGGCATCAGGTGGGGCAGGTGGCTGCGAATATCCGCAAGCTGCGCCCACCGGAACGCTATCATGGCACCGGTATCCGCTATCAGGGCGAGATTATCAAGCTCAAGGCTGGTAAAGCCGGGAAAACCGGTAAGTAGAGGTAAATGACTATGGCTAAAAAATCAAGAAACGCTGCTCGTTTACACCGTCACGTTCGCGTGCGTAAGAAGATCTTTGGAACGCCAGAGCGCCCGCGTCTGAACGTATTTCGCAGTATTAATGAGATCTATGCCCAGGTGATTGATGATCACAGCGGCACAACTCTGGTTTCTGCATCCAGCGTGGATGCGGCTCTGCGCGAAGTCGTGAAGGGCAAGAACAAATCCGAACAGGCATTGCTTGTTGGTGAGGCGCTTGCCAAGCGAGCCCTGGACAAAGGCATCAAAACCGTTGTCATGGATCGTGGTGGTTACATTTATACCGGTCGTCTGAAAGCTCTGGCCGAAGGTGCTCGCAAGGGCGGGCTGGAATTCTAAAACGAGGATACTATGGAAGAATATCAAGGACTAGAGACTCAATACGACGAACGTGTAATTGACATTGCGCGGGTTGCCAAGGTTGTCAAAGGTGGTCGCCGCTTCTCGTTCCGCGTGACCGTGGTGGTCGGCGATAATAACGGGAATGTTGGGCTGGGCACTGGCAAGGCACTTGCTGTTCCAGACGCGATGCGCAAAGCTACCGAGCGTGCGTATAAGAATATGAATAAAGTCAGCCTGCTGGGCACAACAATTGCTCATGAAGTGACTGGCAGCCAAAGTGGCGCGAAAGTGCTGCTAAAGCCGGCTTCAGCTGGTACAGGCGTTATCGCGGCCGGTGGCGTGCGCGCGGTTTGTGAAGCCGCAGGGATCAAGGACATCCTTACCAAATCTCTGGGCTCTTCAAACATGCTCAACATCGTCCAGGCTACCTTCGATGCCTTATCCCAGCTCAAATCACCTGCTACGGTGGCGGCGGAACGCGGCAAGGACCTGATCGATGTGACACCATATTGGGACCGGAGGAAAAATGGCTAAGAAACAGTCAAATATCCTGCGCGTCAAATTGGTGAAAAGCGGCATCGGCTACAGCGTACGCACCAAACGAACACTCAAAGCGCTCGGCTTCCATAATCTCAACCAGGTGGTTGAGCATGAGGATAATGAGGCTCTGCGCGGAATGCTGACAAAGGTCTCACATTTAATTGAGATCCTGCCAGACACTGAGGAGAAGTAAGCATGCAATTACATGATCTCAAACCAAACGAAGGCGCAAAGAAAACGCGCAAGCGTGTAGGTCGGGGCACTGGTAGCGGCGCTGGCAAAACTGCCGGTCGTGGCACCAAAGGCCAGAACGCACGCAGTGGTGGCGGAGTGCGCCCTTATCACATGGGCGGTAACCTGCCCTTTTACCGCAAGCTGCCTTTCCTGCGTGGAGAAGGTTTCACCCCACGCAATCGCGTGCGCTACGCGGAAGTAAACTTGGATTCACTGCAGGGTTTTAAGGCTGGTGATGAAATCACTCCTGAAAGCCTGAAAGCTGCCGGACTTCTGAAGGGCAAAGATTTGCCGATCAAAATCCTGGGTCGTGGTGATATCAACGTTGCCCTGAAAATCAAAGCTCACAAGGTGACTGAAGGCGCTCGTCAGAAAATTGAAAAAGCTGGCGGGACTATCGAGACATTGGCACTTTCGTAGCTAAGAGGAGATAAGTGATGAAACGATCATCCTGGCGTTACCTGTGGAAATCTGAGGATATTCGCAACAAGCTGTTGATTTCGCTGTTGCTGCTGGCAATTTTCCGCCTGGCAGCCAACATTCCAGTTCCTGGCATCAACCGTGCTGCTGTTGCGGCATTGTCCCAGCAGACTGGAGCTGGCGGTAATTTGGTGAACTTGCTTGATCTGCTCTCTGGTGGAGCGGTATCCAGATTCTCTGTGCTTGCCATGGGTGTCTACCCGTATATCACTGCCCAAATTATCCTGCAATTGCTCACGCCGGTCATTCCCGCGTTGGAACAAAAAATGAAGGATGATCCCCGCGAAGGTCGTATCTGGATGGAAAAATGGACCGTTATCCTGACCATTCCGATGGCGCTCCTTTCAGCGTTTGGGCAAATTAATATCTTTAACTCGATGTTAGGCGGCAGTACGGTCATTCAGCAGTGGGGCTTTTCTGGAGCTCAGTTGTTGCCGACTCTCACCGCCATCATCAGTATGGTTGCGGGTACGATGTTTGGTATCTGGATTGGTCAGTTGATTTCTGAATATGGCTTACGTAATCAGGGCTTATCGTTGATCATCTTTGCTGGTATCGTCTCACGCTTCCCGGTCACCTTCGCCCAGATGTTCAATGGGAAAGAACCCTGGTGGGTATTTGCGGTGGTGCTGATTGTCTTTGTGTTGACGATCCTGGCTATTGTGTTTGTCCAGGGCGGACGCCGCAACATACCGGTTCTGTTCCCGGGACGGCGCATTGGCAACCGAATGTCGATGCCGGTGCGCAGTCAATTACCTCTGATGGTCAACATGGCCGGCATGATCCCGATCATTTTTGCCCAATCATTCCTGACCTTCCCGGCGATTCTGTCGTCATTCTTTATCAATTCCCAGACCAAATGGGTCAATAGCGCGTCCAACTGGTTGTACCGAGCTTTTGGTGGGGAAGACTGGTGGTATCCAATCATGTTCTTCCTGCTGGTTGTTGCGTTTGCGTACTTCTACACTGACGTGCTCTTCGCGCAGCAAAACTATGGTGATAACCTGAAAAAGCAGGGCGCTCAGATCCCGGGAGTTGTCCGTGGTAAAGCCACGCAGGACTATCTCACCCGTGTTCAGCGGCGCATCACGCTCCCTGGCGCGTTCTTCCTGGGCTTGGTGGCGGTATTGCCATACATCATGGGATACTTCCTGCCAGAAGGCAGCGCGGGTGTGCAATTAATGCAGGCTTCGGGTCTGTTGATCGTGGTTGGCACCATTCGCGAGACGGTTGAGTTGATCGAGACCGAATTGCGCATGCACGGCTACGATGATCGGCTGATCAACTAAGCTGGAGAGTTGGAAGATGAACGAAAAAGCGACTTACATCGTCATGCTGGGTCCACCGGGAGCCGGCAAAGGCACTCAGGCTAAGATCCTGGCAGCAAAGCTGGGTCTGGTGCATGTTTCGACGGGCGATCTCTTCCGCGAGAATCTGAGCCAGGAAACCGAGCTGGGTAAGTTGGCTTCAAGTTACATGGTCAAAGGCGAACTGGTGCCAGATGGTGTGACCATCGAAATGGTACGAGAACGTCTTTCAAGACCTGATTGTGCAAAAGGTGCCGTAATGGACGGCTTCCCACGCACTCCGACCCAGGCTGAAGCGTTTGAAACCCTTTTGGCTGAGATTGGTGGAAAGGTGGATTTCGTGCCTTTTATCAGCGTACCAAATGATGTGCTGGTTGAACGTCTGAGCGGTCGCTGGATGAGCCACGCGGGGCGTGTTTATCACGCGCTCTACAATCCCCCCAAGGTAAAATGGGTGGATGATGTGGACGGCTCGCAGCTCTATCAACGGGACGATGATAAGCCCGAGACGGTCCTGCACCGCATCAATGTATACTACGACCAGACCTCCCCTCTGATTGATTATTATCGTCAGGCAGGGACGCTGATCGAGGTAGACGGCACACAGGAAATTGAGCAAGTCACAGAAGATTTGCTGAAAGTTGTGGCTTAATGTTCGAAAACAGAATCAATCTTAAATCAGGCGCGGAAATCGCCCTGATGCGGGAAGCTGGTCGTTTGAATGCTCAGACCCTCGAAGCGGTCAAGGCGGAAATCAGGCCAGGTGTGACAACTGGTGAACTGAATGAGGTCGCGGAAAGTTTTCAGCGGGCTCACGGAGTTTACTCGCCCTTTAAGAATTATGACCCCGGAAACGGGGTGCCCTTCCCGGGGAGTATCTGCACCAGCATCAATGAACAAATGGTGCACGGCATTCCCGGCAATCGCAAGCTAAAAGAAGGCGACATCATTTCGGTTGATTGCGGTACGGTCTATGAAGGTTTTGTTGGCGATTCCGCTTTCACGGTCGGTGTCGGTGAGATTTCAGCAGAATCTCAGCGACTGATCGATGTGACCAAAGAAGCGCTGGAAATTGCCACGTCACTGATGGTGCCGGGTAATCACAGCGGTGATATTGGTTCGGCCATTGAAGCCCATGTGGAAAGCCACGGTTTCTTTAGCACCCACACCTACACCGGTCATGGTGTTGGGCGTGAGATGCACGAAAGCCCACAACTGACCAATTATGGCGTGCCAGGGCAGGGATTTTTGCTGCGCGAAGGCATGACGATCGCGATTGAACCAATGGTGCTGATTGGAACACGGCGCACAAAGACTCTGGGTGATCAGTGGACGGTAGTATCAGTGAACAGGAAGCTGACCGCGCACCAGGAAAATACTATAGCAGTAACCAAGGATGGCCCGCTGGTGCTGACCAGTTTATAACCAAACCTTGCCAATATTGAACGATAAAGATATAATAAATGTTTTGCGGATAGAAGAAGGAGTAAGGACTGATGAAAGTATCAGCATCGATAAAGAAACGCTGTAACCAGTGCAAGATCGTCAAAAGACACGGTCGGCTTTATGTTATTTGTACCAATACCCGCCACAAGCAGCGACAAGGATAAGGAATCAAAATATGGCTCGTATAGAAGGTGTTGACCTCCCGCGCAATAAGCGCATTCAGATCGGTTTGCGATATATCTACGGTATCGGACCAAGGACTGCGGATACAATTCTGGCAGCCACTGGCGTCGATCCTGATATCCGGGTAAAAGATTTACCTGAAGCCGAAGTGTCAAAACTCCGTGATTTCATTGGACAGAACGTCAAGGTTGAAGGTGACCTGCGTCGGGAAGTTCAAATGAACATCAAGCGTTTGGTTGAGATTGGCTGCTATCGTGGCTTACGTCACCGCCGGAATCTCCCTGTGCGCGGTCAGAATACCCGCACCAACGCACGCACACGCAAGGGTCCCAAGCGCACAGTCGCTGGTCGCGGACGCCGCCGTGGAGCGACCAAGAAATAGTAATGAACTGACCAGCAGGCTTGGGATGGGGTTCCCTTTCTCCCCAGCGGCAACCTAAAGCAGGCTGTGACAGACATGTAAAGATTTAGTGAGGAATAATTATGGCAAAACAAGCACGTAAAGCGCGGCGAACGACTACTTCGCGTAAGGTCAAGCGCCAGATTTCGACAGGACAAGTGCACGTGTTTGCGTCCTTCAATAACACCATTGTGACCATCACGGATTTGCAAGGCAATACGATTTGCTGGGGCAGTTCCGGGTCAGCTGGTTTTAAAGGATCACGCAAAAGCACTCCATTTGCTGCAAGACTTGCAGCCGAACAAACTGTGAAGACAGCCCAACAGATGGGTCTTCAGGAAGTAGAAATGTTCGTCAAGGGCCCTGGTCCTGGTCGGGAAGCTGCTATTCGTGCAGTCCAATCATTAGGTATTCGTGTGCGCAAGATCACAGATATGACACCCGTGCCTCATAATGGCTGCCGACCTCCCAAGAAACGCCGCGTGTAGTTAAAGAAAAGGAAATTATTAAGATGGCTAGATATACAGAAGCAGTTTGTCGTTTATGCCGCCGGGAAGGCGAGAAGTTGTTCCTCAAGGGAGAGCGTTGCTATACTCCTAAATGCTCTTTTGAGAAACGCAGCTACGCCCCTGGTATGCATGGAAAAAATCTTGCCGGTCGCCCAGCACGTCAATCTGACTATGGCAAGCAGCTGCGCGCCAAACAGAAGGTTCGCCGGGTTTACGGTATTTATGAACGCCAGTTTCGCCGCTTTTACGGTCAGGCTTTACACATGCGTGGTCAGACTGGTGCTAACCTGTTGACCATCCTGGAAACCAGGCTGGACAACGTGATCTATCGACTTGGTTTTGCAGCCAGCCGTGCACAGGCACGCGTCATGGTGAGCCACGGTCACTTTTTGGTGAACGGTCAGCGCGCTGATGTCCATTCTTTTGGTGTCAAAGTCGATGATGTCATTACCGTGAAAGAAAAGTCCAAGGAGACGGTATTCTTCAAGAATTTGCGTGAAGAAGCCGAAGGTCGCACTGTGCCAACATGGTTGGCTCGCGACATGACAAATCTTACAGGTCGGATGCTACGCAACCCCGAACGATCAGAAATTGATGGCAATCTCAGCGAGCAATTGGTTGTTGAGTATTACTCACGCTAATTCAAGAACTAGTTCAGTCTTACTTGATCGTTAGACTGGTTAGGGGCAAACGTGACAGGAAATATGGAAATGGTAACACCAAAAATTGAACGGACTGAAGAGTCCCGAGACTATGGAAAATTTACGATCAGCCCGCTTGATCGTGGTTTCGGTGTCACTCTGGGAAACGCCCTGCGCAGGACCTTGCTCTCTTCTTTGAAGGGCGCAGCGGTAAGCTCAGTGCGTATCACCGACGTGATGCACGAATTCACCACTATCAAAGGTGTCCGCGAAGATGTCATTCAGGTGATGCTGCAGATCAAACTGCTGCGCTTCAAACTTCACAACGTTGAGAGCGCCACAATCAGCCTGGATGTAAAGGGTGAAGGCACCATCACAGCGGCAGATTTGCGCTGCCCACCTGAGGTGGAAGTCGTCAACCCCGATCTCTATTTGTTTAGCATCAATGAAAGGGATGCCCACGTGGAGATGGACATGACGGTAGAATCCGGCCGGGGTTATCTTCCTGCGGGAGACCGCGCGGACAGACTGCCGATCGGTGTGCTGCCTGTGGATGCAATCTTCTCGCCGGTACGGCGCGTAAATTGGAGTGTGGCAAATGCCCGCGTTGGTCAAAACACCAACTTCGATCGCCTGCAACTTGAAATCTGGACTGACGGAACACTCTCCCCGGAGAAGGCACTGATTGAATCATCGCAGCGCTTGATGGAGCAGCTCATGATCATCAGCGGCACCAATGAAGAAGAACTCGTGAAACCCGCAATCCTGGCTGAGGTTGAGACGCCGCTTTTCAGCAAGGAAGTCATCGAAACCCCGATTGAAGCCCTGGACCTGACTGTGCGAGTATTCAACGCGCTGAAGCGAACTGGCATCACAACTGTTGGTGATGTGCTGGATTTACTGGATAAAGGCGAAAGTGCCATGCTTTCCATCCGAAATTTCGGTGATAAAAGTCTGACAGAGCTAAAAGACGCCATGGTCGAAAAAGGCTATTTGGAAAAAGAAGAAGTGGAGTAAGAGAATATGCGGCATCAAGTTAAAGGATACCGACTCAACAGAAGTATGGGTCATCGCACTTCCATGCGGAAGACCATGATCAAACAACTGTTCGAGCATGAAAAGATACAGACCACCCTGGCGAAGGCAAAGTCCATTCAGCCAGATGCTGAAAAGTTGATCACGCTGGCACGCAACGCACAAAAAGGCGACGACATCCTGAAGATGAACGCACGCCGGCAGGTCGCAGCCAGCCTTGGCAACAACAGCAACGAAATTGTGAAGAAGTTATTCGATGATATCGCTCCGCGTTTCACAACCCGCAAGGGCGGCTACACGCGTCTGCTCAAACTTGGTCCCAGGCTCGGTGACAATGCCGAGATGGTGCTGCTTGAGCTGGTGAGCGAGTAGGCAGTCGAGTAGAAAGATTAGCCTTTCACGAGAAAGCGAAAGGCATGGCACATTACAAACTTATCCTCGCTTACGACGGCACGAATTACAACGGCTTTCAAAGGCAGGCAATCAAAACCAGCGTCCAGGCAACCTTCGAGGGTGCCCTTCAGCGGCTGGGATGGCAGGGCAGGGCAATTATGCCCTCGGGGCGCACCGATAGCGGTGTGCACGCCAGGGGGCAGGTGATCAGTTTCAATTTGGACTGGAACCACCCCGATAAGGACCTGCAGAATGCCTTGAATGCCTTCTTGCCAGCAGATATTGCGGTGCAAAGCGTGGCACAGGTGGCAGCGGAGTTTCATCCCCGCTACGATGCGCTTAGCCGCCAGTATTGCTATCAGCTCTATTGGCAATCCGCGCGTGACCCCCTGCGCGACAGGTACGCCTGGCGGCTTGAACGAAAGCCGGAGCTTGCGCGAATGCAAGCAGCAGCAAAAGACCTGCTCGGAGAGCACGATTTTATTGCTTTTGGCAAAGCGCTGAAAGAGGGCGGCACCACGATCCGCAGAATTTATTCGGCGGATTGGGTTGAGGAGGATGATGGCATGAGCTTCACGATTGTGGGCAATGCCTTCCTCTATCACATGGTGCGGCGAATTGCGTACGTTTTGGTAAGAATCGGGCTTGGCGATCTGCCAGTCGAGACTGTGCGGCTTGGGCTTGAACGGGGCAGTACTGGCATTGTCAGCCTGGCTCCTGCCCGCGGTCTGACCCTGGAAGCAGTGACCTTTGACGAGGATAAATAAAAGATTGTTTGCCCAGCCTGCAAGGCCGGGTATGTATTTTGAAAACGGAGAAGTAGAAGTGGAAAAAACATACATTCCTAAAGGAAACGTGACTGGAGAGTGGTATCTGGTGGATGCCTCTGGTCAGACCCTTGGTCGCCTGGCGACCAAAATTGCAGGGCTATTAATTGGCAAACATCGCCCGGATTACACCCCCGGTGTGGTTCTCGGAGACCATGTGGTAGTCATTAATGCAGCCGAAATCAGCGTTAACCAAACCCGTGAAGAAGAGAAAAAGTATTATCGTCACTCTGGTTATCCCGGTGGTTTGAAAGCAGTGGATTACAAGCGACAGCTCGAAACCCATCCAGATCGCATTATCCGCTTTGCGGTGCGCGGCATGCTCCCAAAGAACCGCCTGACAGCGCGTTATCTTGATAATCTGAAAATTTATGCTGGCTCAGAACACCCCCACCAGGGTCAAAACCCCCAGCCTATTTTTGAAAAGTAGTAAAGAGGAATTATGGCACAATACATAGAAGCAGTTGGACGACGCAAAGAAAGTACTGCCCGTGTGCGGGTTTTTCCCGGCAGCGGCAGCTTTACTGTCAATGAGAAACCCCTGACCGATTACTTCCCGCGGGCTGGCGATGCCCCTGCGATCCTGAACGCAATCGAAGTCACTGGTCAGAGCGCATCCTCCTTTGATGTCACCGTCAAAGTACAGGGTGGTGGCATCAGTGGTCAACGCGACGCGGTCAAACTTGGTTTGGCACGAGCACTTGTCGCCGCAGATGAGACCGTACGTCCTGCCTTGCGCGCCGAGGGTTTGCTGACGCGCGACGCCCGTGTTAAGGAACGAAAGAAGCCAGGTCTCAAGCGCGCCCGCAAGGCCCCGACCTACACCAAGCGTTAGTATTGGTTCCCACCTGCCAGCTTGCCTGGTATGTTGGAATCGGGTAATGTTACAATTAAAAGGCTGCCCAAGTTTAGCTGGGCAGCCTTTGCATGTTTATTAAGGAAGCGGATTTGATGACTGGACGTGGAATAACCATTGTAGGATTAGGACCCGCAGGGGCAGAATACCTGACCCGTGAAGCCTGGGCTCACCTTGAGCAGTGCGGTGAGATCTGGCTGCGGACGAAGTTCCACCCGACGGTAGCCGGACTACCGGAAGGCTTAGGGGTGCGCAGTTTTGACGAGATCTACGATTCCAAGGATGATATCGGTGAAGTCCTCGAGATGATCGTCCAGCAGGTTATGGAACTGGGCAGACGCGAGCAAGGGGTGACCTACGGGGTGCCTGGCAGCCCCTTTGTAGCTGAGGAGACCGTCAGTGAACTCATGAAAGCGGTTGAAGCCAGCGATTTGCCAATCCGGCTGATTGATGGCCTTAGTTTCATCGAGCCGGTCTGTTCAGCGCTTGGAATCGACTTGCATCCGCAGATGGTGCTGGCAGACGCGCTGCACCTGGCCAGCCTTGAAGTACCCTCCTTTCCCCCGACCATCCCGGCCATCATTTCACAGTTGGAAAGCAGCTTTGAAGCCAGCGAACTCAAGCTGACTCTCATGGCAAATTATCCCCAGGAGCATCCCGTGATGCTGGTACACAACGCCGGCACTTCAGACGAGATCGTCGAGAAGCTGGCGCTTTATGAGATCGACCAGTCCATCCACCTGGGCATGCTGAGCTGCCTGTACCTGCCGCCCTTAAGTCAGGGCACGTCTTTTGAAGACTTCCTGCAGATCATCGCCCGCTTACGCCGCCATGATGGCTGCCCCTGGGACCGCGAACAGACCCATCTGAGCCTGCGCCCCTATCTGTTGGAGGAGGCGTACGAGGTCCTGGAAGCCCTGGACCAGGAAGATAGCCAGCACCTGTGCGAAGAACTGGGCGATCTGCTGCTGCAGATCGGTTTGCACGCCCAGATTGCGACTGAGGATGAAGACTTCCTCATGAGTGATGTTCTGCAGGGCATCAATGCCAAGCTCGTCCGGCGCCACCCACATGTCTTTTCGGATATCGACGTGGATTCAGTGGAAAATGTGCTCACCAACTGGGAGAAGATCAAGGCGGATGAGCGCAAAAGCAATGGCGAGAGTCACAAGGGCATGCTGGATGGTGTCCCCCTCAGCCTGCCGGCGCTTTCGCAGGCGAATCAGATCCAACGCCGGGCGAAACGCGTGGGCTTCGACTGGCACACCATCGAACCGGTCATTGCCAAAGTGCATGAAGAACTGGGCGAGCTGCGCGACGCCCAAACTGACGAAGAGAGACAGGCTGAAGCCGGAGATGTGCTCTTTGCGGTGGTGAATTTGGTGCGTTGGCTGAAGGTTGACCCTGAAATTGCCCTGCGCGAAACCAACTTACGCTTCCGCAAACGCTTTGCCTATATCGAGAAGAAGGCTGCAGAGCAGGGCAACAGCGTGAATCAGTTGAGTTTTGAGGAAATGGATCAGCTCTGGGAAACTGCCAAAACGGCTTTTAGGAATGAAGAAAATAGGGATGCTGGGCGTGAATAATGCTGAAAAACTCCAAAAGCCCTTGGATCTAAGCGACACTGGGAGTGCTCAGGCTGGGCGGCAGATCGCGCGCGCGGCTGGAATCGTGATGAGTGCCTACATCCTTAGCACCATGGTAGGAATAGTGCGCGGCATGGTTGTTTCGCATGCTTTTGGTACCAGTGTTTCCCTCGATTCGTTCAACGCTGCCAACCGGGTGACCGAGCTGCTCTTCAACCTTACGGCTGGGGGCGCTCTGGGTTCAGCTTTTATCCCGATGTTTACAGGTTACTTGACGCGTAAGGATCAAAAAGGCGCCTGGCGCTTGGCTTCGGGGGTGGTGAACTCGGTCTTGATCGTCCTGATTTTGGCTTCAACCCTAATGTGGATATTTGCGCCATTTTTGGTGGAGCGCGGATTGTTCGCGCTTGTGCCGGAATCGAACGCCGCGCAGGTGGCTGAGACGGCTCGCCTGCTGCGCATCATGTTGCCAACGGTGATCATTTTTGGGATCAGCGGCTTGGTGATGGGCATGCTGAACGCCCACCAGGTCTTCCTATGGCCGGCGTTGGCACCTGCAGCCTATTCTTTTGGCATCATCCTGGGGGTATGGCTGCTGCCAGCCTCCTGGGGGATCGAACGCCTCGCGATCGGCACCGTGATTGGCGCAGCCGGGCATTTGCTGCTGCAGCTGCCGGCACTCTTGCGCCTGCCTGCCCGTAATTACGAACTGGCAGCAGGTTTCAGGGACGATCCGGTGCGCAAAGTGCTGCGCCTGATGCTGCCGCGGATTTTTGGGGCAGGCATCGTGCAGTTGAATTTTGTAGCCAACACCATCATCAGCCTCTCGCTTGGAGCAGGATCTGCAAGCGCGCTCACCTGGGCGTTTACACTGATGTTGATGCCTCAGGCGGCGATTGCGCAGTCCGCTGGCACGGCTTCGCTGCCGACGCTCTCAGCGCAGGTGGAACTGGGAAAATTTGAGGACTTTCGCCAGACTCTTTCAAGCATTGTGCGTGTTATGCTTTTGTTGGCACTGCCTGCGACGATTGGGCTTGTCTTTCTGCGTGTGCCTTTGGTGCGGGTTTTGTATGAGCGCGGCAGCTTCGATGCCACATCCACCCAAATGGTTGCCTGGGCGCTGCTCTGGTATGCCCTGGGGCTGACCGGGCACAGCCTGGTGGAAGTGTTGAGCCGCGCGTTTTACGCCATGCACGACACCAAAACCCCGGTTCTGGTCGGGGTCGCGGCGATGACGGGCAATATTCTGCTTTCCTTTTTCTTCTCCCGGCTTTTTAGCCGGATAGGCTGGCTGCCTTTGGGAGGTCTGGCGCTGGCAAACACTACGGCAACCGGGGTGGAATGCCTGGTTTTGTTTGCGATCATGCGCCGGCGCTTACAAGGAGTTGGAGGGAAGCAAATCCTGCGGACTGGTGCGCTGGCTCTGGCTGGCAGCACGGTGATGGGCTTGGTGCTATTTGGATGGATGACACTGTCCGGGGATTTAAATAAATTCCTGGTGTTGGCTGTGGGAGTTATGTTGGGGGTGCTGACCTACGGCCTGATGCTGAAGCTGCTGAAAGTGCCGGAATTGGATGCAATCTTATTGAAAATAAAAGGCAAGCTGGCTGAAAAAGGCTGAAAGTATTGCAAAATCTGACCAGTTGGTCAGTATTCGCATCAAATGGTTGAACAATGAAGGCTTATATGGCGTTTGTGTGAGCATTTCCTTTTATCTTTCAAACAGATTTTCTTGGGTCGTAAAGGACACCCCGTCTATGCTGTCTACACGGGTAATCACGGGGGGTTACCCCTACAACTGGGGGGTTGAGGGAGAGGTGGCTTTCGTAGGGGCAGACCCCTGTGTCTGCCCTGAAAACTGTAAGAAATCAACCTTGTCTGGCAAGAATGGCTGAGCTCCCTCTTTCTTTTCTGCAAGAATTGACAGGCCTTGCTTTAGGCCAGGATGCTAACACATCGGTCATTGGCTACGCTCAGCGGCACTTGCGCCGGATGGCAGACCTGGCGGAAAGCGCTTACGCAGGCGAAGTACCGGAGTTTCCAATCTGCCGGCTGCATCCGCTGGGGAGGTTGGCGGTGCTTGTCTGGAAGTTGGCTGAGATTCGGGGTGAGTATGAGAATCTTGGCGTTTCAGAGAAAATTATTAACGATACTTTCAGCGATATAGCCTTGCGGCAGCGTTTGTTTTACCAAAAAACCGCCAAGGTCGGGCTAAGCCGCGCGGATTGCATCTGGCTGCGGCATTTGGTAAGCGCGCAGATTTTCAAGCTGGGCGTGCTGCAGTATCAGCCGATGAAAATGGTTTACCTGGAAAGCTGCGATGACGGAAGCCCGTTTTTTGTGATCACCGATGCTCAGAAATCCAGGCTGCCGGCGGGCACGCCCGTGTTGAACGTGCACATCCAAACCGGGGCAGATCTGGCGCAGGAGCGTGTGGCCGAGTCGCTGCAGATGGCAAGAGGTTTCTTTAAAGATGTTTTCCCAGGGACGCAATTCCGGGCGATGGTGTGCTATTCGTGGTTGTTGCACTCAGGTTTGAAGAGTCTGCTTCCTCCTGACAGCCGGATTTTGGGTTTTGCGAAGAATTTTGATGTGATCAGTGAAACGAGGGATGACACTCAGGCTATGGAGCGTATCTTCGGCAAGCGCTTCCGGCGGAAAGCAGATTATCCCCAGCAGACGAGCCTTCAGCGGGCAGCCTTGCGTAACCCTTCCAAGCTTGGCTATGCCCTGGGTGTGATTTACTTGAATTGGGGTGGTTAGCAATGACACATAGCTGGTACTGCGAGACCTTTGCTGGCTAGTTGTGATGGTTGATGCAGGTAAAGCATACCTGTCATTGCGAGCCCTTTGACAGCAAGATGATAGGGGTAAAGGGGCGGTACTTTGGCAAAGGTCGCGGCAATCTCAAATCTGGAAGGTTGTAGAAATATTGCGGTATCTATCCCACGGTTGAATTTTGTGGTGGGCTATCAGTTTAGATTGCTTCGCTGTGCTCGCAATGACAGTATCCGCCCGCAGTTTAGATTTTTTACGAAATAGTACACTTCGTGTCACAAAAGAGGCTTGCAATGACAGCAAAACTCCACCTGTCATTGCGAGACCTTTGCCCATAGGCTGTGAAGGTTGAGGGGGTGATGCTTTGGCAAAGGTCGTGGCAATCTCAAATCTTGAAGGTTGCAGAAATATTGCGGTATCTATACAATGGTTGAATTTTGTAGTTTGCTATCAGTTTAGATTGCTTCGCTGCGCTCGCAATGACAGATTAAAAAGGGATTCGCAAGGACAGAAACCGCACGCAGTTCAGATTGCTTCGCTGCACTCGCGATGGCAGAAGCCGTTAGCATTATAGATTGCTGCGCTCGCAATGACAGAAAACCTCTACCTGTCATTGCGAGACTTTTGCCAGCAGGTATTGATGGATGAAAAAGGCGGAGCTTTGGCAAAGGTCGTGGCAATCTCAAATCTGGGAAGTTGTGAAAATATTGCTGTATAAATCCCAGGGTTGAATTTTGTGGTGTGCCTACATTTTAGATTGTTTCGCTGCGCTCGCAATGACAGATTAAAAAAGGATTCGCGATGGCAGAAGCCGTTAGCATTTTAGATTGCTCATGAAATAGTACACATCGTGTCGCAAAGGATGCTCGCAATGGCAACTAACTAACAGCATCAGCGCCAAACCATAACCCACTGCACCGCGAAAGCAATCACTATCCCAAAAAACACACCCACGCCCGCCTCGCCAGGAGTGTGACCGATGATTTCCCGCAGGTAGGAGACCTGGTCTTCCTCAAGTTTCTTCAAATGCAGCAGCTCGCGCACAATCTGATTGATGCGTTCAGCATGCAAGCCTGCCTGCCGGCGGACCCCTGTTGCATCGTATACCACGATACCAGCAATCGCGAGTGCCAGGGCGAACATCGGGCTGCCCCAACCGACATTCAGCCCTATGGAAGTCGCAACGGCGGTCATCAGCGCGGAGTGCGAAGAGGGCATACCTCCGGCGTTCAACAGCAGCGTCCAGTCCCAGCGTTTGTAGCGCAGGTACTCCACGGGCACTTTGATCAACTGTGCCAGGATCCAGCTAAGCATGGTTGAGATACCAACCGGATTGGTGAAGAAACTTAAAAAGTTCACGCCGACTCACCATCCACGGATGAAGTGGTCGAGCTAAGCGTTTCCACGCGTAATTGAGCGGTCTCCAGCAGTTGGCTGCAGATGTCGCTCAGGCGTTTGCCTTCTTCATACAGTTTCAGTGCTTCCTCCAGCGGCAGTTCAGTGTTTTCGAGCTGGGTGATGATCTGCTGCAGGGAGGCAAAGGCAGTTTCAAAACTGGGTGTGGATTGGTCGGTCATGAGTTATCTCCTGAGATAGTTGCGGCGATTTTGCCATCGCTCAACTGGATCTGGATGGATTGGTTTGGACTGGTCTGATTGCGGCGCGAAATCAGTTGGTGGGTCTGGGCGTCGCTGACGATGGCAAAGCCGCGCCTGAGCACTGCCATTGGGCTCACGCTTTCCAGGCGGGCAAGCTGGTTTTGCAGTTTGAGCTGACGCTCGGCAAGGTAGTGGCGCATGGCGCGCTCGAGACGCTCGCGTGTTTCGTCCTGAGATTGAAGGTAAGTGCGCACGCGCTGTGCCGGAGAGTGACGCTGCAAGCGGTTTTCTGCAAGCAGCAAGTCCTGACGCAAATTGCTCAACCTGGTTTTGAGGTTGAGGTTCAGATTTTGTCGGATGGCGAGAAGCTCCGCTGCCAGGTCAGCACTGGTAATCGGGGTAGCAAGTTCGGCTGCGGCTGTGGGGGTGGGGGCGCGCAGGTCGGCCGCGAAATCGGCGATGGTGAAGTCCGTTTCGTGCCCCACGCCCGAGATGACTGGTACATGCGAGGCGCGGATGGCGTAAGCGACGGCTTCATCGTTGAATGACCACAAATCCTCGATCGAGCCGCCACCGCGGGCAAGGATGATCAGGTCCAGATCGGGCAGCGTTTTGAGCGATTGGAAGGCACCGACTATGCCGGCAGGGGCTTCAGCACCCTGAACAGGGGTCGGGGCAAGCGTGACGCGCACCAGCGGCAGGCGCCGGCGCAGGGTGTTCAGAATGTCCTGCAGGGCAGCTCCGCTGGCGGAGGTGATGACGCCGATGTGTCGCGGGAATTGCGGCAGCGGGCGCTTCAGTTCGGACGCAAAGAGCCCCTCCTCTTCAAGGCGGGCTTTGAGGCGCAGAAATTCCTGGTAGAGCTGACCTTCCCCAACCGGCTGCATTTCGTCGATGTAAAGCTGCACCTGCCCCCCAGCTGGATAAAGGCTCATGGCGCCGTGGGCTTCCACACTCAGGCCATCCTTGGGGTTGAAACGCAGGCGGAAGGTCTGGCTCTTCCACATCACGCAGCGCAGTTGTGCTTCGCTGTCTTTGAGGGTGAAATAGAGGTGCCCGGAACGCGGCTGGCTCAAGTTGGAAATCTCTCCCCGAACCCAGACGTCGCGCAGGATCTCGTCGCTCTCAAGCACTTCACGCAGGTAATTGCTGAGAGTGGTAACGGTAAAAACCATCGGTTGAAGCGGCGGAAAGTCGAATTCAAGCATGGGTAAAGTATAAGCGATTTAGTGGAAATTTCGATGGCAGCGGAAAAGGTTGCTACTGCGGAGATGAATAATGGGAGTAGTAGAGGGGCAAGCGATCAATCCTTTAAAACCTTAATCAACGGCTTTTATGAAAGCTTTGAGATTGTATAATCACATACAACCTGTCCTGATTGAGAGGAGACCCGTGAAACGAATTCTTTTTGCTGTGATTATTCTTCTTGTGACGCTGAGCGCCTGCGTCACCCCTCAGAATACCAACGTTGAAGCCGAACTGCGGGCAACATTGGTGGCGGTGAATGTTCAATCGACAATTCAGGCAGACCAAATAACCTCTTTAGAAACGCTATTAGCACAGCCTACGGCGACTTGTCCGGTCTGCCCGACGCCCGAGCCCACTTTCACACCGCTTAAACCTACCGAGACACCTGTACCGACAGCGACTGTCCAAGCCACCGGAAGCGTTTCCGGGAGGTTGGGTTATCCCTCTGAAATGGTCCCACCGCTAAGGGTTGTGGCATTTAATATCCTGACAGGTGAGTATTATTGGCAAAATACGGTGCTGAACCAGATGAATTACCGGTTTGAATCGCTGCCGGTGGGCACGTATCATGTGCTGGCTTATCTGATTGAGAATCCTACCAGAACCTTTTACGCGGCATATTCCAATTTCGTCACTTGTGGCTACCTGGAGAGTTGCACGGACCACACTTTGGTCGCCGTTGAAGTCAAAGCGGGGATGGAAACCACCAACGTTGACCCGAATGATTGGTATGGTACCGACCCGGAAGCACTTGGTTGGCCGCTCGACCCGACTATTAACTGGAATTAGCTGAGCCTTGCCGTTCCATAACTTCTTGGTTGACGCGTGCGTCAACCCTACCAAATTTTTGAACGTGTCTTCGCACGCAACAAGCCGGCGAGAACAAAATTCCTGAGGTAGGGGCATGGCATGCCATGCCCGCCCAGGATAACCTTGGGGTGTTTAGATAATTATGATTATCTAAACATTCTCCGGGGTGATTGTTTACAAGATTCAGGGAAGGGCGAGGCTCAGCAATGGAATGCTCCTACATCGGTACGTTGGGGGTTTGCTGCCAGTCGTCAGGGTTTGAGATTACGCTTTCAATCGGATGCTTTGAGGAGTCGCCAGAGCGGCGGATGAGGTTGACCAGACTCAAGACGGAAAGGGCAAAAAGGATAGCGATGCCGACGATTGAGAGCCAAACTGACCCGCTATCCGCTGTTGTGTCCAAAAGGTAAGGCAAAAAGACCTCTTTGAGATTAGGATATTCTTCTTTGAGAGCCTCTAAAACCTGAATTTTTTCTTCATCCGTCAACCTGACAATTTTGCCAGTGACAGGTCCTGGTTGAATGTCATCACCTTTCCCGGAACCCGGGTATTTTGCTAATAAAAGCCGGTCCTCAAACAGCAGCGCATAATACGAATGACTAATAAATTCAGTGCCATTATCCAATTTTTCAAACAAGTGATAGCTGGTGTCCAGAGCCATAATTGGATAGGTCGTCACATAAGTGCGGAAAGTGTCCTGTGGACCCTGATACGAAATCAACTCCTCGCTGCTAACCTCAAAAGGTCCCGTAAAGTGATTGTAGAGTGGTTTAATATTGAAAGCCACCAGGAGGGCTAAAAGCAGAATGGCGGTTGCGGCTAAGACAAGCGCAGTGAGATTGCTGATTTTTATTGCTTTTTGGACCGTAGAATTTTGTTCCATATATGACTCCTCCCGAGATGGCTGAGGGTAATTACACTGGCTGGGGCCTATGGTGGGTGTTGCTTATCGAAAACTGGCTCCTTTCATGTACAATAGATGCGTAGCCACGATTCTACGGAGAGTTGCAATGGAAACCATGATAGTTAAACTCAGACAAAACTTGTTACGCTTGTTGATCGTGATGCTGCTTGCGGGATCCTGCGTTGTGCCAGGACCAAGCGGCGGGGGGAAACTCCAGGTAAGTGCTAAAAACCCAGGTACAGCCATCCAGCAAGGACAGGTCTTTGACCTTGAGTTGACACTTTCCAACCCGGATATTGTCAACGCTGCTGTGAAGGAAATCCGCTTTGAATCCAATTTTTTCGAATGGGCTAGCTACGAAGGCTCAATACCTCCGCTGAGCATGGAAACGCAGGCAAATGGGGATGGGGTCATCAAGCTGGATATAACGATCGCTCCGACCGGCGTTGAGGACTTTATCTTTCGCTTCCGGGCTAATAAGAGCGGCGAGGTCCTGGGAAACTGGCAGGTTGTTTCAGATTCAGTGATCACAGCCATCGAAACAAAGATGAAAGTTGCAGGTACCACCCCCACAGGTTGGGATCCAGGACTCTCTCCGGAAGAGCAGGCGCCTGACCTTGGTGCTATTCCTTACCAGGCGGTGGTGCAGATCACCGCTTTTGTGGATTTTGAGGGTGAATATGTGCCGCGCTGGACTGGTTCGGGAACGATCATCAGTTCGGATGGATTGATCCTTACCAACGATCACGTTGTCAGCTCCACCAGATACGACGAAGTTGTGGCGCTGCTTGTATCGCTGACTGTTGCCCAGGATCAGCCGCCAGTGGATAGCTACTACGCCTATGTGGTTCAGGCTGACTCGCAGTTGGATCTGGCGGTCATCAAACCAGCCTGGGACATGCAAGGAAACCCGCTGGACTACAGCCAGCTCAAACTTCCATTCGTGCCGCTTGGCGACTCGGACACTCTCAATTTGGGCGAGTCGATCGTAATCTTAGGCTACCCGGTCATCGGGGGCGGGACGATCACGCTCACTCGCGGGGAGGTCAGCGGCTTTACTGCCGAGGAGCCATTTGGCAATCGAGCTTTCATTAAAACCAGCGGCACAATCGCTGGTGGAAATTCTGGCGGGCTGGCGGTCAATTTCCTGGGGCAAATCGTTGGGATCCCAACCCAGCTGGGTTCCGGAGATATCTCACTGGACATCGTAGACTGCAGACCCGTGCGGGATACCAACCGCGACGGCTATATTGACCAAAATGACGATTGTGTGCCAACGGGCGGCTTTATTAATGCTCTGCGTCCGATCAACCTTGCACTGGAGATGATTGAGGCCGCCAAGCGGGGCGAGGTGACTGTCAGCAGCGGGGAAAGCCAAAACCTGGCCTATCACGGCGTCGGAGAGGTTGTTTTTGCGGATGACTTTTCGGATGCGAGCAGCGGTTGGCTTAGAACTTCTGATGAAGATGGGAAGCGTGCCTATGAAAATGGTGAATACACGATTGAAGTAGTCACACCCATGTATTGGTATTGGTCAGACCAGTACTTCCCCTATGAAGCGCTGATGGCTGAGGCAGACGTGCGCGTGGCGAACTCGGTGGGGGATGCGGACTATGGATTTATCTGTGGACTGCAGGATGACCAGCACTTTACGGCGCTTGAGATCAGCGAGGACGGTTACTTCACCATTTGGAAACAGCTTGGTGATGATTATATTACCCTGATCGAGTGGACCTACAGCGAACAACTGGCAGGGTCTGGTCCCTATCGGCTGGCAGCTCAATGCAGCCGGGAAAAACTGCTGCTGGCGGTGGATGGCATTTTGCTTGGGGAAGTGCAGGATCCGGATTATTCACCAGGCAGCTTTGGGTTGATAGCTGGCACTTTCGAAACAGGCGGCTTTAAGGTTGCCTTTGACAACCTGATCATCATGATCCCATGAGGTGAAACATGCGCATGAAAACATTGACAATCCATCATTTGGTGAAGGGCGAAGACCTCAATCACCACCATACTTTATATGCGGGAAGAGGAGCGGAGTGGATGGTGGAGGCGGGGTTCATCGCTGCGGCTGATTTACTGCCGCCGCAGTATGTGCTCTGCCTCAAAATCCATGGGATGACCTTTCAGCGTCCGGTAAGACCTGGAGAAGTCATTCGTTTTGAATCAAAAATCGCGCTCACCGGTCGGTCGCGCCTGATTGCCTATGTACGGGCGACCACCAAAGAAGAGCCGACGGTGGATGGATTCCTGACCTTTGTTTACGTGGATGATCACGGCAAGTCGCGCCCTCACGGCATTACCATTGAGGCAGAAACGCCTGAAGAGATTGAACTGCAGGAGCGAGCCAGTAAGCTTTAGGAAGATTCTTTCGGTTTTCCCCGCGATTACCTTCTGATTGGTAAGCCTGTTTTCAGGCTTGGATTACTCTTAGAGCGGGACTGCGGGTATGACGCTAAAGAAGATCCCTTCGTTTTGAAGATCCTGGTAGATCCGATAATTGATGAGATTTTGCGCCTTCACGAAAAGGGCGAAATCAGGGGATGTCACAAAATACACAACCTCAAAAACAAAACCCGTCAGTGCCACTGCTTGAAAGTGTGCCCGTGTAAAACGCACGTTTTCAAGTCCCTCGAAGGCCTTCTCTACCAATTCAGGAATAAGCGCGAGTTTTTCAGTGGAAGTGTTGCTGGCGATTTGGATGGTAAATGAAACGCGTCTTTCCTCCATGCGGCTAAAATTCCGGAGTGGGGTTTTCAGCATCTGAGAGTTGGATACAGTAAGTTCTTCCCCTGAAAGATTGCGAATGCTGGTGGATTTCAAGCCAATTTTCTCAACGGTGCCGGAAAAATCGCCCGTTGCGATAGAGTCGCCGGGTTCAAAGGGTTTATCAAGGTGAATGGTCAGGCTGGAGAGTAAATCAGCCACCAGGCTCTGGGCTGCGAGACCGATGGCAATACCCCCAATACCCAGGCTGGCAATGATGCCGGCGATATCAAAGTTTGGAATACTTTCGA
Organism: Anaerolineaceae bacterium UBA5838; assembly: GCA_002432795.1. Taxonomy (GTDB): domain Bacteria; phylum Chloroflexota; class Anaerolineae; order Anaerolineales; family Anaerolineaceae; genus Mesolinea. Next base: position 47,089 of record DJGU01000058.1, read on the forward strand.
TGATGACAAGCACAGCTACCAGCCATATCAGGATGCGGGCGATAATGGCAATCCCACGCAGTGAGGTACGGCGGTTGTAGTCGTCGTCAGGCATTTTTTCAATTTGCTGTTCGATCCAGTGGCTGAGGCCTAAGTCCGCCCAGCGACCGATTTGGACAGTGAGCAGAGCAATCAATAGGACCCTAAGCAGGGTGCGAACTGGCTCAGGGATTTGGAGCAGGCGGGAGGCAAGCCAGATGGCCGTAATCAGAGCTGTTGGCAGGATGATCTGGCTGAGCAGGCGGGTGAGAAGTTTTGGGTTGGGATTTTGTTTTACTTTTTTGCGACAGAAAGTTCGTAAAAGAAAAAGCAGTAAGAGAACCACAGCGAAAACCGCCAGAGCCTTCAGCCAATGCAGAACAGAGTTTCCTAGAAAAATCGTATCCATAGATTTAATTGTAACATCAAGGAATGGTTGAAAGGGGGAAAGGGTAGACGGGGAAAGGTAGACGAAAGGTGGACGAAAGAGGCCCGTCCTTCTGAGCCTTTTTCTTGGTCAGGATGAAAAGCCCCACCCGCCCTTTCATTCTGAGCTTTTTTGCGAAGAATCTAATCAGTAAAGACCAGATCCTTCACTGCGTTCAGGATGACAAAGAAATTCTAAACGAGTTGTCGGAGTGAGCAACTGAGGCTCATTCCGACCTACGAGGGCTAACATCTACCTTTGTCATCGCGAGGGAGCGTTAGCGACTGTGGCGATCTCTTTTTTTTCTCCAGGTGTAAGGGGTTGAAATGCGCAACTTAAATGTTCTTGTCATTCAAAGCTTTTTTGCGAAGAATCTAATAGCGCAAGGCCAGATCCTTCACTTCGTTCAGGGTGACAAGCCCCACCTGCCCTGTCATTCTGAGCCTCTTTTGCCAAGAATCTAATTAGTAAAGATCAGATCCTTCACTTCGTTCAGGATGACAGAGCCGTAGGTAACTTGCGATTTTCACGCCGACATTTCCTGTCATCCTGCGCTTTTTTTCGAAGAATCCAATCATTAGTTGTTGGGTGAGACGAAGTGCCCTGGAGGTATTGAGGATCTGTTGGCAATCATCCTACGGGTTCATAACCGGTCCTCAATCTACCAATACACTTGGGTTGCGGCGGATTGAAAGCACGGCGAAGATTCTGTATGGAGGCTGGCACAGTGCTTTCAATCACGCCCTACGCCTTCGTTCAGGATGACAAGCCCCACCCGCCCTGTCATTCTGAGCTTCTTTTGCGAAGAATCTTGTCTTGAAAGACCAGATCCTTCACTTCGTTCAGGATGACAAAGAAATTCTCACCGAGTTGTCGGCGTGAGCAACTGAGGCTCATTCTGACCTACGAGCGATATTATTCCCCTGTGTCATCGCGAGGGAGCGTTAGCGACTGTGGCGATCTCTCTTTTTTCTCCAAGTGTAAGGAGTTGAAATACGCAACTGAAATGTTCTTGTCATTCTGAGCCTCTTTTGCGAAGAATCTTTCCCTCCAAAATCAGAACCTTCGCAGGCTTAGGAGGACAGGACCCACTGCCCTCCGCAAGCTCCGGGGACTTCGCCATTTTAATTCCCCCTCCCTGGAGGGTGTCGGGCAGGCTGGGCATATTCTCTGCCGGCGAATCCTGTCATTCTGAGCCTCTTTTGCGAAGAATCTTGTCTTGAAAGACCAGATCCTTCACTTCGTTCAGGATGACAGAGAAATTCTCACCGAGTTGTCGGAGTGAGCAACTGAGGCTCATTCTGACCTACGAGGGCTAACTACCTTTGTCATCGCGAGGGAGCGTTAGCGACCGTGGCGATCTCTCTTTTTTCTCCACGCGTAAGGGGTTGAAATGCGCAATTGAAATGTTCTTGTCATTCTAAGCCTCTTTTGCGACGAATCTAATCGTTAATTGTAGGGCGTGATTGAGGACCATTTGACGATCATCCTATGGGTTATCATTCGGTCCTCAATCCGCCAATACGGTTGGCTGCTGGCGGATTGAAAGTACGGTAAGTGTTACAAATGAAAACCGGCATAGTACTTTCAATCCCGCCCTACGACTCAGGTGCTAATTTTACGCAGACCTTAATGTGAGAAGAAGACGCGGATTGGTGGGTAGGCTATAGTGAGATGCGTGGAGGCTAAGGATATATAACGCCAACCCGCCCTACAAGGTAATAGGTGGTATGTCGGCTCATCGTGGTCCGGGTTTGCCGTATAATTGACCAAAATGATAATATTTTTACAGGATGTTTTATGGGCAGACAGGAAACCAAATCCGAATATTTAGACAAGTATCGTTACCCGCGCCACCAATTTCGCCGAGGCGTCCTGCGAGGTGGAATCAACTTACTGGCAAAAATTTTAGTAGATTACGAGGTCCATGGTACGGAAAACCTGCCCAAGAGGGGTCCTCTACTGATCGTGGGGAACCACTTCCACTTTCTGGATTCAATCGGTCCCATTCGCAGCACAAAGTATCCATTGGAATTTATCGGCGATGCCGAAATGCCCAACGCGCCAATGAGCATGAAGCTCTTCCCGCGCATTTGGGACACGCTGCGCATTATGCAGGGCACGCCAAACCTGGCAGCCATGCGCGCGGCTGAGGCTGTGTTGTCTCAGGACGGCATCCTGGGGATCTTCCCGGAGGGGCATGTGCACAAGCCCCCGCTGGGCACTCCGCTTCCGGGAGCGGCTTTCATGGCGCTGCGCCTGGGCGTGCCGATCCTGCCATTGGGCACATTTAGCGAGGATGACTGGAACATCTTTGACACCCTGAGGAAAAAACACCGTAAAGCCCGTGTGGTAACACGAATTGGCGAGCCTTTCGGTCCGCTGGCTATCGGTGAACCCGGCAAGCTGCCTGGGCGGGTTGAAGTTAAAGCTGCGGGGCAGGCTATCATGGAAAAAATTGCTGCCTTACTCCCCACTTCAGCCCGAGGTCCCTACATGGCGGTACTTTCCTGAAATTCAACGGGGTTAATAGAATTTCAACAATGGACTGTTATCATACAAGAATTATTGAGCCGCATTGGGCTGGAATGGATTAATGATGGATTATAAGGATTATTACAAAACGCTTGGTGTCAGCAAAACCGCCACTGAGGGCGAAATAAAAACTGCTTATCGCAAACTAGCACGCCGCTATCACCCTGATGTGAACAAAGACTCAGGGGCAGAGGATAAGTTTAAGGAAGTGAACGAAGCCTACCAGGTACTTTCGGACCCGGAAAAGCGCAAGAAATACGACCAGTTTGGCTCGGAATGGCAGCGTTATCAATCCACCGGCGGGCAACCAGGTGGGTTTGACTGGGGCAGATGGCAGCAGGCGCCGCAAGGCGGTCAGCCTGGATACCGCACTGTTTCGCAGGAAGAGTTCAGCGACATGTTTGGCGGTCTGGGGGGCTTCTCGGATTTCTTTAACACGCTTTTTGGGCAAGGTGGGTTCAGTGCCGGACCTTCTTACAGCAGCGGTAGACCTGTTTCGCGTAGCCCGCAGAGAGCTCAGCCGATGGAACACGAGGTTGAGATCACACTCGAAGAAGCATATACAGGCACAAAACGCACGCTGCAGTTCGAGGGCGGCAGGAAAATTGAAGCCAGCATCCCACAAGGCGTTCGCACGGGTTCCAAAGTGCGCCTGAGCGGGCAGGCAGGCGGGGCGGACCTGTTCCTGAAGATAAAAGTGCTTCCGCACAGGAGCTTTACCCGCAAGGGAGATGATCTGATCGTCACCGTGCCCGTCGATATTTACACCGCCATCCTGGGCGGCGAAGTCAGCGTGGACACACTGGGCAAACCGGTTCGCCTGACCATTCCAGAAGGGACTGACAGCGGGAAGACCATGCGTCTCAAGGGACTCGGAATGCCAAAACTCAAAAACCCCAGCGAGCATGGTGACCTCTACGCGCACATCGAACTGCACCTGCCTGGGCACCTGACGCCCGCAGAAAAAGAAAAATTTCGTGAAATTCGCAATATGCGGCATGCTTAGCCATAGTTTCCAAATGAAGCAGAGGGCAGAATTCTTGCGGGTATAATTTTAGGGTTATCGATTGCCATGACTGAAACTTTTCGAAAGAACATCACTGTATATGCTGGATCGGCTGACAACCTGAAACAGGTCTATCTGGACGCTGCCTGGATGCTGGGGGAGACGCTGGCAAAGCAGGGTCGCACGCTGATATATGGTGCTGGGAAAACCGGCTTGATGGGCGCGGTGGCAGATGGCGCGTTGGCTTCAGGGGGGAGAACGGTTGGGGTCATCAATGATGGTCTGAATCTGCCTCATCTGGCGCATGCCGGCTTGAGTGAGTTGGAAATATTGCCGGATATTCACGCGCGGCAAGCACGCATGAACCAACTGGCCGATGGCATGATCGCTCTGCCTGGCGGCTTTGGCACCTTTGCTGAGCTCTTTGAAGCACTCACCTGGGCGCAGCTTGGTTTGCACAACAAACCAGTCGGACTGTTGAACGTGCAAGGATATTTCGATCCTTTAGTCGCCTTGATTGAGATGGCGATTGAGGAAAAATACATTTATGCCGAGCACCGGCGCTTCTTTTTTGTAGATGATGACCCTGCCACGCTGCTTTCATCAATGGACGCCTTTACCCCGGATAATGGAATAAATCGTTGGATGGAACGTCCATGACCCCCGTAAAAACGCTGCTGATTGATCTGGACGACACGACTTATCCGACCTCGGTCGGCGTATGGCCGATCCTGACTGAACGGGTCTTCCAATACATGCAGCAAGTTGTGGGAATTCCGGAAAATGAGATCCCTGAAAAACGGGAGCGTCTTTTTTTGGAGCACGGCACAACGATGCGCGGTCTGAATATTGAATATGGGATTGACGTTCAGGATTATCTTGAATTTGTGCACGAAGTGGACCTCTCGAAGGTAATCCAGCCCGATCATCAGCTCAAGGCAGCCTTGCGTTCTTTGCCGCAGAGAAAATGGATCTTCACTAACGCCAGCCGGCAGCACGCAAACAATGTGCTGGGGCTGTTGGGTGTCGCAGATCTGTTTGAGGGTGTGATCGACGTGATGGATACTGAGCCGTGGTGCAAGCCGCACGCTGAGGCTTTTGAGATCGCGCTGAAGCTTGCAGGCGCGCCCCAGCCAGAAGAAACCTTGTTTGTCGACGACCTCGAGACTAACCTGGATGCTGCCAAAGCACTTGGGATCCAGACGCTGCGTGTATCTTTTGAAGAGATCGCGTCGAAACATCCCGTCATCAAGAATCTGACGGAGCTGCCGTACTTTTTATCAAATAATGGAAATAAACTTGTTGAAGGACCGCCGTTATAGAGCGGTGGTTTAAATGGAGTTGTAATGGAAAATAAAACAGTTCGTTCGTGTTTACTGGTCTTTGTCGCAATTTTATTGCTGGCAGGTTCCTTTGGCCTTGGCTTCGGCGCTGCCAGTGTGCTTCGAAAAAACCCAATCCGGCAGGCGTTGGGCTACGACACCTGCCCGACGCTTGTGCCCCAACCTGAAAGCAGCCAGCTGCCGTCCGATGGCGACCAACCGCAGGCTGAGGGTGAGCTTCCGCCAGCCCCAACCCCCACCAGTTATTGCCTGGAATATACCAGCGCGTCCACGCCGGAAGAGCTGAAAGAGCTCTTTGATCCCTTCTGGGAGAGCTGGAGACTCTTGCATGAGAACTTTGTTGACCAACCATTGGACGATGTGGCCTTAATGCGCGGCGCCATTCAGGGTATGCTGGCAGCCACAGGCGACAAGCACACCTCCTACATGGACCCCGAGCAATTCAAACAGGCTAACACCGAGATGGAGGGTGAGTATACGGGCATTGGCGCCTGGGTGGATACCAGCGGCGATTACGTGGAAATTATTTCTCCCATGAAAGGCTCTCCGGCTGAAGGAGCAGGTTTACAAGCACTGGACCTTGTGATCGCGATTAATGGCGAGGACATGACTGGCATTCCGGGAGACCTGGTTTTGCAGAGAATTCTGGGTCCTGCCGGCGACACCATCGTGCTGACCATCCGGCGTGGGGAGGAGACCTTTGATGTTCCAGTAACACGAGCCGTGATCCAGATCCCGGTGGTGGAATACGAGATGCGTGAGGATGGCGTTGGATACATAGCACTTTATACCTTCAATGAGTTGGCTACGGATAAGCTGCGAGCAGCCCTGAAGGATTTATTGTCACAAAAACCGAAAGGTATAATTTTAGACTTACGCGGCAATGGCGGCGGCTATCTGGTAACTTCTGTTGAGGTCACTTCGGAATTCCTGAAAGATGGCGTGGTGCTGTATGAGGAGTATGGTGATGGCTCCCGCGACCCTTATCCGGTAAAGAAAGGCGGTCTGGCAACGGAAATCCCGCTGGTGGTTTTGATTGATCAAGGATCAGCTTCAGCATCAGAGATCACTGCCGGTGCGCTGCAGGATTACGGACGCGCGAAACTGGTTGGGATGACCAGCTACGGTAAAGGTTCAGTGCAAAACTGGATCCCCCTCCGTACTGAACCAAGCGGCGTGCGCATCACGATCGCCCGCTGGCTGACCCCGAACGGCAACCAGATCGATGGCATTGGCCTCACGCCTGACCTGGTCGTGGAATACACCCAGGAAGACTACGACGCCGGTCTCGATCCGCAATTGGATGCTGCCGTAGAACTCTTACTCAGCGAATTGCCCTAAAAAGTACTGTTGTTTGATAAGAATATATCGCTAACAAGGAGAATACGATGAACTTTGAATACTTACTCTATATGATCCCCGGGCTTTTACTGAGCCTTTTCGCACAGGCTAAGGTCAAATCTGCCTACAGCAAGTGGAGCCAGGTGCGCAATTACCATAACCTGACTGGCTTGGACACTGCCGAGCAGCTCAAGCCACGTGTGGGGCTCGAAAATGTGAAGGTCACCCGCACCAAGGGCACACTGACCGATCACTACGACCCACGCAACGACACACTGGCACTCTCTCAGGGGGTGGCAGATCAGCCGTCAGTCGCCGCGATGGCGATCACGGCGCACGAACTTGGGCACGCCATGCAGGATAAGACCAGTTACGGTCCGATGCGCCTGCGCTCTGCGATTGTGCCGCTGGTGAGCTTTGGCTCGAACATTGGCATATTCTTGGTGATGATTGGCGTGGTTTTGAGTATGGCGAACCTGGCGATGATTGGCGTGATTTTATTCTCGTCCACAGCGGTCTTTTCGCTGATCACCCTTCCCGTTGAGCTGGATGCTTCCAAGCGCGCCCGCCAGATGCTGGACCAGACCGGTTTGGTTGCCAATGAAGAAGAGCGCAAAGGTGTGAAACAGGTGCTGGATGCCGCGGCGTGGACCTATGTGGCAGGGCTGGCGACCTCTATTTTGCAGCTCCTGTATTACATTTCGGTGGCAGGTCGCGCCAGCGGCAGACGCCGATAATAATTTTGAATGCTGTTATAAAACCCCGGAAAACCGGGGTTTTTTATAAATTTTTGCGAGCCACGTAGGGTGGGTTGGCGTGAACAGAGGTGGGAATTTGACAAGCATTTAAAAGCAAACCCACCGTTTAAATGCAGAGGTTTTGTGGTGGGTTGGCTATATGCAGGCACTACGTTTAAGAATTCCGTGACGCCAACCCACCCTACGCCACGCTTACTCGAATCATTCTCCCCAATTGTCTGAATCTTCAAATTGCTTCAAGTCTGGTACCCATTCTTTGGAATAGTACCCTTTCTCCACGAAGTTGGAGTAACTAGACCAAGGCCAGCAGGTCGGACTGTCTGTAAGGCCATGTTTTACGGG